>CAYTXX010000054.1:0-8266 GCA_964442165.1 uncultured Desulfurococcaceae archaeon | reverse complement strand
ATACCCGAGAGATACACTAGCGTTGAAGTGAGAATAGCTAGGTAGTAGAGGAGCCCCCAGCTAAACCCTTATCCTACCGCTCCTAATAGCTTCGAGAAGCCTCTCGGAAATTGTGTAGCAACCTATACCCCTCTTTATTAGACCTAGTGAAGAGAGCTTAGTCAGCACCTTAGAGGGGCTCTTTACCCCTAGCATCTTAAGCTCTCGAGTAGCTAGTAGCTCCCCAACAGACCTGTACTTAATGAAGTACCTGAGGACCGTTAGCTCCTCCTCGCTGAGACCCCTTACCGCGTTCTCTAGGTCTTCAATACCCACAACTCTCTACCGAGCTCTTAGTGTTTCAACTGCAGGTTTTAGTCTTAATTCCTGCGAGTAAGCAGCTAGAGCCTCCCTAAGCCCAGACCCCGCACCCGCGGTTCCACTTTAACTGGGGTGTAAGTCTTCGCGACACTTGCCCCTATACTAGTAGTAGAAAGTGTCCTGGAAGTTGTGTTCTACTAAGTAGCTAGCTCTTCCAAAACTAGGGCACGAAGAGCTCAGAGGGCACTCCCTACCGTACTCGCACGCAGGCTCCTCACGTTTACAGAACCTCCTACCGAAAGTCCAGAGGAAGTCGTCGAGTACGTCAGGTTCTATCCCCGAGAGTTTAGATACCATCTTGTATGCGTACCTCACCGACCTCCTTATCTCTACATCCTCTAGCTCGCTTACTGCTACTCTACCAACTATCTTAGCCTCCAGCTCCTTGGAGGGTTCGACGATCTTAAGACGTAGCGCTAGCCTAGTTAGGTGGTTATCTACGGGTACCTCAACGTTGTGGCGGTCCTTAAAGCTGGCCAAGCCCCTCCTACATAGGAACTTCACCAAGAGGAACATCTTCTTCTCTACGGGGTCTGAGTACGCTTTGAAGATCTTGATTAGGTTCCCTAAGCCAGCACCCCGTGGGTGCCTTATGTACCCACCACACTTTGCTATCAGCTTACTAACGGAACCGTCGAAGTACTTGAGGAGCTTAGTAGCGGCGTCCCTGAGTAGCTCAGCTCTAACTTCAGGGTCCCATATGGTAACCCCGCTGGGGGTGCTTAACCACCTGGAGACCTCCTCAACTGTAATCCTAGACATTCTCTCAGGGCTGAAGAACTCTGGGTCCTCATCGTACTTAAGCTTCCCAAGTCTATAGAGGAGATCAGCACCGTGAAACCTCTCGCCTAGGACATAGTCCTCGAAGGGCCTATACCTAGACGTCCTGTGATCTATAGTTACCATGAAGAACAGGTACCTCGTAGCAGCTTCATCGCTATCCCCTCTAGGAGGGTAGTACCTTGGATCAGTAAAGTCCTCTAGGCTAGTAACAACAGAGCTAAAGGCGTTACCTACAGCTCTAGAAACTCTAACCACCTGATTCAAGTTTAACCTCATCATAAAGCCGTAACCCCCAGAAACTCTCTCGCTTCTAGCAATTTATTAGTACCTCCCACACGCTCATTACTGTAAATTACTGCCTCCGCCCCTTGATAGAGGCTTAAGACAAGTAAATAAAGCAATGTATGTCGAAATTTAAACGGTCCTCCGGGTACTACAAGGTAGGTATTGGCGCTCCACTATCTAAGGTAGTTTTTAAGCTACCAGCTGAGTTTGCTGTGACGATGGCGATGAGAGCTCTAGAGGTAGAAGCCTCTACTAGTAGGAGGTCCTGTATTCATATACCTTTAAGTGTTAAGGTAAGCTCTCTACGAGGTGAGTAAGCATACCGACGGTAAATGCTGTGCCTAGTTCAAGCAGCGGTGAAGCTCTTTTAGAGGCTACTGCAACAGCTCTAACCTTAGCTTGGACTAGCTTTATCTCCCTAGTAGTTGCCGGCGTAGGGTCTCTAGTAATCGCCCGAATACTAGGCCCTGAGGGTTATGGGGTGTACTCGCTCGTTCTCACAGTGCCCTCCTTCCTTATGGCAATCTCGGATCTAGGTCTTCCGACAGCCTTGATCAGGTACCCCTCTAAGTACCCAGATAAGGTAGGTCCGTACATATCCTCAGGGCTAATCCTCCTAGCTTCCTCAGCTTCAGCAGTATCTCTAATAGGTCTCCTCCTTAGTGAACCTCTAGCCAAGTTCATCATAAATAGGCCGGAGCACGCCGGACTCGTAGCCTTAACCGCACCCTACGTACTGACCTACCCCTTGCTCCTAGCTTTAAGGTCCTCCTTAATAGGAGTAGGTAGGAGGGGTAGGGCGGCCCTAACAGAACCCCTTTACAGTACCCTTAGGATAGCTCTTTCGCTGACCTTAGCGTTAGCTTACTACGTTAAAGGGGCCGTCCTAGGGTTCGTCCTCGCATCCGTTATTTCCTTGGCTATCTCGTTAGTACTACTAGTTACAGCTGTAAGGGGGTTAAGCTTTAGGGTCAGTAAGGAGCTCCTTCGGGACATGCTTAGTTTTAGCTTACCTCTCTACGCAACCTCAGTACTAGCATCTCTCTTAGGTACCTATACAGCTATGGTTATATCAAGAGCCTTCAGTGACTCAGAGATAGGTAACTACAGAGCTGCGGCTAACCTACTCTCAGTGATCTCCGTAGCTATAGTTCCCTTCTCAACAGCATTCCTTAAGGTATTCTCCGGAGCTAGGAGTGAGGTAGAGTTAGCTAAGACCTTCGAAGACTCCGTTAAGTACGTCTCACTCTTCTCGATCCCCCTAACAGCCTTCTCCTTCACGTGCTCAGCGGATATAGTACGCGTTGTTTATGGGCGGAGGTACGTGGATGCGCCGGAGTACTTCAGGGTACTTGTCCTAATTTACGCCCTCACCTTACTAGGCTCCCACACTTTAGGTTCAGCCCTCAATGCTCTAGGTGAGACCAGGTACGTACTAATCTCCAACGTTGTTGGGGCGCTGGTATACCTACCTCTGGTCTACCTACTCGCTTACAGAACTGGGCTAGTAGGAGTAGCTGTAGCCTACGTAGTTCTTCATGCTGTAACTACTGTAGCTCAGCTGTACCTACTGAGCCGGAGGATCCCCTTAAGGCTGAGATTAGCCCGTCAAGTTAAGCTACTAGCCGTATCCACTATAGCATCACTACCCCTAGTAGTTACAGCAACTGCGAGTGTTGGATTTCTAGAGTCTTTCGCAGTACTACTAGCGAAGTTCCTAGTCTACGTGGTCGTGTACCTATCCATAGCCGTAGCACTCGGTGTAATCAGTGCAAGCGAAGTCGGGGTCCTAAAGAACTTAGCCACCGGGTTGGGGGTTTTCGGTAAGCTCCTAAACCCAGTATTCTGGTACTTAAACACCTTAATTAAGCTCCTTACGAGGTTTGGGGGGAGCTAACTAGGGTGTGGTTCGCGTACGCTATAGGACCTCTAGGTGCCTACGTAAGGGTTAGGTGGTCCTACGTAGTCGATTTAAATACGTGTGAGGAGGTATTTGGAGCGGAGTCCCTGAAAACCCTTCAAGCAGATAATGTGGAGGACCTAATAGCTATATCCTCAATAGACCCAGACCTAGTAGACGTAGTTAGGAACACCCCTCAGAGAGCTGTGTGCGTACTGTACTACGGTAGATAAAACTTTAAAGCCAGGGTAGCTAAGGGTTGGTGGTGATGATACGACGGTCTCCTGATGGTTGATGTGTCTTCTCTTCTCTGATTACCTAACCAGCTTTAAAGATGGCTATTACGTATAGATGCTAAGTGGGTGAGGAGTGGGTGGCACAGAGTGAGGAACAGTTTAAGGCTATATCCCCAGCGGAGTTCTTCTATAAGAACAAGGAGATAGCTGGCTTCTCTAACCCGGTTAGAGCTCTTTACCAAACAGTTAGGGAGCTTATTGAAAATTCTTTAGACGCTACCGAGAACTACGGCATCCTCCCAACTATAAAAGTCTCCCTAAGGGAGCTTAAGCAAGTTGAGGAGGGAGCCTACTACGAGGTTATAGTTGAGGATAACGGTATAGGTATACCCCCTAAGTACGTTCCGCAAGCCTTTGCTCAACTTCTTTTCAGCTCTAAGTACGTCTTAAGGCAGACTAGGGGGATGTTCGGACTTGGAGCTAAGATGGCTGTTCTCTACGCTCAGATAACTACAGGCTATCCAGCCGAGGTTATGGTAGCCCCCATAAGGTCTAAGCATGTGTACAGCTTTAAGCTGAAAATAGATATTAAGGAGAACAAGCCCGTAGTTCTAAGCTTCTCCATGGTCTCGAACGTAAGTGGTAGGCACGGAACTGTTGTTAGGATAGTGACTCTCGGGGACTGGCCTAGAGCTAAGCAGAGAATATACGAGTACATAAGGAGAACAGCGGTGGTAGCCCCCTATGCTGAGATACTGTTCAGAGATCCTGAGGGTAACGTAGTATTCTTTGAGAGATCCATCAATAAGTTACCTCCACCTGCTAGGGAGACCCTACCCCACCCACACGGAGTCGATATAGAGACTCTGAAGAGCATACTACGCTCACGGGGTGGAAGCCCCCTGCTGGAGGTTTTAGTAGAGAGCTTTCAGGGGGTCGGAGAGATAACAGCTCAGAGGATGCTAAGTGAAGCTGGAATACCCCTAGAGAAGAGAGCCGGAGAGCTCTCCGATAGAGAGCTAGAGACCCTACTGAGGGTCATGAGGAACTTTAGGGAACTTAAACCACCTAGAGCAGACCACCTCTCCTACTTAGGTAGGGATATCATAGTAGCCGGTCTAACTAAGATCTTCAGCCCCGAGTACGCTAACTCTATAACTAGAAAGCCCTCTGTATATGAGGGTCACGCCTTCATAGTTGAAGCCGGGGTAGCCTACGGAGGTAAGGTACCCCTTCTAGAGGAGCCTCTAATCCTACGGTACGCTAACAAGATCCCACTTCTGTACGACGAGAGAAGCGATGTAGTTTATAAAGTCCTTGAGAGAATAGACTTTAAGCTATACGAGGTAGAGTTCCCAGCACCTCTCGCTATAGTTACCCACATCTGCAGTACTAAGGTACCCTACAAGGGGGTAGGTAAGGAAGCTATAGCTGATGTACCGGAGATAGAGAGGGAGGTTGAGAACGCACTAAGGGAGGTACTGAGGGACCTTAGGTCTTACCTGCTAAGGAAGAAGAGGGAGTTGGAGGAGGTTGAGAAGGCTGTCTCGATAGCTAAGTACATACCCGAAGTCTCCAACGCCCTCTATAGGATGTACGGGGTAGACCCTAAGGTAGTCTCCCAGAAGCTCTTGGAAGTGCTTAACTCTAGGTTAAAGACCTTTAAGATAGCTAACTTAAGCGATGTGGTGGTAGAGTGATGAGCAGCCAACACGAGTTTGCGTCTAAGGTAGACCTTAAGGCACGCGAGAGGGCTCTTCAAATACTTCGAGAGAGATTCTACGAGGTTCTAGAAGACGTTATAAAGGGAAGAGTACCTAAGCTTATCATAAGAAAGAGAACCCTTAGCAATACCATATACGAGCCCGAGAGGGGTCTACTACTACTTGGAGATTCTACCTTCGAGAGGTCCTTCGTAGACCTACGCGAGGCTAGGAAGTTCATGCAGACTATGCTTATGGCTAGCATAATTTTTGAAGCTCTCTCCAACGGGGAGTACCCAACGATAAGAGACCTTTACTACAGGGGTAAGCATACCATAAGGTTCAGGAAGATGCCCTCGAAAGCCATAGCCGAGGAGAATACCTGGGATGAGCAGTCCGAATCCGACTCGGTAATACGGGATATCGAGGTCTACGCCAACGTCCTAAGGGAGGAGATGCTCGTTCTAAGCAAGGAAAAGGGTAAGGTAGTTGGAGAAATGAAGATCCGGTCAGGCGATGACATTATAGACCTTAGTAAGATGGGGCACGGAGCGTACTCTATCGAACCTACACCTGACCTAATAGAGTTTGTAGAGGTAAACGCGGACTTCGCGCTAGTAGTAGAGAAGGACGCCGTCTTCCAGCAACTCCATAGGATCGGCTTCTGGAGAAAGTACAGGTCTATACTCATTACCAGCGCTGGGCAACCTGATAGGGCTACTAGAAGGTTCGTTCGGAGGCTTAACGAGGAGCTGGGACTACCTGTCTACGTACTATCGGACTCCGACCCTTACGGGTACTACATATACAGCGTATTCAAGACCGGGTCGATAACCCTATCCTATGAGAGCGAGAGGTTGGCGACACCGAAAGCTCGGTTCCTCGGGGTTATGATGACGGATATCTTCGGTAGCTCTAAGCTAGGTAAGAAGCCCTACCTAACTGATGTAGAGAGGAGGAACTACATCATTAAGGCTAAGGAGAGGGATATTAAGAGAGCTAAGGAGCTTAAGGAGTACCCCTGGTTTAAGTCGGATAGGTGGCAGGTAGAGCTTGACGAGTTCCTCAATAGGAAGGTTAAGCTGGAGATAGAGGCTCTAGCTAGTAAGGGGCTTAAGTTCCTATCCGATAGGTATATCCCAGAGAAGATACAGGTAGGTGATTGGATTGCCTAGCCTTAGGAATCTCCTCGAGGTCCTCAGCTCTCTAGAGGGGGCTATAGACCAGACTATGCTTAGAGTAGACGCTTCTGAGAGGGATTACGTAAACTTTGTAGAACTCTCAGAGAGGTACCGGTTTAGAGCTATAGTAGTCCCACCAGCACTGCTCCCGCTTGTAGTGCCTATAGCTAAGCATAGGGTATGTACTGTTGCTGGATTCCCCCACGGCTACCTCTCCCTTAGGTCCAAGCTAAGTGAGATAGAGTTCGCTGCAAGTGCCGGTGCTAAGGAGGTGGATGTAGTTATGAATACCGTACTAGCTAAGAGCGGTAAGTGGGATGAGCTTAGGGACGAGCTACTACCCCTAGTTAAGCTAGCTCACGAGCTTGGGCTAACCATAAAGATCATAATAGAGACCTCAGTTCTAAGCCTAGAGGAGATAAGGAGATCTTCGCAACTAGTTGAAGAGGTAGGAGCCAACTACGTTAAGACCAACACGGGCTTCGGTCCACGTGGGGTATTGCCCTCCGATGTAATAACCATAAGGTCCTCCATTAGCGGTAGGTGTAAGATTAAGGCCTCAGGAGGTATAAGGACAGCTCTAGATGCCGCAGTACTCCTAGCTCTAGGAGCTCACGTAATTGGGACTAGTCACGGCATTGAGATAGTGGAGCAGGCTAGGAGGCTTACCACCTCCTCGTAGTAGTGCAGGGTTTTCAACATATATAGGTGCGCCTAGCTCTTTAGGCTTGGTCCGGGTTGGAGGCTCTACACAAGTTGTTCAACCCAGAGAGCGTGGCCGTTATAGGTGCTTCGGAGAAGGAGGGTACCGTAGGTAGGGCTATTCTCGAGAACTTGCTTACTACGTTTAAGGGGGAGATACTACCGGTTAACTATAAGTACAACTACATCTTAGGCTTAAAGTGTTACAGGAGGGTAGCAGACCTGCCTAGGGCTCCGGACTTAGCTGTCGTAGCTGTTCCAGCTACCTCAACTCCGGGGGTGATAAGGGATCTCTGTAGCTTAGGTACTAGGGTCTCCATAGTTATTAGTGCTGGCTTTAGGGAGGTAGGTCCCGAAGGAGCTAAACTTGAGGTAGAGCTCGTTAAAGTAGCTAGGTCCTGCGGTATGAGGGTCATAGGGCCGAACTGCCTAGGGGTGTACGACCCCTGGAGCGGTCTTGACACCATATTCAATCCGAACGATAGGCAGTCGAAGCCTAGAGCTGGTGGGGTAGCTTTCCTCTCACAATCGGGAGCTCTTGGAGTAGCTATACTCGATTGGCTAGCCGAGGCTGGTATAGGGTTAAGTAAGTTCGTTAGCTATGGTAACGCCGCTGATGTAAAGGAGTGGGAGCTTGTGGAGTACTTAGCTAACGACTCTAGGACTGCTGTAATAGCTCTCTACGTCGAGGGGGTTGAAGATGGTAGGAGGTTCATGGCTAGCATAAGGAAAGCCGTAGCTATGGGTAAGCCGGTAGTACTTCTCAAAGGTGGTAGGACAGAGGTCGGGAGCTCGGCAGCATCGTCACACACAGGCTTCCTAGCTGGTAGAGCGGAGATATTCATATCAGCAGCGAGGCAAGCGGGGGCTATAGTCGTAGATAACTTAGGAGAGCTGATAAACGTGCTTAAGATACTCACGTGGGGAGGTCCCCCTAAAGGCAGGAGGGTAGGTATAGTAACTAATGGTGGAGGAGCAGGGGTCCTAGCAGCGGACTCCGTAGAGTTAGCAGGACTGAGCCTAGCCCCCCTTACGGAGGGTACCTTAGAGTACTTGAGGGAAGCTTTACCACCTGCATCATCCATAAAGAACCCTGTGGACATTCTTGGCGACGCC
>CAYTXX010000053.1:0-8280 GCA_964442165.1 uncultured Desulfurococcaceae archaeon | reverse complement strand
CAGGTTAGAGCTCTACCTCTAAGCACTTCTCCGGAATAACCAGCTGCAAGCCTTCGATGCAGCTTACGTATCTTACCAAGTCCTCCTTACTGTACGTACCTAGATGTACTGGGACTAGAGCGCTACATCTAGCTCCTTTAGCTACCTTCAGAGCATCTAGGAGGGAGGAATGACCTAGCTTTTTAAGTAGAGCTGAGTCAGCACTTAGGAATGTAACCTCGTGGAGTAGCAACTTACAGCCTCTAGCAAACTCCTCTAAGCTCTCAGTGTAGGCCGTATCACCACTATACACTAGGCAGCCCCTACTTCCATCCTCTACCCTAATAGCTATGCTGGGAACGCTGTGTAGGGTCCTTAAGAACGAGATTCTTAAACCTCCTATAGCTACCTGCTCTACCTCATCTACCGGAAGTAGGTCTAGATAGTACTCGTAGTTAGATACACCGGTAGCCTCAAGGATTACTTTCAGGGAGCTAAGAGCATCTAGAGGTCCTACTACCGTGAACTTGTGCTGAAGGACCTTAGCCCACTGAGCTAACGTTGGAAGTCCGAGAATGTGGTCGCCGTGTCTGTGCGTTACCAGGATAGCCTTAACCCTCCGTAGGTCGCTGTATCCACATAAGTGTAAGTCCCTTATAACCCCCTCACCTGGGTCTACTAGGATAGCGGTACCGTCGTGCTCGTCTATGAGAAGTAGGGATGTACTACCGTAACTTGGATCACTGAGCCAGCCACCGAAACCTAGGATCACTATCTTCACTTCCTTAAACCCCTTAGGTACTGCTCTACCCTATGACCGAAGAGCTTGTCCCTCTTTCTTACGATTTCTATGACCTCCTTCACTACGTCTACCGTATCCTCAGTTACCCTATCCCTGAACTTCTCGAAAAGTACTTCGAGCTCACGTTCACTAGGCTCTGTGTAGAGGACGTCGCCCTCATCGAAGTGCCTACCTACCATGACGTTCCCCCTTATCGATATCGCTACTTGATCTCCCTTCTTAGCCTCTCGAAGGACCTTACCCATGCTCTGGATCTGCATAACCTCCCCTAAGGTCTTACCATCGATACGCATTAACCTGCTTCCAGGTCTTAGTATACCCCCTAGGACCTCTATACCTACTATAGCTGGGTCGCTCCTCCTGAAAACGTAGCCCGGCAGAACCCGGATCTTAGCTGGAGTGCTTAGTGAGACGAACTCCCTCTCAGCTTCTCTAGCTTTCTCCTCCTTAACCCACTTCTCGTAGGACTCTATAAGCCTGTACATTATGCTATCCTTGAATACCGGGATATCCTCACTTCTCACAAGCTCTTCAGCGTCCTGGAGGATCCCGACGTTGAATAGTAGTACCGCACCTAAGTACCTGTCCTGCTTAAAAACTAGGGATGCCTCTAAAGCCTCCCTCTTAGTTAGGGGACCTACATCTGCTAGTCTAACCGGGACCCCCCTGCGCTCGAGGGCCATTACAAGAGCCTCGAGGGTCCCGAGGGTATCTGCCTTAACTACAACACCGTTAATATTCCTAAAGAACCTCACCTGCCCAACCTCCTCCGCGACCTTAGCTACTAGGCTACTTACCTCATTTTCCCCTCTAGCTACGTATAGGGGGGCTCCAGCTACTACGTTATCCAATCCCGGGGCCACGATCCTGACCCCCGCTGCAGCAGTAACCTCATCAACCTGAGCGAATTCTGCTCCAGATACCCTCATCTCCTCTAGAGGTCTAGGCATCAGCAGAGCACGGACCTTAGTTACAACGGGTTCCGGAACTCCTCCAACTACTATAGTATCACCCCTAGCGATAACACCGTCGTAGACTATGACATCGATGCACTTCCCTAAGCCGGTTACCTCCTTAACCTCTAGAACTACGCCTTTAGCTGGACCCTCAGCTACTGCTATCCTCCTTGTTAGGTACCTCTGAACTAGTCCTGCTAGAACAGCTAGTAGCTCAGCTAACCCCTCACCAGTCTTCGCAGATATGGGTACTATAGCTATGTACTTAGTGAAATCCCTTATCCTATCGAACCTCTCGGAGGGTATCCCTAGGGTAGAGAGCTGCCCAGCTAACCTGTATATAAGCCTATCCAGCTCTTCGAGAATCCCCGGGCTCTGCCCGCGGGCCGACTCCAGGAAGGAGAATGTATTGGAGGGCCTCCACCCGCGTACCTTATCTATCTTATTAGCTGCTATAAGGAATGGTACCTTCCTACTTAGGAGTATCTCTACGCTTTCAACAGTCTGCGGCATTACTCCATCAACAACATCTACAACCACTATGGCGAAGTCGGCTACGGCACCACCGCGCCGCCTAAGATTTGCGAAGATCTCGTGTCCTGGCGTATCTATGAAGAGTAAGCCCGGTATCGTTAGCTTTATTGGGAAGAGCTTCTTAAGGGGCTCTACTAGCTTCTCTATAACCGATAGGGGAACGAAAGAAGCGCCAACGTGCTGTGTCATCTCCCCCGGCTCCTTCTTAACTATAGCTGTACCTCGGATCTTATCCAGTAGGGTAGTTTTTCCATGGTCTACGTGACCTAGTACCGTAACTATTGGAGATCTGAGCTTAGCTTGATACATACCCCACTACCTCTTCTCTACTGCACTCAAGCCCTATATAGACCCTCCCACTAGCTGTAGGTCTAGTCTCTCTAGGTACGTATGTGGGAAACCACCTACGGTAAGTGAGGAGGTGGTGGATGGAGTAGCCAAGCACTGGGAGGGATTATAAGCACTTAAGCTACTGCCTAGCTTTTTCTCGGTGGGATTACGCACCCAGCGGAGGTATTCATAGTAAGGTCTCCGTACACCTTCGGTGGGTTTAGTAGCGACCGCAGTAAAACCCCGTTTAGTATAGTTGGAGTCCCTCTTGACGCGACTTCATCATTTAGACCTGGCTACAGGTTAGCACCTCTATTCATAAGGTTGGCTGCTCAGAACTTAGAGTACTTCTCTATGAGGTTCAGTGTTGACTTAGAGAGTGTACTATACGTAGACGAGGGTGATATCGTGATAACACATGAAAGCCTCTACAAAGCCTTAGAGGTAGTGAGGATGGTATCGGAGTACGTGTTTTCGCTAGGTAGGGTCCCGGTATTCCTAGGGGGTGAGCATACCATAACGTACAGTACTGCTAGAGCTGCTGGAGAGCACCATAAAGGTCTATGTATTGTAGTACTCGATGCCCACGCCGACTTAAGGAACGAGTACCTAGGTAGTAAATTCAGCCACGCGTGTGTCGTTAGTAGGCTGGTGGAGGCTCTCGGCAAGGACTCGGTAATCTTAGTTGGAACTAGAGCTGTAAGCCGTGAGGAGTACGAGAAGCTTAGGGAGGGTAGAATACGCTACGTACCAGCTAAGTCCTTCAGGAAGCTTGGGCTGAAGTACGTCGTGCAGGTGCTCTCAGACTTTATAAGTAACTGCAGAGCCGTCTACCTCTCGGTAGACATGGATGTCTTCGACCCAGCCTTCGCACCGGGTGTTGCAACTCCTGAGCCGGATGGACTACTACCAGCTGACTTCCTAGACCTCCTACCCGAGGTACTGGACAGCAGGTTCGTAGCCTTGGATATAGTTGAGGTAGTACCTCCATACGACCCGTCAATGGTCACCTCCATGCTTGCAGCTAAGATAGCTATAGAGTTCATGTCGGGTCTCTACAGTCATATAGGTCTCTAGAGATCTAAGCTCTATGAGCAGCTCCGGAGAGCTCGGTAATGGACTTCGCCCCTACCTTCCTTACCCACAGCCTAAGCCCCTTTACTATTGACTTGACCACCTTAGGACCTCTATATACTATTGCAGTACCCACTTGAACAGCTTTTGCACCAGCTAGTATGAGTTCGGCGGCATCCCTCCAAGTGATTACACCTCCAACTCCGATGATATCAGCTGGAACCTCCTTAAAAACAGAGTAAACGGCCCACACAGCTATTGGATGTATCGAAGCTCCAGAAAGTCCTCCAGAGATATTCGAGAGTATGGGCTTGAACGAGTATACGTCTATACTCGTACCTCTAACGGTATTTATCAGGGTGAGGGCTTTAGCCCCTCCCTCCATAGCTTTAGCCGCCGAGTCAACGAGCCTATCGCTAATACCGAGCTTTACTATAACTGGAATCTTAACCACCGATGACACGTCCTTAACTACCTTAAGTACCTGTACCGGGTCCCTACCTACCTCAAGCCCTCCCTGTTCTACGTTCGGGCAGCTTAGGTTAAGCTCTACAGCACTAGCTCCACATCTCTCAGCTACTTCAGCAACCTCAACGTACTCTGAGCAGCTCTTACCTCCTACACTAACTACTACCGGTACCCCATACCTTCTAGCTCTCTCAACAAAAGGTCCTATCCCACTAATACCCGGGTTTGCTAACCCTACTGCATTGAGTAAGCTGTAGCACCTAACCTTAACTACTATTGGGGGGCTATGCCCAGCTCTAGGCTCCTTAGTGAACGTCTTTGATACAACTGCAGAAAGCCCCCAAGAGGCCATGATGTCCGCGTGCTCAGGTAGGTAGCCTAAGATACCACTCGCATTCATTACCGGGTGCTCGAGGCTTAAACCTCCTACCTTCACTTTAAGCTCCGGACTACTCAAAGTGATCGCACCCAACTACAGGTCCGTCTCTGCAGAGTAGCAGGTTACCGATTAAGCAGCTACCACAAGCTCCTACACCACACTTAACCATGGACTCAGCTATAACATACTCCCTACCGACCTTAATGTTTCGGAACCTTCTACAGACCTCTCGTACCATATCGATGGGACCTGAGATTAGTACCTCCGTATCTTTACCTACGGAGATCCTGCTTACGTAGTCTGTGAGCTTACCACATAACCCGTGCGTACAGTCCTCACTAGCTACTAGTAGGCTCTTAAGCTTAGGGAAGAGCTCCATCAACCTTGCAGCCAGCTCACCCTGCCTAACCCCCCACAATCCTCTGGGGTTACCTACGTACTCTAAGTATAGGAGGAACGGTGCTATACCCGCACCTCCAGCTAGGAAGACAACGTCCCTTCCTTGAGGTATGTACCACCTTCCTAGAGGTTCCGAAACTCCTATTACATCGCCTTTAGACCTTGTAGACAGCGCCTTAGTTCCCTCACCAACAACCTTGTAGAAGAAGCCTACTACCCTTTCAGAGGCTGACGCGTAGCTTAGAGGTAGTAGGTCCACACCTGGTACCCAGACCATGGCGAATTGAGGCGGTAGCGGTGGTCTCCTATAGCTACGCAGAACCCTAGCGGTGATAAAGAAGTACTTCCCGTAGACGTTATCGTTACTTAATACCTCTGCAGGTACGTAGCTCAATGCTCAATCACCTGAGACATTATCAGGGAAAACTGCTCCTCCGCTATCAACCCCCTCCTCAGAGCCTCACTAGCTAAGTCGGCTATACGGCATAGAGAGACCAGCTTAAGACCTAGCTCTCTAACTACCCTACCCCCACCCTGCTGCCTATCGAATATCACAGCTGCGAGCCTAGGTCTAGCTCCAGCACGGACGAGAACTTCGTAAGCCCTACTTATAGTACCACCTGTAGTCAGTACGTCATCTACTATAGCTACCTCCATACCCCTTACATCGCCCTCCACCTCCCTGCTAAGTCCGTGGTTCTTCGGCTCGCTTCTCACAAAGGTTACTGGGAGGTCGTAGAGAGCTCCGATGTAGGAGGCTATTAGGGCACCGGCTACAGCTACTCCAACTAAAGCCTCTACCCCCTCCTCAATGATGAGAGCTCCAAGCTCCTTAGCTAAGCTCTTCACGTACCTCGGCATTAGCAGAGACTCCCGGAAGTTCACGTAGTAGCTGGATTCGATACCAGAAGATAGCTTAAACCTGCCGAACTTAACTAGCCCGAGCCTTATAGCCTCTAAACAGAGCTCGTGCGGCATTCCCTACCCCTCCGCGTAACTAGCTCAACAACTTCAGAAGCTACCCCAATAGGGTCGGGGGATCTCAGTACGTACCTGCCTACTATCTCGTAATCAGCTCCCGCACATATAGCTGAGCCGAATTCAGCTCCCTGAACCCCTACTCCAGGTGAGAGTATCTTAAAGGTATTACCCAGAACCCTCCTCGACTCCCTAATTACGTGGGGTCTGGTAGCCGGGGCTACTAAACCCCATACACCAAGACTTCTAGCTACCTCTAGGAACTCCTTAAGGTTCCTATCGTAAAACTCCCTAGAGCCTTCGTGGCTCATTGAGACCACTAGGGCTATCCTGACACCTAGGTTCCTAGCTCTATCGACTAAGACCTCTAAACCCCCCTTAACCCCTACGAACGCGTGCGCTATGACTATGTCGAAACCGAGCCTCTTGATAGTATCTAGAGACCTAGCCATAACGTCACCTATATCGGCTAGTTTGAAGTCCGCTATCCTCATAATGCCCACACTATCCGCTACCTTGTTTATAGCTCTAACCTCCTCAGGTCCTCTCTCAAGCAGTAGGGGTAGCCCTAGCTTAACCCCAGCGAACTTCTGGAGAAGCTCTTCTAGATAGATAGAGCTACCTGTAAAAGTAGGTGGTATTTCATCCATTGCGAGTACTACGCTCGTATGCCCAACTCACTTAGGAATGCTGAGCTTATAAGCACTCTACTGCCGAGATGTAATCTTGAGAAGCCGCGGCCGGGATTTGAACCCGGGACCTCCGCCTTACCAGGGCGGCGCTCCACCGAGCTGAGCTACCGCGGCTCCGCCGACTTCTACGCAGGTGGCTTTAAAACTCTTGTCCGAGCCTTCTGCGACCTGAAATCCAGAGTACCGCAGTTCAGTATATTACTATCTAACGCGGAGTTAGCGTGGTGAAGCCCTTGCCGAGAATTCTACTCCTCTCCGGGAAGGAGCTGGAGGAGTTACTCGGACCTAGTGCGCTGGTAGATGAGATAGAGAAAGCCTTCGTAGCGTTCTCCGAAGGGCGCACCGTAACGCCTCCTAGAACCGTTATGTGGGTTGAGGGTAACTGGTGGGGGGTTATGCAGTCCTACGTACCTGGCTACGGAGTCGGAGTTAAGGTAGTTA
Source organism: uncultured Desulfurococcaceae archaeon (assembly GCA_964442165.1). Taxonomy (GTDB): domain Archaea; phylum Thermoproteota; class Thermoprotei_A; order Sulfolobales; family NBVN01; genus DRZP01. Next base: position 1,248 of record CAYTXX010000053.1, on the reverse strand, counting down.
ACGTCATACCAGCTAACTTAGAGAGGGGTCTACCCACCATTCAGGCTGTAGTTAATCTGTTCGACCCTACTACGGGTACCCCCCTAGCTGTAATGGATGGTGGGGTTCTAACAGCTCTTAGAACAGGTGCTGCTAGTGCTATATCAGCTAAGTACATGGCTCCAAAGGAGAGAGGGCCTCTAGCTATCATAGGTACCGGCTACCAAGCTAGGTACCAGCTTAAGTTTGTTACACACGTCTACAGAACCGATGAGGTTAGGATCTACGATATTAGGGAATCCGCGGCGGAGTCATTTAAGGAGTACGCGGAGTCCTTAGGTTTTAGGGTCGTTAAGTGTAGAAGTGCTGCTGAGGCTATAGAGGGAGCTAAGGTAGTTATAGAGGCTACCACTACGAAGACCCCGGTTATAGAGGGTAGGTACCTTAGCAGACCTACGCACGTGATCTCCATAGGGGCCCACATGAGGGATGCTAGAGCCCTAGATGACGATGCTGTAGTTCTTGCAGAGACTGTGGTAGTAGACTCACGTGAGGCTGTAATGCTTGAGACGGGCGATATAAGGATACCCGTGGAGAGAGGCATCCTCACCATGGACAGGGTTAGCGAGCTAGGGGAGGTAGCTTCAGGTAAGAGAAGGGGGAGGTTAACCGACGAAGGTATAACGATATTCAAGAGCGTTGGCCTAGCAATCCAGGATGCTGCTGCCGCCGCAGTCGCCTACAGAGAAGCTCTAAGGGGCGGTATAGGTAAGTACGTAGACCTATAGGTGTCTCTATGGCTAAGTTTAAAGGCTAAATATAGGAGTTTGAGATCTGGTGAGCTCTAGCCTGACCTAACGTAGGAGGTACGTATTCTGATGTCCTCAGACTATAGGGAGATACCTGAAGCTGTTTCCAAGATGCTGTTAGCGCCCCCCGAAAAAGCTCTAGAAGCAGCTCTCGAGCGTAGACTAGTTAGACTACGCTGTAGGAGAGGTGAAGAGGGGGTAGAGCTTTACATCTTCCACGGCAAGGATAGGGACTACTTAGTATTCCCGAGGAGGTTCTGCACCTGTAAGGACCTCGAGCTAAACGTTATAATGAGGAGAGCTAAAGGCACCTGCTACCACCTAGTAGCATATGAGATAGCACTAGCCCGCAATAGCCTTAGAGATGTAGAAGTAGAGTGTGAAGTACTATTTAACGTAGCCCTAGAGGTCCTACTGGTACAGAGGTCTCCAACCCTTCAGAAGATACTTTTCGCAGAGA
>CAYTXX010000052.1:0-8834 GCA_964442165.1 uncultured Desulfurococcaceae archaeon | reverse complement strand
CCCTTCATCCCCCTCCCTATAGGTCCTTATGGTTAGAGGCATACTACCACCTGCAAGCATAGCTCCACGAACTGGGGAAAGCCTCCTCTGGGGTACTCGCTAAGCCTACTAATCCCCGACCCCCAGAGGGTTAGCCTCCACCAGCTTATAGTAGTGTCGTTACTTACACGATAGTAGCTGAGTACCTCAAGGAACAGAGCGCTCCTACCCCCCGGAGCCTGTGTAGGGCCTTAGCTGTGAAGTACTGCGTAGGCTGCTCCGTATAGGCAGGAGAGATTACCTAGAGTGGACACCGTGATAGAGCACTCCCTTAGTGCTATGGGCTGGGCTACTCTCTCAGCTACCTCCCTTATAAAGTCCGCGAACTTCCTCCCTAGCTCTACCCCTACACTACCGCTGAGAACTACTACCTCAGGATTGAGCGCGCTTACTAGGTTAGCTACTAGAATACCTACTACCGTCGCAGCCTTCTTAAGGGCTTTCACAGCGAAAGAGGCTCCAAGGTCGTAAGCCTTAAAGAGGCACCTAGCGTCAAGCTCCTCACATACCTCCCTAAGGGTCTTACCCGGTAGTACCTCCTCGGAGGAGTACCTCCTAGCTAACCTCGAAAGCCCTACACCGCCTACGACCTCCTCGAGGTACCCCCGCCTCGACCTACGGCTACGGCACCTCTGCGAGAGGAGCCACCAGCCTACTGCCCCAGCTACGCCGGACGTCCCGCGTACAGCCCTCCCCTCGACCATTATACCAGCACCTACACCAGTACCGATGATTAGGGTAACTACATTCCTTAGCCCCCTAGCTGAGCCTAGCCACACCTCACCTAGGACGCTTGCTACCCTATCGTCAACTAACTCAACTCTCGTGGGTCTCCCTAAGGAGCTCGTAATAGCTGGGCGTATGTTAACCCACCTCCAGCCCCTTATATTAGGGGCCCAGACGTACGAACCCCTCTGGACAGCCCCGGCTACGCTGACCCCAACCCCTCTAAGCTCCTCACGTGAGTACCTAGAGACCACACCCCTAATCTGATCTACTACGTACTTACCACCCCTCCTATCAGTTGCTATGTGGCCGTACTCAACTACCTCGCCTGAGCTCTCGATGAGGGCGTAGGCTATCTTAGTACCACCTACGTCTATCGATAGAACTGGCAAGCTCCCACCTAAACTACCTAGCTAGGTGCTGCGAGTAAACCTCCCTGTATCTCCGCAAGACCCTACGCATAGCCTCCTCAGCGTCCGGGTCGAACCCCCTAACTGGGAGTATGAGGGGCTCGAACCCAGCACTTAGGAGGTGGGAGAGGGCCTTAAGGAGTAGCGCGTTAGCTACGAAGACTGAAGCTACCGTAGATAGAGGACCTACCTTCAGGGTCCGCCCCCTGTAGGTTAGGTTTATCGATACGTCTCCCTCTGGTACCCCCGTATCTATGACTACATCTGCTACCTCATGGAGCTTAACACCCTTAGGATGGCGCGGCCCAGCCCTAGTAGCGTGCCTAAGTGATGTTACCCCGATGACGCGGGCGCTCCTATACTTGAACTGGAGTGCTACCTCCACAGCTACGGGGGTGACCCCTGAGTGGGAGAATACCACGGCGCAGTCCTCCTCGTGGATACTGTAGTTCTCTACTATCCTCCCCCCATACTCTGGGGAGTTCTCGATTAGGTCAAACTGAGGGTACCCCATATCGCCAACGATCCTTAGGAAGGATACGAGCGGTAGGTCAACTATGGGTAGGAACCCTAGGAAGGAGCCGTACCTCGGGAACATCTCCATGACGGGTATAGCTGAGTGCCCGGAGCCGAAGAGGAAGCATACGTGGCCTTTAACTACAGCATCAGCTATTATACCAGCAGCCTTCTCAATGCTTTCAGCCTGGGTATCCAGTATGTAGTGGAGCACTTCTAGGACCTTACTGTACCACTCGCTAAGTACGTCTACCCCCTGGTGGGAATTACTCATAGGAGTACCCCACGATAGCTCTCCTAGGTGGTGCGGTTAGGGTGAGTACCCCACGTTCAGCTACGTAGGTACCGCCAGCTACTAGGTCCCTAAGCTTAGTAATACCTAGAAGCTCCGAGAACTTAAGCTTAGCAGTAACCTTGGCTCGGCTATGGTTTATCGCGATAACCAACTGCTCGCTCCCAGAAGTTAGCACCCTTACCTCCAGAGATCCCGGGGGGTCTACACTAACCGGAGGCCTAACACCAGCTAGCTCAGCTAACCCAACTAACAGCTTCTCACTCCCAGGATCCTGCGTACTCTCGTAGCTAAGCCCTAGGGACGTACCAACCCATACAGCTACACCGCGTCCGAAGTTGTTTAGTAGAGCTACCGGTTGACCGCCCTCAGCGGTGGCTAAGACCCTCGCTGAGCTGCTGACAGCTTCTAGAGTCTCAAGGTAGTGCCAAGCCCTTATCGTATCACCAATCCGTAGTCCGGGGATCGCCTCGGTAACGATGTTTAACGGTGCCCCCTCCGCGGTTAAGCTCCTGCAGGAGCTCTCCCGGGCTCCGAGTAGGTCCTTAAGGGAGTACGCTGGTATCTCGGAGTCTACCCACCCATCCTCCCTAAACCAGCCAAACCTAGAGTCGACTAGAAGGGTCCCGCCCCCTGAGACGAACGACCTCAAGCCCCTCGCCAACCCCTCAGAGACCGCGATGGAGAAGGGTGCTACCAGTAGCCTGTAGCTGTAGTACCCTTCCTCAAGCTGCCTAACCGAGATGAAGTCTACAGGTATGTTGTACTTGAAGAGGACCCTGTAGACCCCGAGCATCGATGCTGAGGGGGTTCTAGCGGTGTCCTCCTGGAGGACCCAGAGAAGCCTGTAGACGTACTTATTGTACAGCATAGCACACTCAGCTTTAAGGGGCCTAACCTTAGTGAAGAGGTCCTCGTACTCCTCGAAGATCTTTGCAACCCTTGAGAGCTCTCTAAACCTATCTGTCGAGGAGCCGTCTGGGTTGAGTACTCCGTAACCAGAAGACTCATAGCCCCACATCATCGGGTAGGAGTGGTATACGCAGATACCCTTAGCACCGTGCGCTAAGCTCTGCCAGACCCATAGGGATATATCGTCAGCTGTAACAGGCTCAGCAACCTTTAACCCACCTACCCCCTGACCACCCTGTAGCTCACCGATCCAGAAGCTCTTCCCGTAGAGCTCCGCCGAGGACCTAACGGCATCCAATACGAAGGCGTCGACCACCGAGTCTGGTACCCTATGGGCGTGCTTTGGGTATAGGGAAGTACCCCATACATCGACTACCTCAGCCATCTCCCAGTCGTCTGGGTAGCCGTAGAGGGGGTTAAGGAACAGTGATGTAGTGGCTGCATGGCTAGCTACCGGATGGTAAGGGTCGATGCTCTTGACGACGTTAACCCTCCACCTTAGGTCCTCCTTAAGCTTCTGAACGTTAAACTCAACCCAATCCACGTTCTCACGAGCGTAGTGTAGTACCACAAACCTAGGGGGCTCAACCTCGTCGAAGTCTCCGTAGCTCCTGTGCCAAGCTCTGTTCAGGTTTTCTATACTACCGTACACCCTCCTAAGCCACTCCCTGAACCTCTCAATGCTGTACCTGCAGTAGCAGTAGACGTGCCTCCGCCGCCCTGGGTGGAAAACCCACTGTACAACCTGAGGTTCGCTCCAAACGTCCCACGCATAGAAGTTCTCGTAGTCCTTCAGGAACCTAACTAAAGCCCTAAGGAACTCCTCAGCACGGTTCCTAGCAGCCCTACAGTCCAAGCATACCCCAGGGCTACCCTGGGGGTAGAGCCTACTACCGTTCTCGGAGGTGAATAGCGCGTCAGGGAACACCCTCGGAAGCCAGTCGGGTGCGAACTCGAGGTACACTTGAGCTATAACGCGCAGGCCGAACCTCCTTGAGGTGTCCATAAGCTCCTCAAGTACGTTGAACCTGTAGGTACCGGGTAACGGCTCGCAGTCTCTCCAGTTAACCCACAGCCTCAAGTACCTTACCCCAGACTCCCTAATCGCCTTCAGGTCCTTTTCGTACCTCTCCCTACTAAATGGAGGGGTAACGCTACCTACTCCGTACCATAGAGCAAGAGGGTATCCCCTACCATTGGGGAACTCGTTCACCAAAGCCCTGCAAGGTGCTAGCAGGCACCTTAATAACTCTTAGTAGCATAACGCTATCTCAACGTAATTCTACGTAAAGCCTAAGCTAGCTAAGCTTGCGGGTATCTTTTTACCTGATGTAAGCAAGGGAGAGGGTGCTACGCGGTGGGCGGTGTTGTACTAGGTGTTGACAGGTTCTTAGGGGAGGGTGTCTATAGGAGGTTTGCCGGGCTTAAGCTCGCCGTGCTCACGAACCAGAGCGCCGTAACCTTAAGCTACAGCTACAGCGTTACCGAGCTTAGGAGCAGGGGGCTTAACGTAGCGTACGTCCTAGCCCCAGAGCACGGTTTCTGGGCCGAGTACTACGCTGGTGAGGAGGTCGGGAGCTACTACGATAGCGCCCTCGAGCTCTACGTCAAGAGCGTCTACGGTCGGGAGAGAGGTGAGGGCTACAGGATCCTCAACGAGGTAGATACCGTTTTAATCGACGTACAGGACGTTGGGGTGAGGTTCTACACCTACGTAACAGCCCTCCTTGAGACCATGGACTACGCCGCTAGGTACGGGGTTTCAAGTGTGGTGGTCCTCGATAGGCCTAACCCCTTAGGTTGCTACGCTGTAGAGGGCCCCCTCCTCGAAGGTAAGTACAGGTCGTATGTCGGGTACTACCCCATCCCACTACGCTACGGCCTTACTCTAGGTGAGCTCGCCCTTTTCTACAACTCCACAAGGGGGTTAGGCCTCGACGTCGTGGTAGTCCCCATGGTAGGCTACTCGAGGTCTATGGACGTACTCGACGTAGGTACACCGTGGGTACCCCCTTCCCCAGCTATACCGGATAGGGATACCGTCTTCACCTACCCAGCAGTAGCCCTACTGGAGGGTACTAACGTTAGTGAGGGTAGGGGTACGTACACTCCGTTTAAGGTCTTCGGAGCGCCGTTCGTGGACCCCGCTAAGCTAGCTGCTAAACTGAACTCTATGAAGCTACCTGGGGTAGTCTTCAGGCCTACGTACTTCAGGCCTAGGTTCTCTAAGTACTCGAACCAGAGGTGTGGAGGTGTCTTTATCCACGTAGCTGATAGGAAGATTATGGAGGTCGTTAGCCTAGGGCTACACGTACTTAGAGCTATCTACGAGCTCTACCCAGACCACCTAGAGTTCACCGAAGGTAACGGTAGGTTCTACATCGACCTCCTACTAGGGACGTCTAAAGGTCGCGAGGCTGTTATATCAGGGGGTATCAGGGGGTTCCTAGAGTACGCCTCCGAGAGTATAAAGGACTTTAGGGAGCAAGCTAAAGCCGCTATGCTATACCCTAGGTAGCTACTTACCTCTCGGTTACCTTCTGCTAGCGGTTACCAATGCCTTAGGGAGGGTCGGTTAGTGGGCAGGCCCGCCCGCAGCTACGTAGGGATGGTCATATATATAGATTATGTAAATAGAGCTGGTAGAGGGTTAGTAAAAGTGTGTGGTATTGTTGGTGTAGCGTGTAGTGGCCCGTGTAGTAGGTACTTCGGTAAGCCAGTCGGGCTACTGATTAAGGAGTGCTTACTGAACCTAGAGTACAGGGGCTACGACTCCGTCGGCTTTGCCGTCTACAGCTCCGGTAGGATTGTTGTACGGAAGAGCAGGGGTAAGATACTCGAGGTTGAGAGGAAGCTGGGGTTCGACGAGTTCGACGGTGCTGTAGCTATAGGCCACACTAGATGGGCTACCCACGGTGAGCCCAGCGACTCCAACGCCCATCCCCACTTAGACTGCGGGGGAGGGGTTGCCGTAGTCCATAACGGTATAATCCACAATTACCTCGAGCTGAGGGAGTACCTTAGGGTAGGTGGGCACGTATTTAGAAGTGAGACAGATACCGAGGTCGTGCCCCACCTCCTAGAGGAGCTCATAGGTAGAGGCTACAGCACACTAGACGCCTTAAGGGATCTCGCCAGGACTCTGAAGGGGGCTTACGCCCTAGCTGTAGTGGTCTCGCACGAGCCCGGTAGGATCTACTTCATCAGGAACGTATCCCCCCTAGTAATAGGTATACGGGACGGTGCTGTCTTCGTAGCGAGCGACATACCCGCCTTCCTCAGGTACACAAATAGGGTTGTAGTCCTAGAGGACGGGGACTTCGGCTACGTATCAGCTGACGAGATATACGTGGAGAACGTTGTGAGGGGGGTAGTAGACTGGAGGGGGAGGGTGAGGGTAGTAGACTGGACCCCGGACATGGTCGCTAAGGGAGGGTACCCCCACTTCATGCTTAAGGAGATACATGAGCAGCCTACAGCTTTGAGGAACACCCTAGCGAGCATCCCACCGGAGGTAGGTGAGGCCGTTAAGGCTGTAGCTAAGGCCGACAGGGTTTTCCTCACAGCTTGCGGTACATCCTACCACGCAGCTCTAGTAGGTGAGTACCTACTGAACACCCTGTGCGGGTTGAACGCTACTGCCTTCATAGCCTCGGAGTACCTGAGGTACAGGAAGATACTTAGGGAGGGGGATGTCCTAGTAGCCGTAAGCCAGTCTGGGGAGACCATAGATACCCTAATGGCCGTGAGGGAGGCTAGGAAGCGCGGAGCTAAGGTGGTTGCGGTAGCTAACGTACTATTCAGCGCTATCCCGAGAGAGTCTGACGTAGCTATATACACGAGGGCTGGGCCGGAGATAGCTGTTGCAGCTACGAAGACCTTCACGGCTCAGCTAGCGGTCTTACTCTACCTAGCTACTGAGGTTGCGAGAACCCTAGGCACTGAGGATCCGGGCTACTTAGACCTACTGCGTAGGGAGATAGCCGCGCTTCCAGAGCTGGCAGGGGGTGCGATCCTCCTACACGAAGCACGTATTAAGCGCTTAGCGGAGAAGCTGAGGGATAAGACCAACGCATTCTACCTAGGGAGGGGTATAGGCGTCCCCGTATCGATGGAGGGGGCCCTGAAGCTTAAGGAGATAGCATACATCCACGCGGAGGCCTACCCAGCTGGTGAGAGTAAGCACGGACCTATAGCCCTCGTTGAAGAGGACTTCCCGGTGCTCTTCACGGTATTCGACGACGAGTTCAAGGATCTCCTCCTAGGTAACCTAGAGGAGATGAAGTCTAGGAAGGCGTTTACCGTAGGGCTAGTACCTAAGGGCTACCCCGACATAGCTAGGAGGTTCGACTTCGCTATCGAGATGCCTAAGCTAGCACCATACACAGCTGCCGTACTGTATTCAATGCCGTACCAGCTCATAGCCTACTACACCTCGGTAGCTAAGGGCCTAGACCCCGATAAGCCTAGAAACCTAGCTAAGACAGTAACAGTAGAGTAGGTGTCGGGTCTATGCGTAGAGTTCCAGTAGTAGTACTGGCTGGAGGGGTTGGTGAGAGGATCAAGGTACTTACTAGGGGTAGGCCGAAGACCCTCCTTAACCTAGTCGGTAGGTACCTAGTGGAGTACGTACTAGACAGTATGGCCGAGCTAGGCCTTAGTAACGTCTACGTAGTCGTCGGCGACCCCAAGGACTTCGAGGAGGTCGCCGTTAAGTACGGGAGGAGGCTGGGGATTGAGCTAATCCAGCAGAGGAAGCCGGGGATTGAAGGGGCTGTAGCATCGGTTAGGGACGCTGTAAGCGGGGACTTCATGCTAGTCTACGGGGACGTCGTAGCTCCGGTAGACATGTACAGGGAGCTCGTCGACCTACTTACGGAGGGTGAGTACGGTGCGGTCCTAGTCCCTGAGGAGGAGGTAGAGCAGTATACCATAGCTAGGATGAGGGACTCAACTACAGTTGAGGAGTTCTCCGAAGGGGCTGAGGCTCCCGGTGCGGTAGGCTACTACGCTGTTGGCGGGGCTTACCTACTACCGAAGGACTTCGTAGACTACGTTGAGGCTTACGGGGGCTTCACCGAAGCTCTAAACGCTACTAACAGGAGGTACAGGCTAAGGCCTTGTATATGGAGCGGCTGGTGGGTAGATGTAGAGTACCCGTGGGATCTACTTAGGGCAACACTCTACGTCCTACACAAGCTCGACAGAGCTGTAGTAAGTAGCAGCGCTAGGGTAGCTAACACATCTATCGTAGAGGGGGCCGTCATCGTAGACGAAAACGCTGAGGTAGACCACTACGCGGTGATAAAGGGGCCTGCCTACATAGGTAGGAACTGCTACATCGGGACCCACACCCTCATAAGGAGCTACGTCTCGCTAGAGGGGGATAATGTCGTAGGGTCCTACTCGGAGGTAGTATGGAGCTCCATTCAGAGGGGTGCGACCATCGGTAGTAGGTCCTACATAGGCTTCTCGGTAGTGGGGGAGGGTAGTACCGTAGAACCAGGGGTTGTAACCCTAAACGTAGTACCTGAGCGCGTGAAGGTCTCCAGACCTATAAGGATGGAGAAGAGGGGGAGGGAGTACGTGAAGGTCGGAGCGATAATCGGTAGCGGAGCTAGGGTAAAGGCTTACACCGTACTTAAGCCGTGCGAGGTTGTGGAGTAGTAGATGTAGGGGTCTGGAGGGGTTCGGCTCTTATATGTGTTCTCATCGCCTCATCCTTGTTCCCCTCATCGCTGCTTGGGTTTGCATCTGCTCGGGGGCACCCCGTAACCCCCACATCTTGGGCGCTTGGTGCCTCGCTTACTTCTAGCTCTCTTAGAACTTGTAAGCACATCTCATAGCAGAGGACTAATGTCAAACCATTAAACTCATGTAAAAACTCAAAATAGCTGCGAAGGGCTACTTGCGTAGGGTACTAAAAGCTGAGTATGTCG
>CAYTXX010000051.1:0-8854 GCA_964442165.1 uncultured Desulfurococcaceae archaeon | reverse complement strand
GTGTAGGGCTACTGCTACAGCTAGAAGCCTTAAGCTCCCGGGGTTTACGGACATCAGTAGAGCTAGGGATAGGTGTACGGCTGTAGCGGAGTTCCTCTCTACAGCACCAGGTAGTAGCTCGACGAGCCCGTAACCCCGGGTAGCTGAGGTAGCTAGTACCGGTAGAGCGTAGATTAGTGCTGCCTCAGCTAGCCCCCAGCCGAGCCCTAGGGCCGTAGCCCCCCTAGTGGACGACCTCCTCAGGAGCTCGGTACGGAGTATGGCGAACCTAAAGGACTCCTCAAAGAGCCCTGCTAGTACTGAAGCTACGTACCCGGAAGCTGGTGACTTAGGGTCTAGGGATGCGAGTACCGGTGCTCTAAGAACTAGAGCAGCTAGCCACCCACCCCCACCTAGGAGAGCTACTAGCCATAGGTCCACCCTCCTACCTGAGGTAGTAGCTAGAGCTACGGAAGCCGGTAGTAGGGCTACCGCTAGAGCTACAAGGACCTCCACCTAGACCTCCAGCGTAACCCCACCTCCAGGGTAGATAACCTCGGTAGCTACCGGTAAGGATAAAACACCTGGAGCCTAGGCTTGGTGGGCGTGCTCCGTGAGGTCTACAGCTCGCAGGCTCGCACTAACTACCCTACTACTTGCACTAGCTACTGCTGGGGTAGTAGCCTACCAGAGGTACGGGGAGATTACCTCGGAGCTCGGTGCCTGCAGGGAGTCCCTGCACCTAGTCCTCGAAGAGCTTAGGGAGCTGCAGGCCTACAGTACATCACTGCACTCCAACTGCACGACCCTACGGGAGAGCTACCTACAGCTACGTAGCTACGCGGAGTCCCTACTAGCTAACTGTAGCGCTATCGAGGAGGCCTACCTGAGGGTATCGGAGAAGCTGCAGAGCGCGTACGTAGAGCTAGGTACCTGTAGGGAGCTCTACCGGAGGCTCTCCGAGGACTACGGTAAGCTTAGAGAGGACTACGAGGCTACGTTACTGGAGCTAGAGCTACTGAGGGAGGCTGTACCGGTACTGGTATCCCTACACCAGCAAGCCCTCCACGTATCGGTAACCAGCTTCAGCTACTCTAACGGGACCCTAACCGTAGCTTTGGTAAGCAACTACAGCGTGGTTGAGGTCGGTAGACCTAAGCATCTGAGGGTTGGGGAGACCGCGGTCTACCTAGCAACCCCTAAGCCCGGCTTCGTACTACTGGAGGTTAATATCTCGAGTACTAGCTGCTTCACAGTTGAAGCTGTAAACGTCTTCTACGTAGCTAACTACAGTAGCCGTACAACCTACTACAGCGGGAGGTACTGCGGCTACACCACCCTACTTATCCCAGCTCTACCCCACCAAACGCTTGTGAAGGTCCTACCCCACTACCCCTGGGATATCTACGAGCTGGGGGTTAGGTACCTGTATATTAGGTAGGTACCGGAGGTAGGCTCGGTAGAGACCTTGAGTACGTACCAGAAGCACGTACTGGAGGGGGCTTTAGCCGGGGTCGTAACCGGGGTTGCAGTAGCTGCACTCCTCCTACTGCTAGTAGAACCTCAAGCTCTTGAGGGAGCTGTCGAGGGGGTACTTAGGTGGCAGATGGAGAGGTACGGGGTACCGCCTAGTGAGGTGGAGGAGGCTGTGAAGCAGGTCGTAGGGGTGGTCAGGGCCTTACTAGCTATAGCTCCGCTTGCCTACGTAATTCAGTACACCCTACTAGGAGCTCTATTCGGCCTACTTAAGGGGTTCCTCAGCACAAGGCTTAAACTAGGGAGTATCTACGCAGCTCTAGCTACTGGAGCTATTTACGTAACTCTACTAGGTGCTACCCCGCTGGTAGCGGTAGACCTACTCTACCCGGAGCTCCTGGAGGTCGTAGCGAGGTACCTACCCAACTACCAGCTACTTACCCTAGCTCCCGCAGCTACCTTCACAGTAGCTCTAGTAGCCTTCAGTACAGCTAGAGGTCCTTGGACGCGGATTACCGAGGCTAAGCCTAGGGAGTACTAGCCCTACCTTAATTAGAGCTGTAGGTAACCCTTCAGGGGATGGTTCATCAGGTTCGACGGCGACCTCGTTACTAGAGTACTGGAGCTTAAGGCTAGGGTAAAAAGCTCCCTAGAAGGGGTCCTCAGTAGGCGGGAGCTGGAGGAGGCCTCCAGGGACCCCCACGCGAGGCGTAAGCCGGTACCCTGTGGGATGACGGTCCACACCGGCATAGGATGTAGCTACGGTTGCCTCTACTGCTACATATACGACATGGGCTTCCCAGCTAGGCCGACCCCCTACTCTCTATCGGGCCCCCAGCTAGCCTACGCCCTAGCCCTAAACCCCTACGTAGTACCTGGGGAGTACGGTACCCTACTAGCCTTCGGTAGCGTTACGGAGCCCTTTGCCGATGTCTCGGCGGTGAGGGCCCTCGAGTACTTCAGGTACCTCAGAGACTACCTAGGCAACCCTCAGCAGGTCTCGACGAAGTCACCCCCGCCTAGACCCCTAGCTGAGGAGTTCAGAAGGTCTGCAGACCCTAAGGTGGACGTCCTGGTAACCGTAACCACGCTCAAGTACTGGAGGATCCTAGAGCCCGGAGCACCTAGCCCTACCGAGAGATTTGAAAGAGCTTCGGTGCTCGTTAGGATGGGGGTCTGCGTAACGCTCTTCTTAAGACCCGTAATACCTGGGGTTACCGACCGCGAGGTCGGGGAGGTACTGGATACAGCACTAAGCTATGGAATTAAAAGGGTTGTTCCAGGCACCCTCAGGGTTACCCCGAGGATTCTAGCCAGGCTTAGCTCGGCCGGGGTTCTGAACGTAGAGGAGGTTAAGCGTAGGCTCCCGAGGTACCCTAGGGGGAGTGGGGACCAGGTCGCGATTAGGGGCTCGGACCTTAAGGAGCTAGCTGCTAGGGAGGCCGCTAGAAGGGGTATGGAGGTCTTCCCAGCTAGCTGCGCGTCTAACGTATCATCCCACGGGCAGTCCTGTGCGGCCTGTTCTATGGGCCCCTGCGGTGGCGTGGATAAGCTCCCGGAGGTCTCGGAGGGGGGTGTTATAGAGGCTTCCAAGGTCCTCGGGGTTAGGGTTAGTAGAGCTGAGGTTAGGGGGTTTAAGGTCCTCGTTGACTGCAGAGATAGTGTTGAGAAGTGTGAGGTTCTGAGGTACTACTTAATCTCTCTAGCTAGGAGAGTCCCGGTAGTTAGGAGGAGCCTCTAGAGCTTAAGCCTCCCGAGTACGTACTCCACAGCTCTACTCTTAGCTCTCCTAGTGCTAGCTATAGTATGTGTAGCCGCATGGACACCTCGTCAACCATCTTCTTAGCTCCAACCGTTAGAACCCGAAGGTAGCTGGAAGCCTAAGCTACTGTTAGTGGTTTGGGGAGTTCCTCCTACCTGTTACAACTACCCTAGCTCTAGCTTCCTTAACCTCCCAAGGCCGCATCTCAGGGATTGGATTAGCCTCCGAGAAGACTTGGGACTCTTGTCACCTCCTTAACCTACTCCTTCCTTATAGCCCTGGGACCTTGAGGCTGCTATAGCTACGCCAACACCTCTCATAGTCTCTCTAATACCTCCTCTAACCTCCGGCTAAGTCTCAACAGCTACCGCGTACTTCTACGGGTTGGTCTTCCTAATCTCCTCGATATCCTCCCTCCTCGGGTGGATAACACCCTTCGAGTCTACGACTACCACGTTCCTCAGGTTGGCGCCAGCTACCTTAAGGTACTTGTGGAGGGCTATGCTAGCCGCCCCAGCACCTATGAGGACTATCCTACCTACCTTCAAAGAGTTGACCAGGGCTGCAACGTTAACTAGAGCAGCACCCTGCCAGTCATTGTGTCAGAATGGTATGTCTAGGACCTACTGAAGATTCTTGGGTACGTAGAAGCACTTAGGGAGCTCTATATCCTCAAGGTTTGCCGTGCTGAAGCTAGCTACAACACATAGCTCAGCTAACTACCTCTAGGTAGCCTGTCGGTAGGTTTAAGCGCTGTGAGGCTAAGAAAGTTACTTTAAGCCCTAAGTAGCCTACTACCTGGGTGGTGAGGTTAGACCGCGGGAGGTCGGGGAGCTCAGCTGCTCTACTCTTCCGCTACATGCTTAGAAGATGGGATATGCTAGCTACCATGCTTACCCTAGCTGTAGCTGCTTCCTATGCCTCCAGCCTACCACCGGTCTTCGTTAGGTACGCTGTAGACCTAGGGGTCTCACGCGGATCCCTGAATGTTGTAGTGCTGTACTCTCTACTATCGGTAGGGGTGGCGGTAGCTTCTGGACTACTTAACTTCGTAGCTAGGTACGTATCCGCTAAGTACTCTCAGGAGGTAGTCCACAGGATAAGGTTGGAGGCCTTCGATGCCGTTCTTAAGCAGTACATGGGGTTCTTCGATAGGCTCTCGGTAGGTCAGCTGATATCTAGGATAACTAACGATAGTGAGAGAGTAGCTAACTTCCTCTCCATGAGGGTTAGGATGATAGCCTACTCAGCGATGCTACTGGCATTCGCAACCTACAACATGGCCTCCCTAGACCTCAGCCTAGCTACGGTAGCCCTAGCAGCTATGCTGGTGGCCGTAGCCGTCTACGCTAGGTACTCCACAGCAATAAGGCCTCTGTACGACGCTATAAGGCAGCAGCTCGGCGTTATAGCCTCAATAACTACGAGCGATGTAGTCGGTATAAAGACGATAAAGGGCCTTAACATAGTTGAGGGGGAGCTGGGGAGGTTCAAGGCTGAGAACAGGAGGTTCGTAGACCTCAACGTAAGGGCAGCTAAGGTTAGAGCTACCTACGAGAGCTCTACCATACTAGTCTTCGGCCTAGCTTCAGCAGCTGTACTACTCTACGGTGGGTACGCTGTTGGGCGTGGTGAGCTTACCGTTGGTGGGCTAACGATGTTCCTAACCTACGTAGCAACCCTCTCGAGACCTATGAACATGCTGGGCTCATCGATAACCGATATTCAGAGGGCCCTAGCCTCTGGGAGTAGGCTCTTCGAGATCATAAACTCAGCCAGTAAGGTGGTGGATAAACCTGGAGCTAGGGAGCTCGTGAACGTACGGGGGGAGGTCGAGTTCGTAGGTGTAAGCTTCACCTACCCCAGCGGTAGGAGGGCTCTGAAGAACGTTAACCTCAGGGTCCGCGCTGGGGAGAGGGTTCTGGTGGTAGGCCCTCCAGGTTCCGGTAAGTCTACGCTACTTAAGCTCCTACTTAGGTTCTACGACCCAGACGAGGGGAGGGTAGCGGTAGACGGTGTCGACGTTAGAGACGTCAAGCTCCAGTCACTTAGGAGGTGGGTCGGCTACGTACCTCAGGAGCCCTTCATATTCAGCGGTACAATATTCGATAACATAGCCCTCGGAAACCCCGGAGCTACGCTAGAGGAGGTGGTTAAAGCTACTGAGGTAGCGAAGATACATAGCTTCATAGCCTCCCTACCTAAGGGCTACCAGACCGTAGTAGGTGAGAGAGGTATAGACCTATCTGGAGGGCAGAGACAGAGGATAGCTATAGCTAGAGCCCTAGTTAGGGACCCGAAGATAATCCTTCTGGACGACCCGGTTGCGAACCTCGACGCTGAGACGGAGAGGTCCCTAGTGGAGGACCTGAAGGAGGTGCTTAGGGGTAGGACCGCGGTCATAGTGACCCAGAGGCTCTCCCTAGTACCCCTAGCGGATAGGATAGTAGTCCTAAACGATGGGGAGGTAGTTGAGGAGGGTACGCACGAGGAGTTAATGAGTAGGAAAGGGCTGTACTACAGGCTCTACACCTCAATGGTAGGTGGGGGAGGTGAGCAGGCAGGCTAGCTCCGTAGCATTTAAGGAGCTCCTATCCCTAGTACTAGCCTACAAGCTAGACGTAGCCGTAGTCTCCCTAGCTATAGCCTTCGGTAGCGTAGCCCTCCTGCTATCCCCCTACGTACTGAGCTTAATCATAGATAGGGGTATAGTTGGAGCGGACTACGCAGCTCTACCGATTTACGTAGGGCTCTACGTACTCCTAGTAGTTGCTCAGTGGGTTACTCAGGTAGTTAGGGTTAGTAGGACCGAGGTGCTGGGGCAGAAGGTTCTGAGTAGCTTGAGGGAGTCCGTGTTCAGGAAGTACATGTCAACTACCCTAGACTTCTACCAGAGCTACCAGGTAGGGGACCTTGTCTCGAGGTTAGTGAACGACACCTCGACAGTGAACGAAGCCCTAGTAACCGGTCTCCTTAACGTAGTCGGTGACCTCGTCTCGATGCTAGGCTCCCTAGCTATAATGGTCTACCTAAGCCCCCAGCTAACCCTAGCGTCCCTAGCTACGGTCCCGCTAATGGTACTCGTAGCTAGGGTCTTCGGTGGGAGGCTGAGGAGGGCGTGGAGGGAGGTTAGGGAGAGGGTATCTAGACTGACCAGCATCGTTGAGGAGAGCACGTCGGGTATAGAGGTGGTTAAGTCCTTCGGCCTAGAGGACTCGGTGCTCTTGAGGTTCGAGAGGACCTCTAGGGAGGTCTACTCGCAGGCTGTTAGAGCATCGATACTTGCAGGTCTCTTCTTCCCGCTTATAGGGGTCACCACATCCGTATCCATGGCTGTAGTACTGATATACGGGGGCTATCTATGCTTAAGCGGTATCCTTAGCATAGGCGTGCTCGTAGCCTTTACCCAGTACGTTAACCGCCTCACCGGCCCGATAAACGACCTAGTATTCATGTACGACTCCCTGCAAACAGCTTTAGCAGCTCTAGATAGGGTGTACGAGGTGCTGAAGTCTGAGCGTGTGGAGCCTGACGAGGGTATAGACCTAACCGAAGTTCGGGGTGAGGTAGTATTCGAGCACGTCTGGTTCGAGTACGTACCCGGTATCCCGGTACTTAAGGACGTTAGCTTGGTTGTAAAGCCCGGTGAGGTAGTAGCTCTAGTAGGGCATACGGGGGCTGGTAAGACAACTATGGCTAACCTAATGATGAAGTTCTACGAGCCTACTAGTGGGAGGATACTGCTGGATGGCATAGACGTAAGGAACATTAGGAGGAGTAGCCTGAGGAGGTTCATCAGCTACATACCTCAGGAGACCTTCCTATTCCCCGGTACGGTAATCGATAACATAAGGGTAGTGAAGCCGGAGGCGAGCGATGGGGAGGTTGTCGAGGTGTGTAGGAGGCTGGGGGTGCATAGGTTCATAGAGAAGCTCCCCAACGGCTACTACACGGACGTCGGGGAGGTCGGTAAGAGGCTCTCCACAGGGGAGAAGCAGCTCATAGCCGTAGCTAGGGCTATGCTTAAGGACGCTAGGGTAGTTATAGTCGATGAGGCTCTCTCAAGCGTTGATACGGAGACTGAGGAGGCCCTGAGGAAGGCCCTTAAGGAGCTTCTAAGGGGTAGGACAGGCATAGTGATAGCCCATAGGCTGACCATGGCTAGGGACTGCGATAGGGTGGTAGTACTAGCAGACGGTAGGGTAGTAGAGCAGGGGGCCTTCAGCGAGCTCCTAGCTAAGCGCGGGGTGTTCTACAGCATGTACGTATCCCAGGTAGGGGGAGTTGAGGAGGTAGCGATAGTGCAGGAGATGAGGTAGCTCACCGCTTAGACGGGGCTTCAACCTGCTTATACTCTTAAAGGGTGTTAGCACCCTAGAAAGAGTTTAAATATCGGGCCTGCCCCACTTAATACCTTCAGGCTCCCAGCTAGTATTACCCTAGGTACCGGTAGATCCCCTAGAGTGTGCGATGCTGCACTAACGAGCGTATTAAGTGTATACGTGATTTAACTTCAGAGTTACCACGATATAAGCGGCGGTGTTGGCTTGAAGCGCTTAGGGTACTTCCTCCACATCTCCCCCTCCGGTAGGGTCATAGTTAAGCTAAGCTCACCTAGCCCCCCTAAGCTAGGGTCTAAGGTCTTCAACTCTAGGGGGGAGCTAGTAGGGGTTCTAGTAGACGTTATAGGCCCCGTTAAGGCTCCCTACGCCGTAGTTAAGCCGGTTAAGCAGGAGGTATCCCTAGTAAAGTACGAGGAGCTATTCATTAGGTGATGCCCCTTGATGTGCCGAGAAGAGAGCATCGTTTACGATGAGTTTAGGGGGGAGCTAATCTGCCTAGATACTGGTGAGGTAATTGAGGATAGGCTTGTGGACCTGGGTAGGGAGTGGCGCTCCTTCGATAACGCGACGAATAGGGAGCGTGGTGAGATCCCGAATACCCTGAAGGTACACGATATGGGGTTGCACACAGAGATTGATGGGACTACGTGGATGGGTAGAAGGCTTGCTGAGCTCAACAACCTAAGTAGGGTTGTCTCATCAGACGATAGGAAGATGGTTAAGGCTCTTAAGCTAGCTAACGAGGTTATAAACAGGCTCCAGACACCTACAGCAGCTAAGCTTAAGGAGGAGGTAGGGCTAGTACTGAGGAAGCTGGTTAAGAGCGGGGTCGTCGGTAAGAGGAGGTTAAACGCTTACGTAGCTGCAACTATAATAGCAGCTGCGGAGAGCCTTAACGTACCGATAGACCAGAGGTTAGTGTTAAGCTACTGCGGGGTTACAGTTGGTGAGCTCTGGGAGGCTATGATGAAGATACGTAGGGACCTCGGGATAGTCAAGTCCAAGACGTACGACCCGAGGACCCTAGTGCTCACCCTCTCACATAAGGCTGGGCTACCTACCCAAGTGGCAACCCTAGCTATAAGGATAGTAGAGGCCGGTAGAGAGTCTGGAGCGCTCCTCAGTAAGGGCCCGCAGGGTGTTGCAGCAGCAGCTCTATACGTAGCCTCGATACTCATGGACTTCAGGAAGACCCAGACAGCCATATCGAGGAGTACAGAGGTATCGGAGGTAACGATAAGGAACAGGTACAAGGACATAATAGACGGGGTGCTAGTTGAGATAAACCTCTAGC
>CAYTXX010000050.1:7916-9200 GCA_964442165.1 uncultured Desulfurococcaceae archaeon | reverse complement strand
AAGCTATTCAGAAGAGCTTCACTATTCCTCTGTAGGACTACGTCCTGCCTAGCTAGGTGCTGGTCTAAGTTCTTCTCCACCTCATCGATCCTCCTCTCAACCTTTTCAACCCTACCCTCTACCTTAGCTATCCTATCGCCTAGCTCTCTTCGAGCTTTCTCTAACTCATTCTCTAGATAACTAATGCTCTCCTTGATATCGCCTAGCTCTTTCGCTAAACTCCCTATCGCAGACTCTAATCCGCTAACCCTACTCGATAGACTACCGACCTCCTTCTCTAGGCGGTCGACTCTATCCGCCATTCTCCGGGTAAAGTCTTCTATACGGTCTACCTTTCTACTTATCTCGTACACTAGCCGACCTATCTGCTCCAGCGCCGTATATAGTGAAGGTTCACTACTCAAGGTGCTCCACCCTACTAGCTACTGCATGGAAATGCTCAAGTAACTTCTGAAGGATAATTGAGAGAGCTACTTTACAGCTACCCTTAGATGAGAGAGCGCCCCCCTTCTCACCTACGACTCTGGTTACCTCTCCGACGATCTTCTCGTTAAGGACCCACCCACTTAGATCGGTTAACGCTAGATACATTAGAAGGCCTGCGAGGCTCCCTCTCTCCAATAGCGATGCGAAGACCTTCTCATCGAACCCTACGGGTCTACCACCGTTCAGTACGTACAGAAGGTACATCGGGTCTACAACTAAAGCATTTAAGCTATCCCTTATGTAGTTGTAGAGCCACGCCTCGCTTTCAGCATTTCCGTGAAGTACGAACTTAAGTAGGTTATCGTAGAAGTCTCCTCTTACGGTCCGGAAACGTTCTTCCGAGTTAGGTACTATCAAACCTACCTTCCTGGCTCCTACGGGGTATCTTCCAGCCTTCTGCTTAATGAGCTTACCTAAGGTTATCTTCCACAGTACGGCGGGTAGTACGTCTATACCTTTAACGGAGTGTACAATACCTTCATAGACTTCCTGCTCCCTATTAAAGCTCGGTTTAATGTAGAGAGAGCGCTTGAATATTACGGACGAGGCGGCATCCCACACGCTTTTAACCTCCTTCCCTATGCTATCTGAGAGGATGCTATACAGGTTGTTTGCTAGCTTAATGTGGTACTCGGAGATCTTTATAGGCTCACCGCAAGCTAGGTAAATACTGCTCAGGTCTACTCCAATAGGTATAAGTACTGCTACCTTATCCTTAAGCTCGATCCTTGGGTAGGGACAGTCCTTAGGTTTGAATAGGCTTTTACTAAAGCTTGCTAGCAGAGGTGGGTACCTGAC
>CAYTXX010000050.1:0-7816 GCA_964442165.1 uncultured Desulfurococcaceae archaeon | reverse complement strand
TGTGCTTTACGCTTAACTGTACATTAACAGGGCTTTTAACGCTGAAGTAAAGCCTCTCGCTAAACTCGCACTCCTCCTTAACCCCCTCTACGTCTATTTGAACCTTTAACAAAGCATTAAATGATCCATTCTCTACATACTTTAAGCCTACTACCTCGAGCTCTACGGGACTTCTAGCGTAGGGTTTTAGGAAAACCTCCCTACTCTTCGTGATGAAGCGTATAAACGGGTTCTCCTCATCGACCTTAACCAAGAGCTTTAGCTCTACATCGAACGGGTTCTCCACCTCAAACCTTACGGTACCCCTCATACCCCCGTAGATAACCTCCCTTCCCGCTACTATCCTTACCATAGGTCTTACCACGGTAATGGGGAGCTTTAAGTCTAGGCTGTAGACCCCATCGCTTACAGTAATTACGGAATCACCGTAATCTACAGCAACTACCTCTACTAACCTCTCGTCCTCTGGTGGGAATACCGTGAGGATGCTCTCGGAGAACCTTAAGTTCTTACTTAATAGCCTTACTTCAGCACCGGACTCTGGGTACACCTTAAAGCTGAGGTAGACCCCGAATCTTTGACCCTTAGTAACGGTACTATCCTTAATACCCTGGACGGAGCTCTTGGTAATACTAAAGGACTGTCTAACCTCTAAGGAGATCTCCTCGGAGAGCTCGTAGAGCTTTATTTCACTAGCCCAAACTACTAAGCCGACATTCAGCGTTTCCACCCCTACTTTCCTAGGTCTTAGTTCTACGAGGACTTCAGAAGATTCGTACGGCTTCAGCACTAGCCTATTGGTTTGCACTGTAGTGTCGCATATCGTTAGCTTTGAAAGCAGCAGCTCTACCTCCAGTTCAGCACCTAGCTTATTCTCAACCTTAATACTAAAGGAGTACTTCTTTGCTGAGCTATACAACCTATGCTCCCTATCGACCTCTACAACTACCGGTAGCTGGGGTTTTACGAGCGTTAGCTTCTGGGACCAAGAGAGGTTTGAGACTTGGTCTACCAGCTCTACGAAGCCCTCCACCTCGCTTAAGGATCTCTGGGTTATTACTGGGGTCGCTATGTCTATGACCGTGGATTCCCCGGGATCTAGGCTAAGCTCATCCTCTACGAGGTGCTCGTAAACTTTAGCTTTCAATTTCAGTAGGCACTTCGAAGCGGTACTTTTGTTAGCTACTCTTACCCTTACCTCCGCCCTCTCCCCGATGAACACCTCGTCCGGGATCTCGTATACTTCAACTTCGAGTTTACTGAGTGAGATGCTTACCTCCAGCCTCCTCTCTATCTCAAAACCTATCTCAGGTACCTTAACCAGGACCCTTAAGTAGTTGACCTCTCCGTACCGGATAGTGATGTTCTTAACGAGTTCTAACTCCCCCTCGCTTAACTCTAGCTCCTCACTTAGCTTATCGGTAGCACCATCTATAACTACCAGGGCACGCCCCCTGTAGTTTGAGCGGAGCTTGGCTGAGACTACTGCACGGTCTCCGGGGAAGTACGAAGGACTTTTCGGCTCTACATCGACAGTCAGTTCGTCGATGGGCTTGACAGCGCTAACCGTAAGCTTTACGGGGTCCCCTACTCGAAGCCTCTCCCTCTCCGTAGCTAGGTAGAATACTACGGTATACGAGAGAGTACCTGTAGTTGGGGGTTTAGCGAAGAGCCTGTAGACCAGCCTTAGGCTCGCCTCCCCTCTTCCACGGCCTATGGATACATCTACCTTAAGCTTACCGGGTCTAGCGGTGATCTCGAACTTACCCTCCGACTCAACCTTGTCTAGCTCAGCGACGTAATGCTCACCTTCAATCTCAGGCCATAAGGTAAAGTCGTCGTAGCACTTACCTAGGAGGGACTTGCCGCACTGGTACTTAAGCTCTAGCTCAAATAATGCCACAGGTGTGGGTTTACTGTTGGCATAGACTTTCGTAGATAGAACTCTGTACGCGAGGCTAGCGGATAGGCTCTCGGAGATCTTAACCTGGCTTAAGCTGGACGTAGCTTACCCCCCTACAGTAACTTCCTTAGCTTCTCGAGAAACTCCTCCACGCTAAGCTCCGGTAACCTAGCTGGGGAGCATACCATCACTAGTACGTTCTCTACTTCCTCAAGCCCCTGCGGTAGTAGCCTTGGAGTACCGCTCCTCAGCTTACCTATGGGATTGTAGCCTAGTAACATCTCGTACACCAGTAAACCAAGTTGGAAAACGTCCAGCTTCGCCCTATCGTCATCGCTCATACTACCTCCTCTCAATCTCTCTAGGAGGAGAGGGTGCGTGTAAGCTTCGTCAACTCTACTCCCAATGCTCGAGCCTACACCTACCTGTGCACCTAGGAGCCGCCTTAGGGTATCCCAAACCTCATCTATGCAGCTGTCTATTAGTACGACACTCCCTCCAACAACCATAACGTTTTCAGGCCTTATATCGTTGTGGTATATTCCTGAGCTATGCAGGCATTTAATAGCCTCACCAACCCCTAGAGCTATACTTACCGCCTCACTTCTACTTAACCTCTTACGCTCGCTTAGTATACTCCTCAGAGATACTCCATCGATGTAATCTTCCACCGCATAGGGAGGGTTCAGCTCTATTCTCCGCACTCTAGCAACTCTACCTCTACAGCTACTCGTCGCTTTAACACACCTCTCTGCGTAGCTCCTACACCTACTGAGGACATCCAAGGAAATCGTTGGCATACCGCCGAGGTCAGCGATAAGCCCTGGAATCTTGATCACAACCCTCCTACCATCCTCTCTACTGAACCCCACTAAAACTACGTTATTACCTCCAACCCCCAGTACTGCGTCACTTAACTTCATCGGTAGCTCTACGTCGAGGAGCTGCGGTCGTAGTAACTCAATATAACTCACTAGGGTGCTCCTAGGACCGTAGTACCTAACTGGGACAGCTACCTGGCTATAGATAGCTAGGTACCTATCACCTTGGACTCCAGGGATCCTTGCTAAGAGCTGTACATTGATACTCAGCTCCCTACCTCTCTCTAGTACTCTATCCTCTACATTTAGCCTTGGTATGTGTACCTTCAGGTCCTGATAGCCTCCAGGCTCTATCCTAACTACCCTCTCGGATACTATGAAGCCGTGCAACCTTACATCCCTAACCTCTACGGGGAGCTCCAGACCGTTAATTACCCTTAGCGTTATATCGCTACCGGTATCCGTAGATAGTTCTCCAAGTACTCTGAGTTCGAGGTCCTTCTGAAGCTTTCTCCTATAGTAGTCCTCGTCTCCTAGGATTTCGTAGACCTCTCTAGATAACCTAAGTAGCTCCGCTACTGTATAGCTCCTTACGTAGTTACTATGAGCCTTTAACACCTCATAAACTCTGCTTCTCTCCTCACTCGCAAAGGCCGTTAGTCTATCTAACTCCTCGTGGACCCTGGAGGGCCTGCTACTCCAGAAGGCTTTAACAACGTAGTTTATGGTCGCTAGGTCCTGATCTGAGTACTTAGTTTCTAGAACTCTTGAAAGTTCGTTAACGTACGACCTCAGCACCTTGACGTGGAAGCCTCCGAGGATACCTATAGCGTTATAGCATCTAACGTTTACTCCCTCCCCGCTACACCATAGAGCTGTTAGAGCTATGGCCTGCGGTATATCCTCACTTACGCAGAGCGTGTGGTATAGCTCCCCCATCTTCTCTCGATCCCTACACGTGAGATTGCCCGCATAGGGGAGGTAGTCGTCAAAAATCCTAAGTAGCGCTACGTGAGAGGCAAGACCGTCCTCCTCGACCTTAAGGACACTCTTACCGATACCATTCAGTAGCTGTAGAACGACGTCGTTTAAGCTACCCGGCTTTACAGTACTTAGGACTTTTACTACCTCAGAGGCGCCCAGCTTTCTAGCGGCTACGTAGGCTAACCTAGAAATCTGAATACCTTCATCGATCTTACCGGTAGCTAGGAGAGATTTAGTAACGAGCCTCGGGTTATACGCTAGTACACTCTCAATACTACTTAACTTGCGGATCTCGTCTAGCTTCTTTAGGGGGTCTTTCGAGAAGGTAGTCCTCTCGATGTCCACCCCGTCATCCTCAAGTATAGAGATTATAGCGTCGATCGTATGGATCCTTGTCCCGTAAACCACCATCTTAGTCATCACCTCCAGCGCTAGGTCTAGATACTTAGAAGCCTCCTCCACCTTCAACGCCCTTAGACTTTCCAATGCTCTCTCTATAGCCGACCTGATGAGCTCTTTACCGAACCTAGACCGAAGAACCTCCCTCTCCCTTAGATCCCTCAACCTCCTACTTATATCGTAAATGTACGTCCTCAACCTCAATATCTCCGCTACCCTCGTAGGAAGCTCGTCTAGCACTATAGTGCCTCCAGTGCTAGCGTAAACCTTAAGTAGGTTATTGAGGTACTCTAGTATCTGGGTAGATATCTGAGTAGAGATGTCTCTATCTAAGCTAGCTATAAACGTAGCTAGGTTACTTAGCTCTACGTACAAGCTCCTAGCTTTCTCATTGTATGCCCTCATCTTGTTTAGTAGCTCCTGGTACCCCTCGATGTAGGCGGGTAAGGAGGCTACGGTTGGGCCTCCGTACTTTAATTTGATACCTGGGATAACATTACCTAGGACCTCAGGAAGCTTAGTAAGCCCGATAGCCCTACTTACCTCCCCTACTCTATTAACGTTGCTGGCAAAGGAGTTCATCTCGGTCTTAATTCCGCTAAGTACCTCCTGTAGCCTACTAAGCTCCCTGGAGCCTACCTCAAATCCTTGGGATACTACGATGTTGAGGTACTGGCTCAGTATGAACGCTTTATGCTGTACCAGCTCCTCCGGGTTACTAGCTAAGAGCCAGAGAGTCTCCTCCATGTTCTTAATAATCTTTTCTGTCCTAGTAGCTTCCTCAACAACCCTAGCTATATTGAGGTAGAATCTTCTCAGCTGATCTAACCCTACAGACCTAGACCTAAGCTTTTCCATTAAGTCTCTTACGATAGCCTCTATATGGTTACTTACGTAGTTGAAGGGCTCTCTATCTTTGAGACGTAGGAACTCCCTTAAGTACCTACTTACCTCAGCTAGCTCCCTAACTTTATCCTTTAAATCATTTAGTAGCTCCTTAGCGCGCCGCTCATCGAGCTTTCCGATAGCTTCGTAAGCCCTGTTCACATCATCTTTAATGACCTCTCCTAGGGGTTGGAGACCCTCGAGGTGCTTCACGAGGTTATTTAGGCTCTCCTCAATGGCTAGTAGTCGACCTACCCTCTCCCTTAGCTTGCCTACGACTTTGACCAGCTCTCCACACGACCTA
Source organism: uncultured Desulfurococcaceae archaeon (assembly GCA_964442165.1). GTDB lineage: Archaea > Thermoproteota > Thermoprotei_A > Sulfolobales > NBVN01 > DRZP01. The sequence continues at coordinate 2,520 of CAYTXX010000050.1, read as the reverse complement.
AAGCCCTCGAGCTCCCTATTGATGGTATCCCTACTAATGTACCTCGAGCTCCCTATCTTGCTGTAGACTTCCTCCAGTAAGCTCTTAAGCTTCACGTAGCACTCGGAGAGGGAGTTTAGGCTATCCACGCAGCGGCTTAGCTGTAGAGGTGTTAGCTGAGTACTGAGGCACTTAGCTATCTCATCTCTAAACTCCTGGTTCTCCGGTAAGCTTACGCCGTAACTCTTAAGCCTAGCGCTAAGCTCTTCAACTAGCTCCAGAAGCCTCCGGGAGCTGCTTAAGTACTCCGTGAGCTCGCTGAACCGAGCTTCGGCAAGCAGAGCTTCACAACGCTTCTGAACAACCTCCGCAATATCTGGGAAAATCTTGGAGAGAGCCCCTACGATACCCGCTGCCTCGCTTCTTAGAGTTCCTATATCGTACCCCAGTACTCTGAGGACCTCTGTTGCAATGCTGCTCACCACGGGGGTGCCGCTTAAGGCCTCCAGTACTAGGCTTCTCAGTAGGCTACCCCCAAGCTCCGCAGGTAGGTTGCTTAGTACGTACCTAAGGTCTTGAGGGTCTAAGCCTAGCTCCTCAAAAGCTCCCAGCAGTTTCGCCACGACCTTGACCGCATGTCTACGCGTGCCGATACTGCTTAGCTCATCGATAGCTCTACCTATAGCGCTAACAGCGTTTAGATCCACCTCGCTAAGACCACTGCGACTTAAGATCTTGGAGGTAACGCTCCTAGCTATAGCTAGCTCGCAACCCTCTATACTGTCCCGGTACTCAGTTAGGGCTAGGTCTAGGTACTCGTCACCGTAGCCTACATCTAGGGATTTTCTAAGGATTTTACTTAGAGCTGTGAAGGTGCTCCTCCCCGTAACCCTAGCTACTGCAGACCTGACCCGGTAGTCCCTGTGTACTACCTCCTCGAGGAGCTGGCTGTTAAAGTACGTCCCGACCTCCCCTAGGTGGGTAAGGCTCTCACCGGATCTGAGCTTATCGTATACGTCCGCCAGTCCCCTTAGCGAGTACCTCTCTACACGCCTCAACGTACCCCGAGCAACCCAGCTTACGTACAGTGGGGAGGTGCATAGGGATAGGCTATCCGCAGTATTGAAGCATAGAACACCGTTACCGTAGGTTACATCAACTACCTCACCTTCTATCCCGAGAACTCTGAGGTCTAACCTAGTGAGGCCTCTCTCGAGGTAGGTAAATATCTCGGAGACAGTACCGCCCCTCGCTAGGACTAGTAGAGGAAATAGGTACGTGTCGATGGTCTTAACCTGTGCGTACTCCCTGGAGACCTGTAGGTCCTTTGAGGAGACTACGTTTCCGAGAGCATCTAGCTGGTAAAGCCTCTTACCAGTTACCGTGAAGATACCGAGGTCTTGAGCTACCCCTAGGTGTAAGGGGTTCTCGATATGCGGCTTACTGTAGGGACCCACAACCTTAAGCCCCTCCTCAGATACCCTAGCTACGTAGATTTCGCGGTCCGTGTAGGCTATGCCGTACCCTAGAGGGAGTGTTATAAGGGTTTTAACTACCTCTTTTAATCTACACGTACTTACTGAATCACCTACGGTAACGAGTAGAGAACCCCTATTCGTTATCACATTAAACATTACGCCCCCACCGCTTACGGGGTAACATTCAACAGCTCTAGCATCGCCTAGCCCAGAGACCATCTCTAACTTATCGTAAAGCAGGTTCCCAAGCTCGTCGTATCTCCGGATGTGTATACCCTCATCGGAGAGCTCGATAGAGTATAAGGAATCTACACCGTCGTAGCATACGGATCGGCCTACCACTACTCTAGGCACCTCCGAGTACGGAGACGAGACTACCGCAATGCTTCTAAGGGGTTCCCTAAAGATTAGCGCAGCATCGCTACCTAAGGGGGTGAGGCGGGGGTCACTGCCACCCACTCTAAGTTTACCGATATCAAACTCCTTAACTAAGGAGCCGTACTGTAGCCACCTAAGCTTAGCTTCATCAACGCTGTAGACTACCGTGTATGGCCACAGGGTTAACCAGTAGCTACTCCCGTACTTTTTAGGTAGCCTAATTACGGAAGGCCTTAAGGCAAGGGGGAGAGCTACTGATAGAGCTCTACTGACGCTACTCTCGGCATCGATTAACCTACTTACGTAGCTCTCTCTACACCTTAAAACATGAGGTTCCTCAGCTACACTAGCACCGTACTTTAAGCACTCCTCAACCTGAGCCACATCCACTCTCCTCAGGATAGCTACAGGCTTAGCCGGACCTCTAAACAGCGCCCTATAGAGGGTTAGGTAGCTTGGACCTAAGATTTTAGCGTAGATAGTGTTACTACCTAGGAGCTCTAGGAAGACCCTGTACATTAGCTTACGGTTCCTTATAAGGACCTCCGAAAGTGCTAGTAGTAGAAAGTACCTCCCCTCGCCGAGAGCACCAGCAACGAAATCCGAGGTAAGCCTCTCGGTATTGCTTAGTAGGTAGCTTAAAGCTTTAGAATACAGCTCCGGCCTCTTCTTAGCTTCACCGAAA
>CAYTXX010000049.1:0-9244 GCA_964442165.1 uncultured Desulfurococcaceae archaeon | reverse complement strand
AGCTTATAAGCCTCCGAGTACATCCGTTTATGAGGTAGCCGTAAGAGCCCCGGCGCGGTGGCGTAGGCTGTGAAGTGGAGGAAGATGTACTTCAAGGGCGAGTTTAAGGAGGATATACTGAGCGGTAGGAAGACGTCTACGATACGCTTGAACAGCGACGTCAAGGTCGGTGAGGTCGTCGAGGTAGTCGCTGGTGGAGACCACGTAGGGTACGCCGTTATAACGGGGGTTAGGGTTAAGAAGGTCTCCCAGCTAACTGATGAGGACGCCTTAGCCGACGGGTTCTCGAGTAGGGAGGAGCTGCTGAGGGCTTTGAGGAGGATATACGGGAGGGCTATAGAGGGCTCAACAGAGGTTAAGGTAGTAACCTTTAAGCTCCTAGGTCGCTGAGGTACCTGAGTTGGTTAGGGCCTTCATCTGCGTTACCGGTATGCCTGGCTCCGGTAAGACCTCCGTAGCTAGGGCCCTAGCTGAGAGGCTCGGAACCTACGTTAACATGGGGGACGTGGTTAGGGCTAAGGCTACTGAGCTAGGGGTTAGGCCTACCTCCGAGAACCTCTCTAAGCTAGCTGTAGAGCTTAGGAAGCTCTACGGGGCTGATGTAGTAGCACGTGAGGTAGTTAGAGCTACCTTAAGCTACAGTGGGGTTGTAGTTGTAGATGGTGTGAGGAACTTGGAGGAGGTTGAGTACTTCAGGTCCGTAGCCCCTACGGTAGTCCTAGCGGTACACGCGTCCCCTAGAGCTAGGTTCTCGAGGCTATCGAGGAGGGGTAGGGAAGACGACCCGGTGGACTACACCTCCTTCAGCGAGAGGGATAGGAAGGAGCTTGAGCTAGGTATAGGTAAGGTGATAGCACTAGCCGATGCTGTAGTAGTAAACGAGTTTAAGGAGCTCGAGGAGGTAGTATCCGAGGCTCTAGAGCTAGCTACGAGGTTGCTGAGGGGTGTTCGTACTCAGAGTTGAAGCTGAGGTCCGCCCGACTGAGAGTGAGGAGAGGGTGGTAGAGGCTATTAGGAAAATCGTGGACGTCGATGTGAAGATAGTGGACGTAGGGGGCGGGTACAGGGTAGCTGTCGGGGAGTCCACCGACGTAGCTTGCCTAAGGAGGTTGTACACCCTACTTAGGCAGGAGAGGATACTAGACGCAGCTAGAGCTTACGCGATGAGGTTTAGGAGGGGCAACACCCTGGAGCTTAAGCTCCATAAGCAGGCAGCTTACGCAGGTCACCTATCCTTCGTAACCTACGACGATGAGTCCCCACTAGGCCCTATAAGGCTTACCGTGATTTCAGATAAGCTAGACGAGATCGTAGACTGGCTAGCCCCACCTACATCCCAGGGGAGGCCGATATGGGAGAAGCCCATGCCCTCGGTTTAGACGTTATATGGTGTAGTAGGTAGAAGATCCTCAGGGAGCTAGGAGTTGGGCGGTGCTAGGAAGTGTGAGGAGCTCTGCATGGGTAAGTGCGAGGAGCTTCTAGAGTACAGCTACTTCGACTGCGTTAACGAATGCATGAAGATGTGCCTAGCTAACCTAGCAGGAGAGCCTGCCTAAGACCTCCTCTATATCGGGGAGGAGCTCCTCGGATGGTACGTTGTAGAGCTCCCCACCAGGGGGCTCGGTGTAGTAGGGCCTGTTACACCCTGGGCAGCCTGCTGTTAGTAGAGCTCTAGCTAGCTCCCCAGGCTCATCTAGGTGCTCTAACCTTAGGCAACCTCTCTCAATGTCTAGGAACCTACCTGCGTCCAGACCTCTAGACATTAGGTAGTTAGCCATCTGAGCTAGCCTGTAGTACCTTAAGCTAGGCCTAGGCCTACCCTCCATTGGGGTACCCCTAACCGGTGTGAAGGCGAAGAGTGAGGCCTTAGCGCCTACGCTGTAGGTAAGCTTAAGCGTGTTAATTAGGTCCCGCAACCCCTCGCCGAGACCTACGATAACGTGTATGACTACCCTACCAACCCCGAACACCTTCACGGCATCGCTTGCGAAGCGCAGGTACTCCCAGTAGCTGTAGGGCTTCCCAATAATCTGGGAGAGCCCCGGTGATGCTACGTCAAGGCCTACCCCTACGTAGTCTACACCGACCTCCCTCAAGCGCTCTAGGTCTCGCCTCGGGATCGGGGTAGTGCTTACGGAGACCTTCAGCCCGTAGCTAGCTAGGGACCTAGCTATCTCGTAGACCTCCTCGACGAACCCCTCCTTGATGACGGTCTGTACGCAGACCCTCCTAAAGGCTTTTGGAAGCTCTGGGAGGATCTCCTCAAGCTCAACGGCAGGCCAGATAACCCTGGACAGTATGTCCTTACTAGCTCTCGAAGCCGAGGACTGTGCGCAGAAGGCGCATCTAGCTAGGCAACCGCTATCACTGTACTGAAGTAGGTAGGCTATCCCAGGTCTAACGCCAATCCTAATATCCTCAAGACCTAGAGCTGCTAGAGTACCTATGGAGACCCTAACCTTCAATCCCACCTCCACGCTAAGTACATTAGGTACACTAATTTACTGGTAGAGCCTTAACCACTTCTTTAACCCTAACCTGGAGCTAGTACTGGGGTTAGGTTGAGGTTTAGGCTCATATTCGATAGGGGGGATGGCTACTACAACATGGCTGTAGACGAAGCCTTGCTGTACTCCGTTGCTAGCGGTGGGGTACCTACGGTTAGGCTCTACATATTCTCCAGGCCTACAGTGACTATAGGCTACTTCCAAAGGCTCCACGAGGTTGTGGATGTCGAGTTAGCGCGTAGGCTTAGTGTAGACGTAGTTAGGAGGCCTACTGGGGGAGGGGCGGTCTACCACGACCCTGAAGGTGAGGTAACGTACTCTGTGATAGTTCCCGAAAGGCTCGTACCTGAGGACCTGGTTGAGTCCTTCAGGTACCTATCCTGCGGTATTGTAGAGGCTGCCAGAGCTCTAGGAGCTCCAGCTGAGTTCGTACCTCTAAATGACTGCGTTGTAGGCGGTAGGAAGTTCTCCGGTCAGGCTCAGCTTAGGAGGTTCGGAGCTGTACTACAGCACGGGACATTCATGTACGCAACAAACCTAGATGTACTAGCTGAGGTCCTCAGGGTTCGAGGGGTTAAGCTAGCCTCGAGGGGCCCGGTGAGGTCTAGGGTGACCAACCTATCGGAGTACCTAGGTAGGAGGGTTACCACCTCGGAGGCTCTAGAGTCCCTAGCTAAGGGCTTTAGGAGGTGCTTGGGGGTAGAGCTCTACGAGGGTAACTACAGCGAGCTAGAGCTTAAGCTAGCCTCTGACCTTATGTGGAAGTACAGGTCTGAGCGTTGGGTGGGGCTTAGATGAGCTACTTAGTGCACGCTGAGGTTAAGGAGGAGAAGGTACTCTCCGTGTACCTAGAGGTTGACGCATCCTGTAGAGTCTCCAAGCTAGTTATCTCAGGGGACTTCTTCGCCTTCCCCCCGGAGCTCCTAGACGAGGCTGAGTCCAAGGCTTCTGGAGCCGACCTTGAGGGTGTTGTTAGAGTTGTAGGGGAGTACCTTGATAGGGTAGTACTAGTAGGGGTTAGTAGGGCTAAGGCTCTAGAGGTACTTAGGAGGGCTGTCGAGGAGGGGTTGAGGAGGTGTCGAGGAGGGTAAGGCTAGCCGTCTTCGACCTAGATGGAGTTCTAGTAGAGGAGAAGTCCTCGTGGGGCTACCTACACTCAGTACTAGGCTCGAAGAGCGTTGTTGAGGAGAGGGGGTACTCGAAGCTATTCGAGGAGGGGCTGATAACCTACTCCCAGTGGATGGAGCTAGACCTAAGAGCTATGATCGAGGTTAGGGGGGTGGTCTACTGTAGGGAGCTTGAGGAGGCTGCGGGGAGGGTTAGGGTAGCTCGCGGTGCTCGGGAGCTTGTAGAGCTCCTCAGGGGGAGGGGGGTTCCGGTAGCTATAGTAAGCGCTGGGGTGGACTTCGTAGCCTCTAGAGTTGCTGAGGAGCTCGGTGTAGGTGAGGTCTACGTTAACAAGCTCCTATGCGATAGCGAGGGTAGGTTGCTACCGGTAGGTGTTGAGGTTGTCAACCCCTTCCGCAAGGGGGAGCTGGTTAGAGCTCTTGCAGGTAGGTACGGAGTAGACCTAGCTGAGACCATGTACGTAGGGGATAGCGTGTGGGACTGCGATGCCTTTAGGGTTGTAGGGGTACCGGTAGTCGTAGGTGATAGAGGTGTTAGTTGCGAGGAACGGGTACGTGAGAGGCTTATCTACGTAGATAACCTCCTCGAACTCTACGAGAAGATAGTACGTGGGGAGATAGACATCTAAGTGGGTACAGTTCTTAAGGTACCGGGTAGGCCTGCCTAAAGTAGGGCCTAGATCGTCTTGTAGTATGTTGGTATAGCTAGTAGGGCCTTCAGTACCTTACCGTTTATGAACTTCGTTTCAACACCTCTCTCCCTTAACCTCCTATCTACCTCCTCCTCACTTAGGGATGCTAAGCTACCTACCTTGGAGGCCACTATGAAGTTGCAGGCGTAGCCGAAGGACGGTACCCACGTTAGGTAGGTATCTACGTAGTGGAAGGTCTTACTAAAGCTCTTCAGTAGGGCTCTGTACTCGTCAGGGTAGAAGAAGGAGTTACCTGCCTGAGTCGAGATAACGCCATTATCTGCTAGTACGCTGTAGAGCCTCCTTATAAAGCTCTCGCTGTAGAGCTCCCGGGCTACCTCCGGTCCGTAGGGGTCTGTTAGGTCCATTATGATTACGTCGAATCTCCCCCCGCTTCTCTCAACGTAAGCCTTACCGTCCTCGATTATTACCTCCGCACGGCTATCGTCGAAAGCCCCTCTATGCCAGGAGGCGAGGTACTGCTTAGAGAGCTGGACTACGTCCTCGTCTATGTCAACCATTACAGCCCTCCTAACGGTCCGGTACTTAAGGACCTCCCTAAGGGTAGCTCCCTCACCACCTCCTAGTATTAGAACAGTCTCGGGTTTAGGGTGGAGGACCATAGCTGGATGTACTAGGGATTCGTGGTAGTAGTACTCATCGTACTCAGAGCTCTGGACAAGGCCGTCTAGGACTAAGACCCTACCGAACTCCTCTGTATCCACTATATCTATCTGCTGGTACCTAGACCTCCTACTAGCTACTAAACCCTTAACCTTTATCACCATCTGACTGTACCTACCGATAGCTTGGAGGACGTTAATGCCTAAGCTCACGTACTACACCACTGTAGGATATACGGTGAGGTACTTTAACCTGATCTAGCTCTAACTCAACTATACTCCTTACTAAAGCTACGTAGCTCTTAGTACTACTAAGTAGCTGTACTAGTAGGTCTACGTGGTGGTCGTAGTCTAAGCTCTTTAACCACACATCGATAGTCCTCCCCCTAAACCTAGCTACCTCGAGGAGCCTTAGGAGCCGGTAGACAGTCCTAGCTAGGTGGTTCTGGATAGCTAGCTCCTTCCGGAGGGCTTCCAGAGCTCCCGGAGCTCGGGGATCACCGCCTAAGTAGTCAGCAACTAGCTTAGATGCTATAGATATAGCGTAGAGCCCTCCACCACTTAAGCTCTTAACCATAGCTACAGAGTCCCCTACGCCGGCAGCTCTACCCGATAGAACCCTCTTCGGGTACCCCCTTAGTACGACCCCTCCATACGGCTTAGATAGCACCCTTAGAGATGTAGACCTCCTCTCGATAATACGTAGTAGGAGCCTAAGGCAGCTTAGCGCTGGAGGTCCACTTGGAGGTGTAGCACAGCCTACAAGGACCCTACCACAGCTCCCTGGGACTACCCAGGCAAAGCCCTGACCTAAGCGGTTTGAGAGGACTACGTAGGTCGTACCCTCCTCCAACCACCTACTACCCCCTACCTCTACGTCTAGCTGAACCCCGGAGAGCGCTTGGGAGCTACTGCTAAGCCCAAGGCTACCGGTGAACCTCGGTGAGTACCCGGTAGCAACTACTACGGAGTCGTAGAGCTTAGCACCTAGGTCTACGTGTACTAGGAGCTCCCTACTACCTGAGGATACCCCTCTAACCGGGGAGTTTAGGAAGAGCTTAACTCCTAGCCTAGCTATCTCCTCTACTAGGAGCTCCTCCAGCTTCAGCCTATCCAGCCTTAGGAAGCTGGGCCCCTCAGATGATAGGCGTAGCCTAAACCTAAGCTCAGGTACGTAGATCTCCACAGCTCTGTAGAGGTCTAACACTACTTCGGAAGCCTTAGGTAGCCTACTAGCTGTAGGTAGGGATACTAGCCCAGCGCAGTGCGGACGGCCGACCCAGCTCCTAGCTTCGTATACGTGTACCTCCGGAGCTAGCTGCTTTCTAGCTAGGTGGTAGGATGTTAGGAGCCCTGCAACCCCCGCTCCAATAACAGCTACCCTCATAGCTCTGTAGCTAGCTACTACCGAGACTCTGATGCTATGAGGGTCTTGGTCCTAATGACCCCGGGGATCCTCCTAATAGCTGAGACAACCCTATCCAGTAGCTCTAGGCTTACTACATCGACTACTACCACCACGTCGTACTCGCCGTAGACTACGTCTACGGATACTCTGAGACCCTCCGCGGGTAGGTTAGCGATAGCTTTAGCAACTTCGTACTCGCTACCTATAGCTGTCTCCACCAGGATGTAGGCCCTTACCATAGCTACCACCGAGAGCTCTCCGCGGGTAGGTAAATATATGCGGAGAGTTCTAGATCGTTTTGAGGTGTTAAAGCTTGGGGATCTACAGGGACTTAGGTAGGGATTTCGATGAGTGGTTCGACTGGATAGTTCGTGAGGCTGAGATCTACGACTACGGGAGGTACCCGGTTAAGGGGATGGGTGTCTGGCTACCCTACGGCTTCAAGATTAGGAGGGCTGTTATAGAGCTTATGAGGGAGCTCCTAGACTCCACAGGGCATGAGGAGATACTACTACCTATACTCATACCCGACAACATACTGGCTAAGGAGTCTGAGCACGTTAGGGGCTTTGAGGACCAGGTCTACTGGGTTACCCACGGAGGTCTTACACCCCTGGATGTGAAGCTAGCTCTAAGACCTACTAGTGAGACACCTCTATCGTACCTAGAGTCCATGTGGATTAAGAGCTACAAGCAGCTACCTAAGAAGTACTACCAGGTAGTAAGTATCTTCAGGTATGAGACAGCAGCTACTAGGGCTATGATTAGGGTTAGGGAGGTAACTACTTTCAAGGAGGCCCACACCCTACACGCAACCTTCGAGGACTCGGAGAGGCAGGTTGAGGAGGCTGTAGCTATCTACAGTAAGTTCTTCGACGAGCTCGGGATACCCTACACGATCTCCAAGAGACCTGAGTGGGATAAGTTCCCCGGAGCTGTGTACACCATAGCTTTCGACACCCTAATGCCTGACGGTAGGACCCTCCAGATAGGTACCGTCCACAACCTAGGGAGGTCCTTCACTATAGCCTTCAACGTATGGGTACACATGCCCGACGGCTCCATGGACTACGGCTGGCAGACTAGCTACGGTATATCCGAGAGGGTGGTAGCCTCACTAATATCCGTACACGGGGACTCTGTAGGGCTTAGACTGCCCTTCAAGTACGCGCCGATCCAGGTTGTAGTAGTACCAATACCAGCCGGTCCTGAGGAGCTACGCGGTAAGATCGTGGAGACCTGTACGGAGGTTACTGAGAAGCTTAAGGCCTCCGGTATAAGGGTTACGGTAGACCTAAGAGAGGACATGACTCCTGGGGATAAGTTCTACTACTGGGAGAGGAGGGGTGTACCACTTAGGGTGGAGGTAGGCCCTAGGGAGGTTCAGAGCAGTACGGTAACCGTTGTAAGGAGGGACGATAGGTCTAGGACTACGGTAAGCTTAGATAGCCTAGTTAAGTCCGTAGTGGAGATCGGGCAAGCCTACGACGAGGCAATTAGGAGGGAGGCTACTGAGGCGTTCTCTAAGCACGTCGCTAGGGTTAGTACGGTGGAGGAGGGTGCTAGAGTTATCTCTGAAGGTGGTGTAGCTGAGCTACCCTGGTGCGGTAAGGTCTCCTGCGCTATAGAGATGGAGGGTAGGGTTGGTGGTAAGGCTCTAGGTACTCCACTGAAGACCGATGAGAGCTCTGTTAGAGGTCTTAGATGCGCTTACTGCGGTTTGGAGGCTAAGACCTTCATGAGGTACTCTAGAAGGTACTGAGGTCCCTATGGTTACTAACCTACCTGCGGAGGCTAGAGCTAGGTGGCTTAAGTACTTAGAGGCTAGGACTACCGAGGAGAAGATCAAGGCCTTAGAGGAGTTCCTATCAGCAGTCCCGAAGCATAAGGGGACCGAGAACCTCGTAGCTTGGGCTAGGAGGAAGCTATCTGAGCTAAGGGAGGAGCTAGAGGAGAGGAGGCAGCGCCGCGGTAGCGGCCCATCGTACTTCGTAGAGAAGCACGGAGTTGCTCAGGTAGTTCTAGTAGGGTACACACTAGCTGGTAAGAGCTCCGTATTCAACGCTCTAACCGGGGCTAGGTCTAGGGTTACCGGGATCCCGTATACTACAATGTACCCGGTACCGGGGATGATGCTCTTCGAGGATGTGCAGATACAGCTGGTTGATACACCTCCCTTCGTCCCCAACCTAAGCTCGGTCTCCTGGGGGGGTAGGCTCGTAGGGCTGATTAGGAACTCCGATGCTGTAGCTGTAGTGGTAGACGCGTCCCGGGATCCTGTAGAGCAGCTTAGAACTATCCTAGGTGAGCTCGAGGGCTCCGGGATACTCCTCCGTAGGCCTAGGGGTAGGGTGGTGATCGAGAGGAGTAAGGCGTACGCAGGTATTAGGGTAGTTAGGATGGGGAAGCTAGTGAACGCTACCGAGGACGACGTAAGGAAGCTACTTGAGTCCTACAGGATATACGGTGCTCTAGTTAAGGTCTACGGTGAGGTCTCCCTAGACGACGTGGAGAAGGCTATCTTCGAGGCATCGGTTTACAAGCCGTCCCTCATACTCCTAAATAAGGTGGACCTACTAAGCGAGGTAGAGTTAGGTAGAGTTACCTCCGAGGTAAAATCACTAGCTCCGCACGCACCGGTAGTACCTGTGTCAGCTACTACCGGTAGGGGGCTTAGCTCCGTCCCGAGAACTACCTTCGAGATCCTAGAGGTAATTAGGGTTTACACTAAGGAGCCTAACGCTAGGGAGCCCTCTAAGGAGCCTCTAGTGGTACCTAAGGGGTCCACGGTAGAGGATGCCGTAAGGCGTATAAGGGAGGAGTTCCTCAAGTACTTTAAGTACGCTAGGGTATGGGGTCCCTCAGCTAAGTACCCAGGGGAGAGGGT
>CAYTXX010000048.1:0-9720 GCA_964442165.1 uncultured Desulfurococcaceae archaeon | reverse complement strand
GCCTTCTCAATGTTCTGCGTGGACTCCCTTAGGTCGTTTTCCTTACTTATGTTACCCATGGAGTCCAGTACGGGCTTCGTAAGCACCTTAACTATCTCTCCCGTATCTAGCTGGGCTAGTAGCTGGGGTACCCACGCCATCCCGAACTCGTCCGTATCCCCGTACTGGATTAGGAACAGGTAGTCCTCTACCCTAACCTCTAGCGGTACCCCGTACTTCTTACTTAGCTCCTCAGCTATCTCCTTAAAGTACTTGTGGAGTGGGTGGTGATCCGCTGTTACTAGTATTAGCCTACTTAGCCTAACCATACGCATACCCGTAGCTATAGGTACGCAACCGTATATATACTTCTGAGAACCCTTAAGGACTACCTAGAGAATTCCCTAAGCCTCCTGAGGCACTCGAGGGCCTCCTCCCTAGGGTTCTGGGACCTTGTTATAGCCCCTCCTACAACTACTATGTCTACCCCCACCCCTAGGAGCTCGGGGATATCTTGCGCTCTAATACCTCCGCTAGCCGAGACCAGCACCTCGGGGACCTCCCTCTTAACCTCCCTAGCTAGGTCTACAAGAGCTGTAGCCCTGATACCTAGGGACCTCTGAACATCTATACCTACGTGTAGGTTTACAGCCCTAACCCCTAGGTCCCTCAGCTCCACAACCCTCTTGACTACGTCCCCCCTAAAGCCTACGAAGTCCACTACTACATCCCCACCGAGCTCTCTAGCTTTAGATAGCGCTGAGCTGATCACTACGTCATCTGCTACCGCTAGAGCCGTTACGAGGTCAGCTCCAGCTCCTATAGCTACTTCAGCTTCTACAGCACCTACGTCAACCGTCTTGGTGTCCGCTAGGACGTAGGAGCTAGGACCAACTAGGGACCTAACGTATGATACCGCCCTAACCCCCTCAGACTTTATCAGTGGGGTACCTACCTCGAATATACCTATACCTAGGTCTAGTAGGTGCCTTAGAACTGTGAGAGCTACGTTAAGGGAGGTGAAGTCGAGAGCTACCTGGAGTGTAGGTGTTCTAAGATCCTCGATCTTCATCTAAAAACACTGTTTTCTACTTCTCCCCTAGTAGGGCCGGGGTTCTACTTCTTAGCTGCTAGTATTATCTCTATCGTGGATACCCTAGACTGCCTACCGTCGCTAGTAGTTAGTACCTGGCTCCCGATCTTTATGTCCTTTATCTCGACCTTGTCGGGTAGGAACCTACTCCTCACTATCTCAACTGCGTCAACAGCCTTGCTTATAGCCCTACCCCTGGCCTTCACCACGATCTCCGGGACTCCCTGGTGTAGTAGGGTTAGGGTCGCCATTACGTAGTTCATTACTGGCTTCTTACCTACTAGGACTACGTTTGTAGCTGCTGGTGCCGGACCGCTCATCTCCTACCACCTACTTGAGTCATAGGGATTTACTAGGTATGGCTTAATAAGCTTTTCGCACCCCCATATTGAGCTACCTAGTACTCCGCCTCCAGCAGTACCGCTACTCAACCTCTAACCTGTAGGGAGCTGAATCTTAAAGACTTAGATACCTTAAAAGCACCTCAGTACGTAAGCTAGGCTACAGGTGCTGGAGCTGGACTACGTAGTGCTAGCAGTACTAGCTCTGCTTACCCTAGTAGCTCTCGTACTAGATAAGCCCCTGCTAAAGGCTGTTGTACTAGCTCGCAGTAGGAGCTCGGGGTTACACCCCAGCTCCTACCGCAGTGACATAGCCTCAGATGCCCTTACCCGAGCTACTGTAAGGAGGGTTAAGGTAAGTAAGGTCGGTGACTACGTAATACTGACCATAGTCCTTAAGACGAGCCTAGAGCCCGGTACTGAGGTGGTGATAGAGGAGCCTATGGTAGTGCTAAGCGATGGCGAGGTGATAGGGTCCGGCAACGACTTAGCTGAGTCTAGCGTTTAAATAAGTTCGGTACCGAGGATAGAACTAGGCTGGAGCTATTTGGAGGAGAGGGACGTAGTTAAGGTCGGTAGGTGGTTAGACTACGAGGAGTTCCAGGAGCTTCTTAAGGTAGCTGACTACGTAGGCCGCCGCGACGGCTACTCCATCTTTAGGATAAGTAGGGTTAAGGTAGCTAGATCCGGCCTTACCCTAGACGACGTTAAGTCCCTTCTTAGGGACCTTGAAGCTGAGTACGATGAGGAGTACCTGGAGGAGGTGCTCTTAGGTTTAGGTAAGGTTGCTGAGCTTAGGTACTGCCCTAACTACGTATGCGTTAAGTTCAACTTCTTACTGGGTGAGGAGCTTAGGAGGAGGCTATACGAGTTTAAGCTTAGGTACAAGCGCGAGACTAGGGAGTTCCTACTTCAGCCCTACTACTACCGGGAGTTCGCCGAGACCTTGGAGAAGCTAGGGGTAAGGGTCGTAGATAGGACCGGCTTCTTCGAGAGGGATAGCTTAGGGGTTAAGGTAGACCTCAAGATGCAGCTTAGAGACTACCAGAGGGAGGCCCTCGAGAGGTGGGTTGAGAACAGCTATAGAGGGGTCGTAGCCCTACCGACGGGTTCGGGTAAGACGTTGGTAGCCGTAGCTGCTATAGCTACCCTAGGGGTTAGGACCCTTATAGTGGTTATAACTAGGGACCACGTTAGGCAGTGGTATGAGGAGATAGAGAAGGCTACTAACATACCGCCTGAGCTAGTAGGCTTCTACTACTCTGAGGAGAAGAGGATCGCCCCGGTAACCATAGCTACCTACCAGTCTGCCTACAGGTACATAGGTAAGCTAGCCCCCTACTTCAGCTTCCTAATAGTTGACGAAGTACACCACCTACCTGCCGATAGGTTTAAGGCCATCGCTCTAGGGTCTCCAGCACCGAGGAGGCTAGGCCTCTCAGCTACCCCGTACCGCGAGGACGGGAGGCACGTAGAGCTCTTCCCACTTATGGGTGGAGTAGTCTACTACAGGACACCTGCTGAACTAGCTGAGATGGGGTACCTAGCCCCCTACGAGGTAATAACGGTGAGGGTTTCCCTAAAGCCTAGTGAGAGGAGGAGGTACCTTGAGCTACGTAAGAAGTACCGGGAGCTTGTAGGGCTAGCTAGGTTTGAGGAGATCCTGGAGGCAGCTAGGAGAGGTGACCCGAGAGCTCTGGAAGCCCTTAAGCTAGCTACTGAGATGAGGAAGATAGTCCAGATGAGCGAGTCTAAGGTAGAAAAGGTCAGGGAGATAGTAGAGGGGGAGAGGGGCTCGAAGATAATAGTTTTCGCACACTACGTAGAGCTAGCTAAGAGGATAGCTGAAGCTGTAGGAGGTCTCCTACTAACCGGTGAGGTGGAGGGCTCTAAGAGAGATGAGATGCTCAGGAGGTTTAGAGAAGCTAGGGAGGGGGTACTCGTAGTTACGACAGTAGGTGACGAGGGGCTGAACATTCCGGATGCTAGCGTAGGCATACTAGTAGCCGGTACCTCATCACCTAGGCAGTTCGTCCAGAGGCTAGGTAGGTTGCTAAGACCTAGGCCCGGTAAGGTTGCTAGGCTCTATGAGGTAATCACCAAGGGTACTGCCGAGGAGCTTCACTCCAGGAAGAGGAAAGACCTTTCAGTTGTAAGTGAGCTACCGGAGGACCTACCTGAGGGGAGCTAGAACCGGAGGACCTCAAGTATCTTAAGGGCATCTCCCTCTAGGTTCGGCGACTCGCTGATTAGCACTCCCTCGACCTTGAACTCCCTAAGGACCTCGACAGCGTCTACCCAGTTAAACCTCGACTCATCGAAGTTTAGGTGGGACTTCTCCCCCCTCTCCCCGTAGTCTATACCGGAGAGGTGCACGTGCATGTTCTTAAGGGCCTCGGACCCAAGCCTAGCCTCTATAGCCTCGAGTATCCTCCTAAAGCTCTCCTTATCGTTTACAGCACCTAGGCTTCTAGCGTAGATGTGTGCGAAGTCTACAGCTGGTAGGGCGTAGTCGAGGCCCTCGACGATGGCTATAACCTCCTCTAGAGATCCAACCTCAGCTAGACCACCCATAGTCTCCGGTCTAACCCATATCCTGATACCCATATCGCTGATGGTCCTGATCACCTGCTTGAGAGCCTCCCTAACTACCTCAACAGCTACGCTAGAGCTGTAGCTCCCGTAGTACCCCGAGTGGAAGACTACCGACCACGCACCGGCTAGGTAGGCTACCTTAGCTGACTCAACGATCCTCTCAACGGAAGCCTTCCTAACGTCGGGCTTCTCGGACAGTAGGTTTATGTAGTAGGGTGCGTGAGCTGTTAGGAGCACCCCAAGCTCCCTAGAAACCTCCCTAGCCTTAGCTGCAGATTCGGCACTTAGGTTCACACCCCTTACGAACTCCAGCTCCATAGCGTTAAGCCCTAGCTCAGCAACCCTCCTAATACCGTCTATAGTGTTCCTACGCTTAGCCGATACCGGTATACCGGCCGTACCTACGTAAACCCCTCCTAAACCCACGGACCCACCGAGAAAGTGCTACACTAAAGAACTAAAAAGAGCTAGACCTCTCAACCCTTCCGCAGGGTTCCAAGCTTTAGGTAGGCTAGACCCCCGTACCTAACTCTACTAAACCACAGGACCCCGAGCCAAGTGAGGGTAACCGCAGCGTTCATCGACATGCCGACAGTCAGTACCTCGTTGAGTACTACCGGGATATCGCTTGGGCTCTGCATCGCAGTAAGGAACGGAGGCCACGGAACTACCTCACCGTGCCATACGTGCTCTAGGGCTAGAAGTATGCTACCTCCCCATAGCATAGTGCTTAGGACCCAGAGCATTAACCTCTCGGAGGCTCTCCTAAAGGTCCTCTGGAGAGCTGTTACTACAGCTGCTAGAGCTAGCGGTGCTAGGAAGCACGCCACGCTTACTCCCCGTAACTTACATACGCTCAAGCTTTATAAGTGCACTCGTTAGGTAGATCTGGTGTACCTCATGTGGCTCCTGATCCTCCTAGCCGCTTCCATAGCTTCGACAGTAACGTACTTCTCTAAGCGGGATAGCTCCAGGGTACTGATCCTCATACTATGGGGAGCTACCCTGATGGTCTTAGTGGATAAGCTCTACAGCTACGCTGAATCGGGGAGCTTCATTGAGGTATCCGAGGAATCGGCCTACCTAGGCTTGGCCATGCTAGTGCTAGCTTTAGCCCTCTGGGCTCTCACCGTATCCCTCAGGAGGTTGGGAGGGCTTCTCAGGAGGTAGCTCTACTACTTGAAGTACCTAGCTAGTATCGGGGCTACACGTACTCTACTTATCGGACTCGGTACGGTATCTGAAGCTACTAAACCCTTAAGCCCTAGCTGTACTAGCCTACCGTAGGCCCTTCCAGCTAGTACCGCATGCGTTACCGCTACGTAGATATCCCCAGCACCGCACCTCCTCAGGGCCTTAACAGCCTCGACTACGGTCCCACCAGTGCTGATTATATCGTCTACGAGGAGTACCTCCCTACCTCTTACGAGCTCAACGTCCCTAGGCTCTACAACTACCTCGGTAGCGCTTAACCTCCTCTTCTCCATGACGGTGTACCCTACACCTCCTAGCTCCTCAGCTGCTATCCTAGCCCACTGCTCGGACTCCTCATCAGGTCCGACAACCACCGGGCTCCTCGCACCGTACGTAGAGGCTACGTACCTAGCTAGCTCACGGATAGCCGTTAGGTTCCTGAAAGACTCCCCGAAGACCTGCCTAGGGTCTTGGATCCTGTGTAAGTGTAAGTCGAAGGTGTAGATGGAGCTAACCCTAAGAGACCTCAGGATCCCGCCAACAATGAAAGCGCTGACAGCCTCACCAGGTTTAAACCTAGAGTCCTGGCGTGCGTACGGTATGTAGGTTAGGACCGCGTGTACGGACCTAGCACCGAGGTCTGCAAGGGTCTCAATGGTTAGGATAGCCTCCACGAGTAGCTCGTTAGGCCTACCAGCTAGGGAGTTAACGTAGACTACGTCCTCACCCTCGACACCCACCGGTACCCTAACGTAGAGCTCCCCGTCTGGAAACTGGGAGACCTCAACGTCGTAGTACCCAGCCCCTACGAGCTCAGCTAGCTCGTAACCTACGTGGGCTCCAGCTGAGCCTCCGAGTACTATCATCGGATACCACCTCAGCTTACGATAGTTAGGTAGCCGTTACTTTTAAGCTTATTCAGAGTCTACACGTAGCTCCCAGCTACGGTGTGCTGGGTAGGCATCTAGTAGCTTAACACCGTACTGCTCTATGAGGATAAGCGCTGCTAGCTGAGGTGGTATTACCCCTCTTTCAGTTATTATAGCATCTACGTACTCAGGTGGGGTTACGTCGAAGACGGGGTTGAGGACCCGGACGTTCGGGTTCTCAGCTAGCCAGCTGGGGTCGACTACCTCCTTAGGGTCGCGTACCTCTATAGGTACTAGCTCACCTAGGATGGTGTAGGGGCTGAACTTGTAGGTCTCGCTAGCTACGTAGAACCTAACCCTAGCTTCCTTAGCTACTAGAGCAACTACCGAGGTACCGATCTTATTCACTACAGCACCGTTAGCAGCTATGGTATCTGCACCTACTACGACCTTATCGACCTTCTTCATGTAGTACCTTACAGCTGAGTCCGGTATGAGGACTACGTCAATACCCTCCCTAGCTAGCTCTCTAGCCGTTATCAGGCCTTGGAAGGCTGGTCTAGTCTCCTTTACGTACACCCTCTCAACCTTGCCCTGCCTGGAGGCCGTAGCTATTACTGAAACAGCTACGGTACTGTGGCAGTGGGTCATCAGGACGTCCCCCTGCTCGATCCTCCTAGCCCCTAGCTCCCCTATCAACCTCACGGCGTTCTCGGAGTACTCGATAAACTCCTTCGAAGACTCTACTACGGCCCTCCTACCTTCCTCAACTGAGGTAGGCTTAGACCTCTCCAACCTACTCATAACGTAGGATACCGCGTTAGGTAGGGATACGGCCGTAGGCCTAGCACTCCTTACGTAGTCTGCGACTACCTCCATATACCTTAGAAAAGCCCCTAGGTCCTCTCCGGTAAACCTCTCCGCAGCTATAGCTAAAGCTAGAGCTCCGTTTCGAGCTATGTTCCCCGCCCCCCTTATCCTCATGGACCTTATACCCTCCCTAATTCTTACGACCTCCTCCGGAATCCTAAAGCCCCCTACCTCCAAAGCCTAGCCACCTCCTCAGCTAGCTTCTCCACACTTACGTAAGGACTCTGCGTACTGAGGAACTCCCTAGCGAAGTAGAAGACTACCTGAGGGGCTATAAGCCCCCTCTCAGTTATTACAGCATCAACGTACTCCGGGGGAGTGACATCGTAGAGGGGCGTCCTAGTCCTTATGCTCCTACCTAGGAAGAGAGCTACCTCCCCTAAGCGGTCCTGGGGTACTACCAGCTCAGGGCTCTCCAGCTCCTCGATAACTACTAGGTCCCCGAAGACCGTCTCCGGGCTGAACTTGTAGAGCCCGGCAGCTACGTAGAACCTAACCCTAGCTTCCTTAGCTACTAGAGCAACTACCGAGGTACCTACCTTACTTACAACAGCACCGTTAGCAGCTATGGCCTCCGCACCTACGAATACCTTACTAACCTTCTTCATTACGTACCTAACAGCAGAGTCTACCACTAGGGTAGTCTTAAGGTCGAGCCTACTGAGGGCTGATGCCATTAGCCTACCCTCAGCTATAGGCCTAGACTCGGCTACGTATACCTCGAAGTCCGCCCCCCGCTTAGCTGCCCTCTCTAGTATCCTGAGGACCGTCGTACTGTAGGAGTACGTCATGACCGTGTCACCGGCCTCAACCCTTCTCGAGCCTATCTCAGCTATAGCCTCCCTAACGCCTTCAACGTACTTCAGTACCTCAGCTACGGCTCTACCAACTGGCTCATTCCTTAGGCTACCTTCCTCGGAGCTAGCTAGGAGCTCAAGTACCTTCCCGAGGAATAGCTGGAGTATGCTACGCACAGTCTGAGAGCCCGGCCTAGCTTGGAGGGCTCTACCGACTAACTGCGGCAGTAGCCTGGGTACGTCGCTACCACAGTAGCTTAGGACCTCAGCTAGGGCGTGTACCAGCCTTAGAGCAGCCTCCGTAGATCCGGGGACCCTAGCCTCGGATACGTCACCGAGGACCCTAAGGTAGCCTTCAAGAGCTTTAGAGCAGTCCATAGCTATCTCTTAACTACCTAGTTGCTTGCAGGCTTATTATACGTATAAGTAGTAGGGTTCGGGTTGAACTGTGGGTACCGAGGAGTTCGAACCCTACCACGCCTTCGTAGACAGGTCCTTCAGCCCGGACCCCGAGAGCTACGTTATCACGTCCTTTAGGGTTGTACCAGCTAGTGGGTTTAGCGTTGAGGACTCTGCTGGAGGTATAGCTGCTGAGAGTAGCGTGGGTACCTGGACGACCCTCTACACGTGGTACGATGAGTCTAGGTTGGAGAGGCTTAAGGGGAGGGCCTTCAAGTTCCTAGACCTCGGGGACGGTAGCTACGCCGTCTTCGTAGCCTACCCTCTAGAGCTATTCGAGGAGGGGAACCTACCGGCCTTCCTAGCCTCTGTAGCTGGTAACATATTCGGTATGAAGAGGGTTAAGTGGCTTAGGGTTGAGGATATCTACCTACCTAAGGCGTTCCTAGAGTGGTTTAGGGGGCCGTCGAAGGGGTTGGAGGGAGTTAGGAGCATATTCAGGGTCTACGGAAGGCCTATAGCTGGTACTGTACCGAAGCCTAAGGTCGGGTACTCGCCTGAGGAGGTTGAGAAGCTAGCCTACGAGATCCTGGTAGGAGGGCTCGACTACGTTAAGGACGATGAGAACCTGGCTAGCCCAAGCTACTGTAGGTTCGAGGCTAGAGCTAAGGCCGTTATGAGAGCTATAGGTAGAGCTGAGAATGAGACTGGAGAGAGGAAGGTCTGGTTCGCTAACGTAACCGCCGATATCAGGGAGATGGCTAGGAGGCTTAAGCTCGTAGCAGACTACGGCAATCCCTACGTAATGGTAGACGTAGTTGTAGCTGGCTGGTCCTCCCTAACCTACATCAGGGACCTAGCTGAGGAGTACGGGCTAGCTATACACGCACATAGAGCTATGCACGCAGCTATTACTAGGAACCCCCTTCACGGTATATCCATGTTCACCCTAGCTAAGCTCTACAGGGTTATCGGGGTAGACCAGCTACACGTAGGCACGCCAGAGGTCGGTAAGCTGGAGGCTAAGGCTACCGATGTCGTTAGGTACTCTAGGCTACTCCGGGAGAGTACCTACACGCCGGAGCCCGACGACCTACTGCACCTACAGCAACCTTTCTACCACATTAAGCCCGCGGTCCCCGTTGCCTCAGGAGGGCTACACCCAGGAACCCTACCGGAGGTCGTTAAGCACCTAGGTACCGATATAGTTATCCAGGTAGGTGGTGGGGTAGTAGGGCACCCAGATGGACCTAGAGCTGGTGCCGCAGCTGTGAGACAAGCTCTGGAAGCCGTAGCAAGAGGAGTACCCCTCGACGTATACGCGGAGGAGCACGGAGAGCTCAGGAGAGCTCTCGAGAAGTGGGGGTATACGAGGCCTGTATAGCGAGTACACTACAGCATTTCAGCAGGTCAGCTCCTCCCTTAGAACCTCATCCAGCTCTGACCTTCTTCCCGCTGAAGGATGGGAGTTTCCGCTAGTGCGGGGAGGTTTGGGGCTACACTTCCCCGCTATTCAACCCCGGGCTGGGTCTCCGGCTCACTACCCCTACCCTAGGTAGGGCTCAGGGTCATAGGTAGGGATC
>CAYTXX010000047.1:0-9955 GCA_964442165.1 uncultured Desulfurococcaceae archaeon | reverse complement strand
GGAGACCCGCTGGCGTAGGCCTGCGTGGGTTCAAATCCCACCCCCCGCACTACTTTCCGCTTCTTGCGGTTAGGGACTTTAGCCTCTTAACTCTCTCCAGTACCTCTAACCATCTCTCCAGCTCGTCTAGGAGCTTACCCTCCTCGTCAACCGATGGGGCTCTGTCTATGGAGTCTACTAGGGAGCCTATTCTGGAGGTTGCTAGAGCCTCCAGCCTGTCTAGGACTGACTGAGATAGAGCCTCAATAGCTTCCGAGTCGGTCTTAACAACCCTAACGGGGCCGTGCGTCGGGCACACGACCTCCCCCGACTTAAGCTTGAAGAGGGGTGCGTTGCATAGGGGGCAAGCTAGGTCTAGCATTACAGCTCCTGCTCTCAGGAGCTCGCTCATCCTCTTAACTACCTTATCCTCCCCAGCCACCCTCCCTCCGAGCTCGCTACCGCATGTAGGGTATTAAGCTCTGAGCTGTTTTAGTTCTCATAATCGTTAGTTTCGTTTCTTGCTCTGGCCTAGGGTACCTACTCAGAGCTAAAAACAGGGTTTACTTAGGGCAACTACTTCCTAAGTAGGGATATTAGCGCACCGACTATGAACCCCACCGAGACGGGGCCTACGGTCATCACCCCCAGTACAGTTAGGAGACCCTTTACAGCGCTAGCAACCTCACCGAGCATCTGCAGGGAGCTCTCGACCGAGCCTCCTAGGGACCATACGGAGAGGAACGAGCCCAGTACTAGTATGGCTATGAACGCTACCACGTACTTGAGGGCCTTTACTGCGAAGTACCCTAACCCTAGCCCCATTAGGAACTGTATGATTATGGCTGCAGCGACCTTAGGGTCTGTAAGTATGGTCTCTACTGGGATGCTCAAGGAGTCCCCCAGAACCAGTATACTGGGAGCCTAATATGTTCTCACTTATCGCCTAGATGGCTAGCTTAACGGGGACCCTATGCCCTAGGGGACCTAGGGGCTCTACGCTCTCTTCTTCGACCTAAGCCTGTAGTAGACCTTACCGTCCTTCTTAATCTGCTCGATGTAGCCTAGAGATATTAGCCTCTTCACCCTCCTGTAGAAAGTGGCCTTCGACATGTCCAGCTCCCTGAGGAGCTCCTGAGGTGTCTTCGGCCCAGCTTCAAGTGCCTGTATTATAGCTCTATCCCTCTCGTCTAGACCCTCCAGCAGTCTCTCCCCCCTCCTACGTCTGGCGTAGTAGAGGGCTAGAGCTCCGGACCCGGTTAGCGCTGTGGCTATAGCTACGTAGAGGTATCCCCAGGGTACCTCCGGCTGACCCCCACCTGGTGCCCCCAGGTATGTGTAGACTAGCTTAACGTACCCCTTGGGGAACCTAAGCTCGTAGTAGTCCCCCCTCCTAGCCATGTGGCTTAGGTTTACTACCTCGACGATCACCGCGTCTAGCTTCAGGTAGGCTACAAGCTCCTCGTACGGGTTGTAGAACTCAGCTACGTAGAGCCCGTCGGATAGCTCCGCTAGCTCCGTTAGGTAGGAGACACTGATGTTACCGGGCTCACCTAGGTACAGTACCTCGACGTACCCCTCCCCAAGGCTCGTATAGGCCTTAGCTGAGGAGTTAACTACGGCTATAGGCTTACCCACTGTCGGCACGGTGGTGTACTCGGAGTCTACGTAGGTAACTACCCTAACTACAGCTACGGAACCTTCGATCCTGCAGTAGGCCGTGCTACTCCCAGAGCCTAGCAGTAGAGGTATGATTACTAGTACCCCGAGCACCTGGCAGTATAGCAGTAGTCGCCCCTAGCCCTTAAGGTAAGGCTAGCTTTTATGTCTAATTAGCGAGAGCTGGGAGAGACACCTAGGGAAAATCAAGTTAACTTTTACTCTTAGGCTTTAAGTAGATCTTACCTCCTATTATGGAGCCGTTAGGTATTAGGGCCTTAGTACCGTCAGCCTTAACTACCGTAGTGAAGAGGGTTGCGACATCCTCGACAATACCGTCCTCACCGGCTACTACGACGGTGTCACCTATCTTAAAGGGCCTGGCTATCAGTAGGAAGAGGCCAGCCACTGCCTGCCCTAGTACCTGCTGCGAGGCGAAGCCTATTACTATACCTAGGAAGCCGCCGAGGGCGACCCCAGCAGCACCGCCAGCTACTCCACCGGCTATCGCAGCTGCTAGAGCGCCTACCCCGATTATCTTAACTACGTTCCTTATAGCGGCTGCAGTTGAGTGACCGTACTTAGCCCTCGTAGACCAGTAGAAGAACTCCGCTATCCCTGAGACTATGAAGTAGCCGAAGACTACTGCTAGTAGTACCTGTACGTAGGACTCGTAAGCAACTACGTCGAAGCCGTAGCGCAGTATTAGGTCGGACATGAGGAAGTGCACTACCGCGGAGACCACTACGTAGAGTATTACGTAGACCACCACCCTAGCTATAGCTCCTGAAGCCCTCTTAGCTATCTCGGCAGCACTCATCTTCTCCTCGCTCATAGCCGGTTCCCTCACAAAGGTCTGCACAGAGTCTCCTTAATAAACTTTATAGTCCCAGCTCCACGCCTCCTCTGCAGTGGACGCGGTCCCGGTGTATTCGGGGGGCTACGGAGGTCTAGCTGGAGCTACTGCAACCCTTGTTGCAGGTTACTCGGACCACGACGGGGGCTTAGCTGGAGTTCCCGTGGACCTCTGGATTAGGTACTCGTACGCGGAGTAGGCTGCTATAGCTCCCTCAGCTACTGCTGTGACTACCTGGTCGAACTTCTTCTTATACGGTCCCCCAGTGCAGTCGCCGGCTGCGAAGACCCCCTCGACGTTGGTTAGCTGGCCCGGTCTTACGACTACGTAGCCGTACTCATCGAGCTCGAGTCCTAGCTTCTTGAAGAACTCCCTCGGAGGCTCGGAGCCTATCTCTACCACTACTCCGGAGACCTTTATAGCCCTCTCCTCGCCCGTAGCTACGTTCCTCACTCTAACCCACTCGACTCTCTCCTCACCACCGACCTCTGTTACTACAGAGTTCAGTACTAGCTCTACCTTCGGGTTCCTCTTAACGAGGTCAACGTATACCGGGAAGGCCCTGAAGGAGTCCCTCCTGTGTATTAAGTAAACCTTGGAGGCGTAGGAGGCCACTAGCAGGGCCCCCTGGAGGGCCGCGTTACCACCCCCAACGACAGCTACCTCCCTATCCTTAAACATAGGTGCATCGCACGGAGCACAGTAGGTAACCCCCCTACCGGTTAGCCTACCCTCACCTGGTACCCCTAGCTTCCTTCTAACACTACCCACAGCTAGTATAAGGGCCCTACCTACGTAGGTAGTTGAGTCCTGTAGTGCTACCCTAAAGGTATCCCCTTCCTTAACTACATCAACGACCTTACCGATCACCATAGGTACCCTATACTTAGCTACGTGCTCCTCGAACCTCTTAGCTAACTGCGGACCCGGGATCTCCGGGATACCTATGTAGTCGTCAATGATCCCGGCTTCGTTTAGAGCGCCCCCGACGGTCTCCGAGATTACAAGAACCTTAAGTGAGAACCTAGATATGTAGAGAGCTGCTGAAAGCCCGGCAGGACCTCCTCCAACGATAATTACGTCGAAGACCTCCCCTGGTAGGGGTCTCCTAGGTAGCTTAAACCTACTCATCTACGCTACCCGTAGGAGTGGATCGGGAAGTGGATATAACCTTAGTACTGAGGCGACCTCACTGTAGTAGGGTGAGCTCTACGCAATACGGGGCGGTCAGCTAGGGGGCAAAGACTTGGCGGAAACCTATAGCTAGGACAAGTACTGTAAGGGTTACCGTAGTCCACTGGATAGCTTTATCGATAGCTCTTACCTTAGGTGATTTCAGTAGCTCCGTGAGTAGCCTACCTCCATCGGTTACTAGTAGAGGGGCCGCGTTTATGATAGCTAGGGATAGGTTTACTACGTAGAGTATGTGGAGCTGGCAGTAGGCGTATAGTAGGTAGTCAGAGGTTTGAGGTGAGAATACGTAGGGAGCTATAGCTAGGGTTATCCCTATCCTATAGCCGTACCTCTCCACGTCATCTAACCCCCTCCTGATGGTGTAGGTCCTACCCCTACTGGAGAGCCTGTAGAGCTCGCAGGTACCTTTGGTTAGAGGTAATACGTAGACCTCGAATACGGTCTCCCTATCTAGGCTACTGTTAAGTACCTCCCTAAGCTTCTCTAGGGAATTTATACGTGTACCGTTAACTGAGACTATCACTGAAGGAACTTCGAGACCGGCCCGTGCAGCCGGCATACCCTCCTCAACACCTACTACAACTAGGTAGGGGCCCTCCACGTACCCGTAGACCGCTTGGGTGGCGAGCCCCGCAGCTACTAGGAATAGTAGAGCTAGGGCTAAGTTAGCGGTAACCCCAGCACCTAGTACAGATGCTTTAACCGCTAGCCTCTCCTTCGAGAACCTCTCATCATCTACCCTAACGTAGGCTAGCGGGAAGACCAGGGCTAGGCCGACCCCCCAACTTCTAACTGGTACACCGCTAACTATGGATACAGCCATATGTGCAAGCTCGTGAGCAGCTAAGCCTAAGCCTACCGCGACTAGTATAGGTGGTAGTAGGCCTAGCCCGAAGGTAATCCCGGGAAGTAGCGGGACCATAGGTGACGGGGGTACTTCGACCCCAGATGCTAGGGACCTAACGAGGTTGCTAAGGTAGCTGACTAGTATCGAGTAGAATAGGTACGTGGAGAAGGCTACGCTAGCCATAGAGAGAGTTAGGATGGAGTACCTAGCGAACCTACCAAGCTCCCTAGGGCTAACCTCCCTACCTACGTCGACTAGTACAGCTAGAGGCTCTACAGCTACCCTACGCCTGGAGAGAGCCTCTCTAAACCTCTGCGAGGTCCTCGTCAGTAGGTAGAGGGCTAGCTCTACAGCTACAAGAGCTAGTAAAGCTACTGCAGCAGCTGTCCTAGAGTCCATAGCCCCTCACAAGGTAGCTACAGCAGTAGGCTTAAATCAGTTAAGCTCCTGACCACGAAGTCCGCTGACTTCTTCAGGGGGTTCCCACGGTCCTTCCTATTGATTAGTACCGATAGCATGCCTGCGGACCTAGCTGCTGCAGAGTCGTACTCGGTATCACCTACTACAACGGTCTCCCACGGCTCTACGGAGGCCTTAGCCGCCGCCTTAAGGAATATCTCCGGGTCAGGCTTACCCCTAAGAACCTCATCACCTCCAACGGTTACGTCGAAGTCCTCCAGGATCTTCAGGTACTCCAGTAGCGGTAAGAGTATGTAGTTCGGTGTTGAGGTAGCTAGCCCAACAAGGTAGCCCCTACTCCTCAGGTAGCTCAAGGCTTCAGGAACGTCTAGGTACAGCCTTACCGAGCCCTCGGCTACCTTCCTCAGGAAGTGCCTGTCCTTTAACCACCTTATCCTACTGTAGTACCTTAAAGCAGACTCACCTAGTACCTCCCTAACTATTAAGTCCCCCGGTAGCCCTATCAGCCTAACTAAGTCCTTAGGGTTAACACTCCCTAAGCCCAGCTTCGCGAAGGCGTAAGCCCAACCCTCCGCGTGTACCTCAACTGTATCTACTAGGGTTCCATCTAGGTCGAAGACTACTAGCCTGTACCTCAACCGACGGTATCCCCCACCTACATAACCTCAGTAGAGGTTCTATACCTAGCTCGCTCTTCCTCCTCCTGCCTAGAGACGGCCTTAGCTATCGCTGTCTCGATCCTCTTCTCTACGCTTGTAGCGTAGTCATCCAGCTCTGAGAGGTCTAGCTCGACATCTAGAAACCTACCTAGGATGTCGATTACGTACTTAGCTGCCCTGAAGTCAGCCTCACCTACCTCAACTATGGGGGCCCACGTCTCGCCGAGCAGAACTGCTCCCGGTATACCGTAGTACTTACTCCAACCTACTATTATACCGTTAATCCCGCTGATAACCCCTCCTCTAAGGGCTATAGCCCCTATTGAGGTGAACCTCTCGAGGGCCTCCCTTTCAGTACCTACTACGTAGACCCTCCTCTCCCTACCTACGTGTGGGACTACGTAGGCTGCCGCAGCTATGACGAAGGTCAACCCCTTCTTAGCTAGAATCTCTATAACCTTCTTAGAAACGGCGTTCTGACCCTCAGGGCTCTGAGGTTGGGTATCCGCTGTAAAGATCAACGCCCTACCAGCATCGTAGATCCTACCGGTGAAGAGACTACCTATAGCGTCCTCACCTACAACTAACTGCGGTGGGAAGAACATGGAGTACACCTCAGCTACCTCAAAGCCTCCAAGCTTCTCCAGGAGGTAGTTCGCAACTATGTACCCAACCCTACCCATGCCCGGTAGACCTACAACTAGGGGCTTACCTGGGTCGACACTCCTCTTGAACTTTACGTACGCACCCATACGCCTACCCACGACTCCTAGCTAGCCCCATTAAAAACATCTCTGGAAAGCTTCTAGCCTCTACCGCTGCGTACAGCACGTTCCTCAGTGTACCTCTAGCGGTAGCCTGCGAGAAGCTTTTAACCGAGGCTACGGTATTCCGTGAGGTGCTGGCTGTGGGTAGGACTAAGGTAATGGGTGTAGCCGGTAGGTTTGGCGCTAGGTACGGCTCCTCACTTAGGAAGAAGTGGAAAGAGGTTATGGAGAGGAGGTACTCCGAGTACGTATGCCCCCTCTGCGGTACCCGAACCTTGTTTAAGAGGCTCTCGGTAGGTCTGTGGATGTGCCCTAAGTGCGGTAGGGTATTCGCTGGAGGTGCGTACCAGCCCTACACGGAGGTTGGCCGAGTTACAATAGCTACGGCCGAGGCGTCTAGGTCAAGTACGTGATGCACAGGCTTCTAGTTACCACATCGAGAGAGCCCTCTAGGAGGACGAGGAGCTTCGTTAAGGACTTAGCCCTAGCAATCCCCCACGCAGTTAAGGTTAACCGGGGTAAGGCTACCTACTCCGACCTAGCTGTGAGGACTACCTCGCTAGGGGCCTACGGCGTTCTAATAGTCTTAGAGAAGGGGGGCAACCCCTCGGCTCTTCTCTATGCAGAGCCGGTGGGTCTGCAACTTAGGAAGCTCTTCCTACTGAAGATAGCCGGCGTATCCCTCCTTAGGGAGATACCTAGCTCCCAAAGCCCCCACGGACTTAGGGAGCTGGTCTTAGCGCCGCAGACCGTCCCAAAGGGGCTACCGGAGGTGGTTTCAGGATACCTCGTAGAGTCCCTAAGACCTAGGCTAGTGGATAAACCCGGGGGTAGGTGCGTTGAGCTTAAGGTACTTGGAGGTAGCGATAGCGCTCTAGTAAGCTTCATATGCACTACTACAGACAGAGAGTGCGGTCCCCACTTTACGGTTACCAAGGTCGTAGACTACAGAAGCTTAAGCCCCCAGTAGGAGTTGGGGGCTAGGTGTAGGGTGTTGAGGTCCTCGAGGCGGTCCAGGAATACTTAATAGCAGTTAGCTAGTGCTACTCTAGGAGGTGGCGCAGGTACGCACAGATGCGAAGCCCGTACTCCGCGTAGTAGGTAGTGAGGGCTGGAGGTACCTAGTTGAGGATAGGACTGGTTTACTACGTGAGCTACTCCTCGGGTGGTCTGCTGGGGATGATCTCTACCTACTCGACGTCTCGGAGATAGCTTACCTAATCTACAAGGGCTTAGCTAAGGTACTAGTAGACGGGGAGCCTATAGACCTAGACTACCTCTACTTTAAGCTACCTATGGATGAGTACGGCTGGGCTAAGTTCACCGTGCTTCTAGACCTTAGGGAGAGGGGGCGGAGAGCTAGGTCAGGCTACTCCCCCAGGGAGCTCCTCTACGTGAGGGGAAGCGAGAGAGTGCTGGTCCTAGTCCTCGAGGAGAATACCTTGATTGAGGCTTCGTTGATTCTCGAGTGGGTTAGGTCGGCACTTATGAGGGGTTACATACCGGTGGTAGCAGTTGTAGATGCTCATGGGGATGTAACCTACTACTCAGCTAGTGTAGTTAGGTCGAGCGACTTAAGTAGGGTGTACGAGGATGAGGGTCCCTCTAGAGCCGGTGAGGGGTACTAGGGACGTAGTACCACCGGAGTCAGAGCGCTACGCAGCGCTGGTATCTAAGTTCTCTGAGGTAGCTGAGCTCTACGGCTATAGACTGGTTATACTCCCTACGGTAGAGCACTTTGAGCTCTACGAAGCTAAGGCCGGTCCGGGGATTAGTAGGAGCATGTACGTGTTCCAGGACAAGGCTGGTAGGACCGTCTGCCTAAGGCCCGAGTTTACGGCGAGCGCTATCAGGGCCTTCCTAAAGCACCTAAGGGCCTCCCCAAGGCCTCTGAAGCTCTACTACTACGGCCAGGTATTCAGGTACGATGAGCCTCAGTTCGCTAGGTATAGGGAGTTCTTCCAGCTCGGAGCTGAGTACATAGGTGAGCAGAAGATCTACGCAGACATAGAGCTCTTCCAGCTTATACGCGACTTCTACAGATCCGTAGGCCTTCGAAGCTACTCGTTTAGAGTTAACGATATATCTATAGTGAGGGGGGTGCTGGCGAAGGCCGGTATCCCGGAGGGTGTGCAGGATGAGGTTCTACACCTAGTAGATAAAGGAGAGGTAGAGAAGGCTATCGGAGTAGTCAGGGAGTACTCTGATGGGGAGGCTAAGCTACTGGAGAAGCTACTGGAGGTTAGAGCCGAGGACCCGGACGAGCTTCTCAGGGAGCTGAGGGGTTTAGAGGAGCTCTACAGCGTTGCGAGAGAGGGTATTGAGAGGTTAGTATCTCTACACAGGGCCGTCCTAAGCCTCGGCCTTAAGGCCGTAGCTGACTTGAGGTTAGTTAGAGGTCTAGCCTACTATACTGGTATAATATTCGAAGTCAGCGTCCCAGGGCTTAACGTTAGCATAGGTGGTGGAGGTAGGTACGACGGCTTAGCTGAGATATACAGCGGTGTCCAGGTACCTGCTACAGGCTTCTCCCTAGGGCTTGAGAGGACCCTACTAGCTTTGGAAGCCCAGGGCTTTGCTCAAGAGCTAATAGCCCCTAGGCCTAGGCTTATGCTGGTATCTCTAGTCGAGGACGTAGCCTACGTAGATAGGGTGGCCTCGGAGCTTAGGCAGGCTGGTGTGGTTACCGATACTAGGTACGCGACTAAGCAGAGGCTCTCGGACCTCATAGGCCAGGCCTCTAGGCTTGGCTACGATTACGTAGCTATAGTAGGGCCCTCGGAGGTGAGTAGGGGGCAGGTAACGGTTAAGAACTTGAGGACCGGTGAGCAGAAGAGCTTAAGCTTAGGCTCTGTAGGTACTGGGGTAGCTGGGTGGAGGAGCTAGGTAGGGTCGAGGACGTTAGGCTTAGGAAGGGTACTACAGTAAGGGAGCTGGTCGAAGCTTACGGTAGGATCCACGGGTTCACCGCAGGGTCCCTATACAGAGCCCTCGAGGTCTTAAGGGAGGGGCTAGCGGAGGCTGACCTAAGGTTCCTATCCTTCACGGGTAACCTAGTCGCTACCGGCCTGAGGGGGTTAATAGCCCAGCTGATAGACTCGAAGCTATTCAACGTAGTTATCACCACCTGCGGTACCGTAGACCACGACATAGCGAGGAGCTTGGGTGGTGTATACCTTAAGGGGGACTTCGACTACGACGACGTAGAGCTCTGGGAGAGGGGCTTGCACAGGCTCGGCAACGTCCTGATACCTAGGGATAGCTACGGCCCAACCGTAGAGCGCTACGTTAGGGGCCTAGTCGAGAGGGTATCGAAGATTAAGAGCCGCTGGGGGGTTAGGGAGCTCCTACAGGAAGTGGGGAGGGACCTTAAGGACGACGTCAACTCCATACTCGGGGCGGCCTACAGAGCTGGGGTACCGGTCTACGTCCCGGGTATAGTCGACGGAGCCTTCGGGACGAGCCTCTTCGTCTTCTCCCAGTTCGCTAGGTTAGAGCTAGACGTACTCAAGGACATGAAGGAGCTCTCCGACCTGGTGTTCTCGGGTAAGAGGAGCCTAGCCCTAGTACTAGG
>CAYTXX010000046.1:0-10221 GCA_964442165.1 uncultured Desulfurococcaceae archaeon | reverse complement strand
ACCAACTCAATAAACGCTACTGCCCCCTACGGGGCTTCTGTAAGTAAACCAGAGGGAATTAAAAATTAGCTACGATTTAGCTACTAAGCTGAGGAGTGAAGTTTTAGACCTACTAACCTCGTTACTAGGACTGTACACGCGTTATCTCCTGAGACGTTAATGGCTGTCCTCATAGCGTCGGATAGGGGGTCTATCACCATCATTATACCTACACCCTCTAGCGGTAGCCCGAGTACGCTTAGAACGAAGGCTAGCATTATCGTGCCTCCACCAGGTATGGCAGCTGTAGCTACAGAACCTATTACTGCTGATGCTACTGCTAGACCTATATGTACTGGGGTTAGAGCTATCCCGAAGAGCTGGGCTACGAAGAGAGCTGAGAGCGCCTGGTACAGGGCCGTACCGTCCATGTTAACGGTAGCTCCTATCGGTAGGGTTATCTGGAAGACCTCACTTGGGACCCCCATCCTCCTGGAGGCCTCCATGTTGTAGGGTAGGGTTACAGCGGAGGACCTGGTTGTGAAGGCTATTAGGAACGGTGTTGACTGTATGGTAAAGTACTTCAGCGGGTTGAGACCTCCCACGGCTACTATGATGCTGTAGATTAGGAAGAGGTGTAGGATGGAGAAGGCGTACTGAGCTCCTAGGAACTTACCGTAAGCACCTAGCATCTGAGGTCCGTAGGTAGCTATTAACCAGGCTGCGTAGCCGAATATGGCTACGGGTGCGTAGTACATTATAACCCTAACTACTGTTATCATAACGTTGGAGACTAGCCTGAGGACTGAGTAGACCCTCCTACCCTCCTCGCCTAGTAGTACCACGGCTATCCCAAGTATTATCGCGAATATTATCATAGTCATAGCACCGCCTACCGTTAGGAGGGCGCTGAAGTCTACTTGGAAGAAGCTCATCAGTATGTCTATAGCTGACGGAGGCTTAGGTGGGGTGTATCCAGGGGGTGGTTGAAGACCTATACCAGTCCCAGGCTGGAATACTTGACCAGCTAGAACCCCCCAAGCAGCTGCTAGAGCTGACGTACCTATGTACAGTACTAGCATCCAGAGGAGTACTAGACCTAACCTCCTTAAGTCAGCTATGGAGGCTACCGCAGCCGCTATAGTGAAGAATATGAGCGGTGGTATGACTATCCTTATGAGCCTTACGAATATATCCCCGAGAGCTTTAAACCACGCAGTAGCACCAGCTCTCGTAGCCTCCGGTAACCCGAGGAGAGCGAAGCCTACAGCAAGCCCTAATACGAACCCTATAGCTATCGCTATTAGAAGCCGGTAGCCGGGACCTCTAGCTCCCGTTAGTACCACCGCTTTCCGCATGCTAGTAGAGGTTAAAAACTTAGATGTTCCATAGCTCTACGGCTGAATTCCCTACCCTTCAAACGGGGGAGGCAGTGGATTAATAGGGTAGTCCGTCGAGTAGTTAAGAGCCTTTAGGGAGTGGGCAGGGGTCAGCTCTTGAATAGCTTAATACCTCCAAGGTTACCGTAGATCACCTCCTCCAGTATTGCTGACCTTATTACCCTATTGTCTATAACGTAGTAGGATTGCTTTCTACTTAGGTCAAGTGCTATTAGGACGTAGACTTGGTTAAATTCTAGAGGAGGTTCCGGGTAGCAGAGTAGCCTAAGCATGGTCTTAGTTAGCTCTAGTATTAGCTTCCCAGATCTTGCATCCTGGGGTCTGAGGAGCATTTCGGAGATATCCCCGCACTCTATCCGGTTACCTAAGTGAGTAAGGGTCTCTACGTAGTGGAGTATGTTACAGCCATCGGAGTAGAGTACTGGGGACTCTACCGGTGCTGCTGTAACTAGGCTCGGTACCTTCCTCAAGCTCCTAGAGAGTAAGAGCATTAGAGAACGCTTACCTAGGTGCCTAGAGAAATAGCAGTCCACTAGGACTAGGCTACTACGGCAGGCTGGTCTTATCAGTACTTGCGGTATCCAGAAGTAGCTGAGGTCCTTCGGGAGCTTAGATCTGCGTACATCTACGAACATGATCTAGCTTCCTACCTTAAAGGTACTCGCACAGCCCCTACCTAGCTGTCAGCTTTCTAGCCTCCCTCTCAGTCTCTCTAAGTATTACTATATCCCCAACTCTAACTGGGCCTTTAACGTTACGGGTGATAACCCTACCCCTATCCCTACCGTCTAGTACCCTCACCCTTACTTGGGTTATCTCACCTGTAACGCCTGTCCTGCCCACTATTTGGAGTACCTCAGCTGGGAAGCCGAACTCCTCAACGACGTTCACATCCGGCTGGGTTAGATCTACTCTCCTAACCTCACCCACCTCTACGTACACCTCGTATCTCTGGAGCTCCCGCTTTAAAGCTTTAAAGCAGTACCTCCCCAGTAGAGGGGAGGTAGAGATGCCGAAGGTATACAGCTGTAGCTTTTGTGGAAGTAGGATAGAGCCCGGGTCAGGGCTTACCTACGTACTTAGAGATGGTACTATCCTCCACTTCTGCTCTAGTAGGTGCTTCAAGAGCTACAAGCTAGGTAGGGACCCTAAGAAGATGCCGTGGAGCGCCTTCTACGTCAAGAGAAAGTGAGGCTCATGCCCAACGAGCTAGAGTTCCTCCTGATAAAGCCAGACGGAGTTAGAAGAGGGTTAGTTGGTGAGGTACTTAGAAGAATGGAGATGAAAGGGCTGAGAATAGTAGCACTAAGGATGCTGAAACTTAAGAGGGACTGCGCTGAAGCTCTCTACGACGTCCACAGAGGCAAGAGCTTCTACCAGGGCCTTGTGGACTTCATGACGTCAGGTCCCGTAGTCGCTGTACTAGTAGAAGGCGATGGAGCTGTCGAGGTAGTAAGAAACCTAATAGGTCCTACAGACGGTAGGAAGGCACCTCCAGGGACCATAAGAGGGGACTACTCTACCTCAATACTTGAGAACATAGTTCACGCAGCTGATAGCCAGGAGAGGGCTATCTACGAGGCCAGAGTTGTATTTGACCCCCAGTGCGAGGACCCTTCTGAGAGCTGGAACTCGTTATTAGGTAGAGCACCCCAGCCCTAGCTTTAGGGATCAGGATACTTGTAGGTAGTGTAGATAGTCATACCCTTATAGTGAAGCCCTCCCTAAACTCTCCAACTATGTTAAGCTTATAGCCGCACTTAGGGCAGAGGTTCCCCTTAACTAGGTTCCACTCAACTATGTAGAAGCCGTACCTCCTTACAGCTAGGTAGCCGCACCTAGGGCAGTAGGTGTGCTCCAGCCTATGACCTGGTACGTTCCCTAGATATACGTACTTTAAGCCCTCAGATTGAGCTACCCTAGCTAGCTTCTCCAAGGTAGCTACATCTGTTGGAGGTAGGTAGCTTAGCTTGTAGTGCGGGTAGAACCTTAGTAGGTGGAACGGTGTTTCCTCACCTAGGTTCTCCGCTATCCACCTAGCTAGCCTCCTTACATCGTCTACACTATCGCCGTACTTTGGCACTACAAGGTTTGTTATCTCTATAAAGATGCCCTTTCTCTTCATCTCTAGGAGAGTGCCGAATATAGGCTCGGGGTCGTGGACCCCCATGAACTTTACGTAGAAGCTCTTGTTACCCCCTCCTTTAAAGTCTACCGTAGCTGCATCTAGGTACTTTGAGAACTCGTCAACGACCTCCTCGGTCATGTAGCCGTTGGTCACTATGGTATTGAAGAAGCCCCTCGACTTAGCTAGCTTAGCTACGTCGTACATGTACTCGTAGAAGATCGTGGGCTCGTTGTACGTGTAGCTAATCCCGTCGGAATTCCACCTCCTAGCTAGCCTAATAAGCTCCTCAGGCTCTACGTACTCCCCGAAGATCTCGCTACGCCTAGATTGGGACAGAGTCCAGTTCTGGCAGAAGGAGCACATGAAGTTACAGCCCGCGGTCGAGATAGAGAGTACGGATGAACCTGGGTGGAAGTGCATTAAAGGTTTCTTCTCTATAGGGTCTACGTTAACTGCCGTAAGTAAACCATAGACTAGTGTGTAGAGCTTCCCCTCGTGGTTGTACCTAACACCACACGCACCGTAGCCCCCCGAAGCTATCGGGCACCTCTTGTAGCACAGATTACACCTAACCTTACCATTACCAAGGCTTACCCAGAAGCGTGCTTCCCGAACCCACAGCTTACTTAAGTCTGGCTTCATACCCTAGTTTAGGTTGATTTCGAAGCTTTTGTACTTAATTACTGGAGCTCTGGGAAGGTTTTAGAGGAGCTCCATAGGGTAAGCAGAGCTACCTTATGAGCTGGAAGCTACTTGAGAGCTTCACGTAATTCTTCTAGACCCGGCCTCTACGAGAGCTCTTGCTATGGTATTCTTAGTTACTATGCCTACGAGATTCTCCTTCTCGTCTACTACAGGTACTGCGTCAAGGTTACTACGTACTATTATGTGCGCTACTGAGGCTAAATCCTCGTTGGGTTCCACAGCTACTATGTTCGTGTTCATGATCTCGGAAACCATTACTGCTGGGTATACCTTAACGGAGGCTTCTACACCCCTCGGTGCAACTCCACGTAGTTTTAGGGGCTTCTTAACTGTTTGCGCTGGTATGCTGAGGAAGGCCACCGTCTTCTTGCTTACTATTCCGACTACCTTCCCACTATCTACAACAACTACAGGCTTACCCTCTATAACCCCCTCCATAATGTAGTACACCGAGTGGGCTGGGCTAGCTAAGAGTACACTCTTCTCGCAGTAGCTACCAGCTTTTAAAACACCCTCGAAGTTCTCTGCGTAAGCTCTTGCTAGGTCCGTCTTAGTTACGATGCCAGCTACCTTCATTGAAGCGCTATCCTTAACTACTACTATAGACCCCACGTTCTTTTCAAGCATCTTCTTAGCTACGTATACTACCCTCCTAGTAGGTAGGGTAGCGTAGACAGGCTTTGACATTATGTCTTGGGCTAGTATATCCGTTAGAGGCTTAGACAGCCACTTCCTATTATAGAGTAGCTTAACAAAGTCCCTCTCACTTATGATACCTTGAGGCTTCTCCTCCTCAGCTATAACTATGTGCCCAACCTTATACCTTAGCATCAGGTTTCTTACCCTAGCTAAGTTATCCCTTGGAGCAGCCGTTACTACGGGGTAGCTCATATAGTGCTCTACCTTAACCTTCACAACCCCCACCTCATGCTCCTATAACTGCGTACATTATATCCCTCTCCGTGATTATACCAGCCAGCTCTTCCCCCCTAGCTACTAGAGCGTAGTCTAAGCCCCTATCAAGGAGTTTCTGAACTAGGTACTCTAGGGTGGTATCCGGTTCCACTACTAATAGGTCTTCATCAGCTACCTCCTCCGACTTAAGCTCTAGGAACTCCGTGATAAGACCCTCCCTAAGGATCTCGAAGACCCTGTGGGAGCCTATGTAGTCAACTACACCACGCCAGCTTACAACTCCTCGGATGCTCCCGTCCTCGCTTACTAGGGGGACCCTCCTCACCCCTGCCGAGACCATTAACCGCAGTACATCACCTAACCTGCTCTCAGCTTTTGATACTATTACGTTCCTAGTCATAAAATCCTCCACAGGTCTCCTACCGACTCTCCATGAGAATGCTCTAACTATACTACCCTCAGTAACAGCTCCGAGGGGTCTTCCAGCCGAGTCCGTCACAGGGATCAGGCCGAAACCTCCAATAACCATGAGCTCTAGGACCTTCTCCAAGGGTGTGTCGGCAGTAGCGCAGGCTACGTCCTTACTCATCAGCTCCTGCGAAGCTATTGAGAGAACTTTGAATAGATTAGCACCGTACCTTTCGAGAGCTATCCTGTGCCTGTACCCACCACCTAGGTAGTCAGCTACGTCGTGGAAGGTTAGGAGACCGCTAAACAGGTTAGACTTAGCTACGAGTACAGCTCTAAACCTACGCTTATACATCTCCTCAATACAGTTAAGTAGAGGAGTCTGAGGAGATACCACAGGTACATTACTATCTACTAAAGCCTTCAGCTCAGAATGCCTACTACGTAGTACCGAGGCGAAGTTAGGCTTACCGTCGCTCCTAAGCCACCTAGCCTTCTCATACATCCTGCGAGGGTTAGGTAGCTTCATAGTCTAACACCCCTAGCTACTACGTAAGCTCTGCAGACATCACTTCTATCCACTATACCTATAAGGTACCCCTTACCATTTACTACTGGTAGCCTGCCGATATTGTTTCTAACCATGACCTCCGCAACTAGGTACATGTCCGAACCCTCCCTCACAGTTATAGCGGGAGTAGTCATAGCCTCCCTAACCTTGGCCGACTTCCTAGGCCCAGCCTCGGACTCTAGCTCAATCCTCGTATAGCCCTTCTTTAGGAGGTCGTGCTGTGTTATCATACCCACCACCTCCATATCCCTGCTACTACGTACTACCGGGAAGCCTGCGTACCTTGTCTTTAACATCCTTCTCCAGAGCCTAGCTATAGTCTCATCAGGGGTTACATACTCAACGTTCCTAGTCATGAAGTCCCTCACTGACCCCAAGCCTCTCATCTCAGAGAACTCAGCTAGGGCACTTCTAAGGAAGCCGTCTATTTCGAGAATCCCCTCGTACCTGTTACTAGCTGACGTAACCGGTACGTACCACTCATCGAACTCTAGCATAGCTTTCAGAGCCGTCCAAAGGTCCTCCTCCGTGCTAAAAACTAACCTAGGGGACTCCATAACATCACGTACTAGGGTATTAGACCTAGTGGAGGTAATGGCTAGAGCGCTCTCACGGGTTATAACTCCAAGAAGCTTCCCCTCCTCAACTACTGGGAGGACCCTTAACCCGAGGTCCCTCATTAAAGACCTCGCGTGGGTTAGTAAGTCGTTTCGTGAGACCATAGGGTACCTACTCGTAAGAAGACTTTTAACACGCATATCAGTACCAGTATATATAATGTGCAGGAGGTTAATATCTAGCAACCTCTAGGTATTACTTAGTAGATACCTTAAGGTTGGGTATAGCTAGAGCTTAATGTGGTTTAAATACCTGCAGCGTATCCTAGATCGGTCTATGCCTAGGCTTAAGCTAAAGTACTATGCCCTATTAAGGGAGCTTGCAGGGGTGGAGCTTGAGGAGGTTGATGTAGATAAGTGCGAGATCCCATTCTCCGAGATCCTTGAGATCCTAGGGAAAAGGGATAGGGTGCGTGAGCTCGTTAGGCTGGGTTACGTCTTACTGGTCCACGGGGGAAGCCTGATAACTAGTAGGGAGGCTATTCTAAACATATGCGATGATCCTAGGGTAGACGTAGTACCTCCCTCAGCTGGAGGAGTATCGCAAGCTAAGCTAGTCCTAGGGAAGCAGATACCAGTTGCGGACTTCCTAAGGGAGCTCCTAGGCTACTTAGATAGTGAAAGCGGGGCCATTGCAACATACTTCGGGGTAGTCAAGGGGTCTCTAGGTGGGAAGAGAGTTGAGAAGCTCGTCTACGAGTACCACGAGAGAGCTACGGAGGAGGCCCTTAGTAGGATAGCTGAGGAGGTAGCATCTAGAGCTCAGCTGAAAGCCGTCTTGATATACCATAGCGTAGGAGAGTTCAAGCCCGGCGATGTAGTGTTTGCAGTAGGGGTAGTGGGCCGTGGGAGGAGAGAGGTGGTGGAGGCTCTTAGGGAGGTCGTTGAGAGAGTTAAACACGAAACAGCTATATGGAAAAAGGAATTTAGAGACGATGGGGTCTACTGGGTAGTTGGGGACGGTACTAGGGTCCCCATAAGGTAGTAATAGAGGAAGTACCCTACCTTAGCGGTCTTTAAGGACGTACCTTGACCTCAGTAGAGCTATTCAAGTAAGTCAACTATTTTAAAGTCGAGGTAAGTAGTAGGTTAAGTGCAGCTAGCGATGCTGCTACCGCCTCGAGGGTTCTAACAGATAGCACCCCCTGGTGAGGTATGAAGTTTACCGTTAAGTCTATACGTAGACCTCTCCCAGCAATCTCGTCTAGGTCCTTCTTCGGGTTGCCGAAGAGTAGGCACAGAGAGCTCGCGGTTGAGAACCTCCTAACGCTACCTGGGTCGGATAATACCTTACTAAACGCTACCCCCCTCTTACTAGTGTTAACTACTAGCTGGAACCCCTCTACGAAGCTAGCTAGGTCCTTTGAGCTGTTCAGCTCCACGACCTCGTAGCCTACATAGATACCGACCCCAGACGCCCTCCGGCATAGGAAGGGCTCTAAAGACACTACCTCAAATAGATCAACGGAGCCTACTCTGGTACCTGAGGGCTCGACTAACCTACAGGGCCTCCTCCAACCTACCTCTACAGCACCGTGCTCATCTAGTACTAGGCCGTACCTAACGTCACCAACCTCGGGAGCCCTCCCCTCAGGGTTATGGGGGTAGATGTTGAGAGGTGGTAGCGATCCCGCGTACCTTAGCTCAGGATCTAGCCTGTAAACTCTTAGCCTTAGATACGGCGGTACGAGCATGTACTTCAATACCTTCACAAAGAGCCTGTGGTCCGACTCCTCCGCATCTGGGTCCCTGAATACCGCGAGAGATGAAACCCTAAATATCGAGGCAACTCTAGCAAACTCCCCAGCAAGCCTAGTCTTAAACCTCACGTCCGGGTATAGGGAGAGGTTAGACGACGGGATTACTAGACCTACCCTAACTCTACTTGCTGGCGGGGGCCAGAGGAACGCTGGACCTACCTCTGTAGCGGACAGCTCGCTACACCACACTACTGAACTCTTTCCGCACTAAAGGGCGGGGGTTTTCCCTAGGGTAGTTCGTAGCTCTCCACATCTATGCAGAATTCTTCCATCCGCTAACCGGGCTTTCTCCATTTAGAGTATTTTAAGGTCACTTAAGGGCTCTTAAACCTCGAGGTCCTCGGTCCCCGCTAGAGAACTCCTAGAGGTGGGTGGTTGCAGACCTTGAACACCTCTCGTAATAGGAGCTAGGATGATAGCTAAGAAGAGTTAAGGTTTGCGTTTAACTTGCTCTTAGCCTTCTCTATGATGTTGCTGATCGTCTTCCAGTGGTTACCCTGCCAGTACGCTTTGTGGCACTTAGGGCAGTACCAGAAGGTGTCGTACTTGTTTAATACCTCCGGTGGGACTATGGTAGATACCTGGGCTTTACTAACTACGCTCAATCTAGTGTTACATATCGGACACCTAGTATTCCCTTTATCGAACCTTATACTTAGGCCGAGCTCCTTAGCTACCAGCACTAGCATTTCGGCTACGTCAACCGTATCTGGGGGTATGTAGACAGACTTTAAACCCATTCTTAAAGCTCTTCTATGGAGGCCTAAGTCCTTAGTGAGCACTACCCTACCTTCGCGGTATGCGTTGCTCAGTATCTCGCTATCAGTAAACTTCCTTGAGTACTCTACATCAACTCCTAGAACCCTTAACCACCTAGCTAGGTTCCCCAGCATCGTATCTACTACTACTCTGACCATCGCAGCCTACTCTTCTTATCTATACAGCTTTAAAACTTCTGAACCGACCCCCGGTAGAGAGCTTGGTTCTGCAGTTATAACAGATACTCGAGGATAGTATCTAGGGTTTAGAGATGGAAGGGTTTGAAGGTAGGTTGGTTAAGATTAGGGTTAAGGAATTCTCAGATCTAGCTAGGTTAGCTGCCTCCGGGATTATGATGGGGCAGCCAACGTACATAATCAGGTTTACCCCAGAGAGCGGTAGCTGTGTGTACGGGGTTATGGCGGTGTTTAAAGACTTCTACAGGTACTACGGAATCCCCCTCATGTACTACTGGGTTGACGAGGAGTGTAAGCTCCCCCTAGACAGGAACTACGTTATAGTTAGGTCCGACGAGTTCGGAGAACACGTAGAGTTAAACAAAGGGTTTAAGCCGGGCACTATAAACATCCCGGTAATAAACCTCAAAGAGGTTCCCGAATTCATCTGGAAATCGAGCTGAGATAGGTATGTCTCTTCGCAACCGATTACGGAGTACTAAAGCCCTATCCTCCAGGTCGAGAGGGGGTAGGCTACAGGTAGCCATCTTTAAGCACTATGATGCGGAAGCGCGGTCACTCAGGTACAGAGGAAGAGCGTGAAGAGAATGTAGGAGGTCTCCTGCTACTCCCGCCACACCCTAGGTGACGAATGTAGGTCCTGTAGATGCGGGAGAGCGCAGGCTACCTAGGGGGATCCCCGCCCTTCAAACTGGAGGAGTCGAGAAGGTTTCGCTAAGCCCTACCCGGAAGATCTAGGGGTCTGGGCTTCATAGGGGTTTTATGTGGGTTTATGTGAACCC
>CAYTXX010000045.1:0-10261 GCA_964442165.1 uncultured Desulfurococcaceae archaeon | reverse complement strand
CTCA
The DNA here is from genome assembly GCA_964442165.1 of uncultured Desulfurococcaceae archaeon. GTDB lineage: Archaea > Thermoproteota > Thermoprotei_A > Sulfolobales > NBVN01 > DRZP01. The sequence goes on along the minus strand of CAYTXX010000045.1, from coordinate 10,257 downwards.
TGGGCTCCCCCCAGTAGAGGTAGGAGTACGGGCTCCCGTCTACGTAGAGGTTCGTACCCGCTACTATCCTCCCGGAGAACTCGAAGACCTTTATCCTCAGGTCCCTATCTACCACGCTCTCCAGGCAGAAGGGCCCTATGATACCCGGCGGCAGCTTCTCCTGGGTTACCTTAACGAACCTCATCCCCAGCTCCAGGACCTCCGGTAGCAGGCTCTCGCGCAAGACCAGGGGTATGTTACCGACTACCGTAAAGGTGGGCTCCAGCCCGAGCTCTAGGGAGAGGGGTACCGGGACCCTCCTCAGACCGTCTACGTCGGACTCGTATCTCACGTCAGCACCGAGGATCTCGGTCCTCCCCAGTACAGGGCTGTGGAAGTAGTGGAAGTACGCAGTTACACCTACTAGGTACTCCTGGAGGAGTACCTCGCTGGGGTCCTCAATTAAGCCCGACCTAACTAGGTTCCCGACTCTGCGTTCGACCTCCTGAGGCGACTTAGCTATGAAGTAGCCTCTACCACCCTTAGCTCCCGATAGCTTAGCAATCACCACCCCCTCAAAGCTCTCCCCGACTCTGTAGACCTTAGGTATGAGTATACCGGCTTCCTTAAGTAGGGATACCTTAGCCCACTGGTCGGCTTCAACCTTGTAGAGACCTCTAAGACCGAATATGGGTAGGGGTAGGCTAGTAGCGCAGTCCAACCCAACGTACTCTACGTAGCTACCGTGCGGGATGAACACCGCGTTTAGCTTTCTAAGCTCACTGACGACCTTCTCCGAGCATAGCTCCCTCCAGCTATCGACGACTACGAACCTATCGACTAGGTGGCTGAACTGGCTGTAGAACCAGTACCTACCCCTTAGGACGACTAGAGCTGTTCTAAACCCCTCAGCCTTAGCTCCGTGGACTATCTGTAGGGAGCTGTGGCTAGCTAGAGTAGCTATGGTTAACCTGTCCAGCTCGTAGTCCCTGAGTAGGTTCTCCACGTACACGTGCGCCCACCCAAGAGTACTGCTGGTTTAACATAAATACGTTTACTCGGTTCCCAATCAAATCGGTATTAACATAAATTTGTTAAATAAAGAGTTGAGCCCCAAGTTGGTTGGCGTGCTTATATATCTCACGTAAGCATGTTAATAGCGGAGCTACCATGAGTTTGGAGCTAATGTATGAGGGAAAGAGTAAACGAGTTTACGTTAAAACAGCTGATGAGCTGGTCATGGAGTTTAAGGATGAGGTGACAGCCGGGGACGGGGCTGTCAAGGCGGTAGCACCTGGGAAGGGAGTTCTCTGCGCTGCTGTATCGGCGCACCTATTCAAGCACCTCGAGAGTAGGGGTATCAGGACTCACTTCCTGAGCTACGACGGAGTTAGGAGGCTTACCGTTAGGAGGCTCAGGATGGTCCCGCTAGAGGTTATAGTTAGGAACTACGCCTACGGCTCCCTACTTAAGCGCGTGCCCCTCTTTAAGGAGCTGCAGCCCCTTAACCCACCGCTAGTTGAGTTCCACTACAAGGACGACTCCCTCCACGACCCTCTGGTACTAGTGGAGGACGTGGTGAGGAGCGGGCTAGCTACTAGGGAGCTTCTAGACGCCATGGTCGAGGCTTCCCTAAGGGCTAACGAGGAGCTAACCAAGCTACTAGCCTCTAAGGGGCTGACCCTCGTCGACGCGAAGTTCGAGTTCGGGCTCCTCGGAGGTGGGCTGGTCCTAGCTGACGAGATCTCTGGAGATACGGTGAGGGTCCTCGACGAGAGCGGGAGGCACCTGGATAAGGAGGTCTTCAGGAGGTCTAAAAGCGTCGAGGCCCTGCTAGTAGCTTACAGGGAGCTAGCCTCTAGGCTGGGCTTAGAGGCACCTACGGGTAGGTGAGCCCCTCTGGCGGGTCTACTAGCTCTCTTCTCGTTCGAGCCTGGGTGGTCCCTGCACAGTTTTATCAGGTACGGCCTGCTCGCGCTCCAGCATAGAGGTGAGGAGAGGAGGATAGTCTGCTCCAGGGTAGGTAGTGAGGTTACCTGCAGGGAGCTAGGGAGCTGGTCCCTGAAGAGCTTAAGTAGCCGTGTAGCTGCCGCGGCTACCTTTAGCACCAGCAGCTTAGATGGTCTCGTAGTGAGCGGCGGGGCTGTTGCCGCGGTTACCGATAGGCGTAGTAGGTATCTAGGTGAGGTGGTTGAGGAGCTATCGAAGGCCGTAAGTAAGGGAGCTACCTGGAGAGCTATTAGAGAGGTCCTCGAAGGGTTCTCCGAAGTGGACATCCCTACATTTCTAGCCGTTACTAGTAGGGATGAGCTTATAGCGTGGAGAACCCCCTCAGGGCTAACCCCTCTAGTTGTAGGTGGCTACGGCTTCGACATGCTCGTAGCCTCCTCGGAGAGCTCCGCGATTGAGGTACTCGACGCAGACGTTAGGAGGTACCTAGGCCCAGCTGAAGGAGTCTACGTATCGGGTAGTTACCTCAGGTTCTTTAAAGCTGGGAGTGGGCGGGGTAGGGGTCTCTGCGCTTTCGAGCTCCTCTACACAGCTAGGCACGATGCTGTAGTAGACGGGGTAGCGGTCTACGAGTTCCGGAAGGGCCTTGGGCGGGAGCTCTCGAAGCTACTGGCTGATGAGGTTGACGTAGTTGTAGGGGTCCCTGAGACAGCTACTCCATACGCTATAGGGCTGTCCCAGGCTACTGGGAAGCCCCTCGAGGTAGCTTTCATACCTACAGCTACTAGGAGTAGGTCCATGCTTAAGTTAGACCCCCTCGATAGGCTCGTAGCTGTACACCTTAAGCTGAACCCGGTAAGGAGCTCCCTTGAGGGTAGGAGGGTTGCTGTAGTTGACGACAGCATGGTTACAGGAGCTACGATGAAGTCGGTGTCGCAGATGCTTAGGCTTAGGGTAGGGGTTAAGGAGGTCCACCTACTCATAGCTAGCCCTAAGCTAGTCCAGAGCTGCCCTTACTCCATCTTTGAGCTAAGCCAGGACCACCTAATAGCCGCTAACCTAGACGACGAATACGCTAGGGTGTACCTAGAGGTCGATAGCCTAGCGTGGCTGAACCTGGAGAGCGTTGAGAGGGTCTCCCGAACCTTCCGCTGTAGCCTATGCGGGTACTGCTTCGGTAGGGAGAGCCTAGGTGGTGATGAATGAGGGTACTCCTAGTAGGCTCTGGAGGTAGGGAGCACGCCCTAGCTAAGCTACTGCTACGCAGTAGTAGTGAGCCTAAGCTCTACGTAGCGTCAGACTATACGAACCCCGGGCTACTCAGGGAAGCTGAGTCCTCCGGAGGTAGACTGTACACGGTTAGCACCGTAGACCCGCAGAAGGTCGCTAAGGTAGCTGAGGAGGTCTCGCCAGACCTAGTAGTCGTAGGTCCTGAGGAACCTCAGTTCGCCGGCGTCGTGGACGCGCTTAGAGATAGGGGTTACGCTGTCTTCGGAGCGTCCTCTAGGTGCTCCCTAGTAGAGCGGAGTAAGGTCTTCGCGAGAACACTTATGTGGAAGTACGGGATCCCCGGGAGGCTGTACTTCAAGGCGTTCAGAAGCCTTGAGGAGGCTACCGAGTTCCTGAGGTTTGCCGGTGACGTGGTGGTTAAGCCAGCTAGGCAGGCTGGTGGTAAGGGGGTTAGGGTTGTTAGAGATACGAGAGCCTACCTATCGATGGATAAGTCCGAGGTTAAGGCTCAGGCGGCGTCAAGGATCTACGAGGAGCTATCCGGGTATAGGGACATAGAGTACAAGGTCCTCGTTGAGCAGAGGGTTGAGGGGGTTGAGTACACAGCTCAGGTAGTAACGGATGGAAGCTACGTACTCCCACTACCGCTAGTCCAGGACCACCCCCACGCCTTCGAGGGGGACCTAGGACCCGAGACCGGTGGTATGGGTAGCATCTCCGGACCCGGCGTTACCCTACCATTCATAACCCACGACGAATACGCAGCTACCGTAGACATAGTAAGGCAGGTCCTGGAGAGGCTCCGGGAGGAGGTCGGCGATAGGTACGTCGGGGCTTTCGCCGGGCAGATGATGCTAACAGCCCTCTGGGGGCCTACGGTGATAGAGTTCTACAGTAGGTTCGGAGACCCGGAGGTAGCGAACCTACTACCGCGTATCGACGGGGACTTCCTCGAGGTCGTAGAGAGGGCTGTCAGCGGGCGCTTAGCTGGGGCCAAGCTAGCCGTTAAGGAAGAGGTAGTTAGCGTAGTTAAGGCCGTAGCCCCCGCGGGCTATCCCAGCAGCAAAGACGAGGCGTCCGGGCACCCGGTAGCTGTCGACGAGGGAAGGATCCGGGAGCTCGGCTGCGACCTACTGTACGCAAGCGTTGTAGTTGGGGGTGATGGCCACCTCTACACGAAGGGTTCGAGAGCCTTCGAGGTCGTCTGCTACGCCGATAGCTACGCAGAGGCCTACAGGCTCTCCGAGCTAGCTGTAGGCTACGTAAGGTCCCTGGATGGCTGGCCCCTATTCTACAGGTCCGACGTAGGTTCCCCCGAGCTTATCGAGGAGAGGGTTAGGCTAGCGGAGAGGGTTAGGAGGGTCTACACCCACAGGGCTAGCCGAGGCCTTAGCTGGAGAACCGTCGTCTGGATCCCGGGTAGGGGGGTCGTAGACGACCCCCTTTTGTCCTACGTGGGGTGGTCTAGGTGAGGTCCCGGGACTGCTTAGGTACCCCCCTCTTCGAGGGCTCCGCGAAGCTGCTGCTACTGGGTAGCGGTGAGCTAGGTAAGGAAGTAGCTATAGAGGCTCAGAGGCTCGGGGTTGAGGTAGTAGCCGTAGACCGCTACGACTGGGCCCCAGCTATGCACGTAGCCCACAGGAGGTACGTAGTAGACCTAATGAACCCCGAGGCTGTTAAGGCCGTAGTTAGGAGGGAGAGGCCTGACGTAGTAGTCCCAGAGATCGAGGCCATAGCTGTAGACGCTCTGGAGGAGCTGGAGGAGGAGGGCTACACGATCATACCTAACGCTAAAGCCGTTAGAATAGCTATGAACAGGATCGAGCTGAGGAGGTACGTAGCCGAGGAGCTAGGCCTACCTACAACTAGGTACGCCTTCGCGAGCAACCTCGAGGAGGCTTTCGAAGCCTGCGAAAGGGTCGGCTACCCCTGCCTGGTAAAGCCTGAGATGAGCAGTAGCGGCCACGGACACGTAAAGGTACTAGAACCCTCTAGGGAGACCATCGTAAAGGCCTACGAGTACGCCGTGAAGCACTCTAGGGGTAAGAGTAGGAGAGTGATCATCGAGGAGTTCGTAAACCTGGAGACGGAGTTCACCGTCCTCACCTACAGGTACTTAAGCGACGGTAGGGTAGTAACCGGGGTCTGCGAGCCTGTAGAGCACTGGAGGTACGGTCAGTACCACTACGTAGAGTCCTGGCAACCCTCCTCCAGAGACCCGGGAACCCTTAGGAAGGCTGTAGAGATAGGTGTGAGGGTAGCCGAGGGGCTGGGCGGTCTAGGGATCTTCGGCGTCGAGGTCTTCCTAACCAAGGACGGTAGGGTGCTGTTCAGCGAGGTAGCCCCTAGGCCTCACGATACCGGTATGGTAACTATGGTGACGCAGGAGCTTAGCGAGTTCGCGATCCACGTTAGGGCAGTGCTAGGCCTACCGGTACCTAAGCCCAGGGTCGTGTGCCCAGGGGCTAGCCTAGCTATCTACACAGACCTGGAAAACTCGTGGGCACCTAAGCTCTGCGGGCTATCTAAGGTACTCGAGATCCCCGGAATCGACCTGAGGTTCTTCGGTAAGCCGTCTACATACAGGGGTAGGAGGCTCGCCGTACTACTCGCTAGGGGCTCCACCGTTGAGGAGGCCCTGGAGAGGGTTAGGCAGGCCTCGAAGTACCTATCAATAGCTCCCTGTAGGTGATGCGCGTGCCCTGTAGGGGTAAGGTAAGCATAGTAGTCGGAAGCCAGAGGGACCTACCCTTCGCGGAGAGGGCGGCTAAGGTACTGGAGGAGCACGGTATTAAGTACGAGACCGTAGTGCTAAGCGCCCACAGAAACCCCAAGGAGCTGGAGAGGTACGTAGAGACCAGCGACTCAGACCTGTTCATAGCTATGGCCGGGCTGGCAGCCCACCTACCTGGCTTCATAGCCTCAAGAACTCAGAAGCCCGTCATAGGGGTACCGCTAAACGTAGCCTTAGGAGGTCTAGACGCTCTGCTGAGCATCGTCCAGATGCCTAAGGGGATCCCCGTAGCTACTGTGGGTATAGACAACCCGGAGAACGCAGCCTACCTAGCCATCAGGATCCTGAAGCTGTGCCTAGAGAGCTAGGTGAACTTCATGGGACTCTACAGGGTCGGGGTAATAGTTACCTACAGGAGGGAGCTGAGGGACCCTGAGGGGGAGACCATACGTAGGGACCTCCTGCAGAGGTCCGGCTACGATAGGGTTAGGGAGGTCAGGGCCGGTAAGTACCTAAACCTACTCGTAGAGGCTGAGTCGGTTGAAGAGGCCGTTAGGTACGTGAGGGAGATGTGTGCTAAGCTTAGGATCTACAACCCCGTAGTCCACTCACTGGAGGTAGTACCCCTTGGCTAGGGTAGCCGTGATCAAGTTCCCGGGAACTAACTGCGACGAGGACGTAGTGAGGGCTTTCAGGGAGCTTGAGCTAGGTGTCGAGGCCGAGGTGGTCTGGTACAAGGACTTCAGGAGCACCAGCTGGGACTCTGTGGTGATCCCGGGAGGGTTCAGCTACGGGGACTGGCTCAGGGCTGGCGCTATAGCTGCTAGGACAAGGGTCATGGACGAGGTTAGGGAGGGGGTATCCAGAGGGCTGCCCGTCCTCGGTATATGCAACGGCTTCCAGGTCCTAGTAGAGGCCGAGCTACTCCCCGGAGCCCTACTACCTAACGAGAGCGGTAGGTTCACCTGTAGGTGGGTTAGAACTGTCGTCGAGAAACCTAGGGGGCCCTGGCTCGCTCTAGCAGAGGACGGGTCTAGGCTAGACATGCCAGTAGCCCACGCTGAGGGTAGGTACTACGTAGACGAGGCGACGTACCGCGAGATCTCCTCGAAGCACCCACTCCTAAGGTACGAGGAGGGCTGGAACCCAAACGGGAGCGCCTACGACCTAGCTGGGGTAGGGTCCGAGGACGGGTCCGTCCTGGGGTTAATGCCGCACCCCGAGAGGGCTGTTGGAGTGCTTACCCCCAGGGGCTTCAACCCGGGGGGTGAGGTTATCCTGAGGAGCATAGCCTTGTCTCTAAGGAGGGGGTGGTAGGTGCCCCTAACCCCTGAGGAGGTTGAGGAGATCAGGGGGATCCTAGGTAGGGAGCCTACCCCCGAGGAGCTGGCTATGTTTGAAGCCCAGTGGAGCGAGCACTGCTCCTACAAGAGCAGTAGGCTCCTCCTAAAGCTCCTCCCAACGGGGGGTAGTAGGGTACTCGTAGGACCTGGGCGCGACGCACCAGCCGTGGAGGTGTTCCCGGGTATAGCCGTGGTCTTCAAGATAGAGAGCCATAACCACCCATCGGCCGTAGATCCCTACAACGGCGCTGCTACGGGTATCGGGGGTATAGTTAGGGATATACTAACCCTAGGAGCTAGGCCCATAGCCCTCCTCGACCTACTCTACCTAGGCGATCCCTCGGACCCCCACGCCTCCTGGATAGCCCGTGGGGTGGTTAAGGGAATAAGCGACTACGGGAACAGGATCGGGGTACCGACGGTAGCTGGGGATACCTGGTTCGATAGCTCCTTCAATAAGCAGCCCCTAGTTAACGTAGCCTGCGTAGGGCTAGCTAAGGTTGAGAACCTAGTAGGTGAGCAGCCCAGACCGGGGGACCTCATAGTTATCGTGGGGAACTCGACCGGTAGGGACGGGCTCCTAGGTAGCAGCTTCGCCTCAAAGCCCCTAGGTGAGGACGTCGACAGGGATATAGGTGCTGTGCAGGTTGCTGACCCCCTAACCGAGAAGCTGCTGATAGACTCCCTGATAGAGCTAGTGCGAGGGAAGCTCGTCAGGTACATTAAGGACCTAGGTGGAGGGGGCCTGACGACCGCTGTAAGCGAGGTAGCTGCTGAGTTCAGCCTAGGGGCTGAGCTAGACCTCGATAAGCTCCACCTACGTACTGAGCTAACACCTCTTGAGATACTCGTATCTGAGAGCCAGGAGAGGATGGTGGTAGTAGTCGAGCCGGGGAAGCTCTCGGAGGTCGGGAGGGTCTTCGAGAAGTACGACCTGCCGTACAGCATCGTGGGGGTCTTCACGGATAACGGTAGGATCGTAGCCCGCTTTAGAGGTCGTGTAGTTGCTGATGTACCGTCTAAAGAGCTAGCTAGACCTAGGGCTATCAGGAGAGCTTCCAGACCCCCTGCAGAGGCCCTCAACGGACTTACGCCAGCGTTAGGGCTACCGGAGGTCAGCATTCCTGACTCCATCCTGAAGGTCCTCTCCTCCCCCAACGTCTCATCTAGGAGGTGGATCTACGAGCAGTACGATCACGAGGTAGGTGCGAGAACAGCTGTTAAGCCAGGTTACGCCGACGCCGCTGTACTCAAGCTCGACGCGGGTGACCGGAGAGGGATAGCTGTTAAGGGGGATGCTAACCCTAGGTACACCTACCTTGACCCGTTCAACGGGGCTGCAAACAGCGTTGCCGAGTGCTTTAGGAACCTGGTCTCTGTAGGGGCTACCCCAGTAGCTATAGTGGATGAGCTGAACGCCGGGAACCCTGAGAAGCCTGAGCAGTTCTGGTACTTCGAGATGATGCTGAAGGGACTTGCCTGGATGGCCGGAGAGCTTGGGCTACCTGTTGTCGGAGGTAAGGTGAGCTTCTACAACGAGGACCACCTAGGTAGGCAGGTAAAGCCTACTACAACCATAGTCGGGGTCGGGGTTGTAGAGGATGTCTCGAAGGTTGCTACGATGGACTTCAAGGTGGTGGGCTCGGCGGTAGTAGTCGTTGGAACCACCTTCCCAGAGCTAGGTGGTTCAGAGTACCTTCATAGGGTACACGGACTTGAGGTAGGTGAGATCCCGAGACCTAGGCCGTCATCTGAGCTTAGGAACTCCTCACTAGTACTAGAGCTAGTTAGAAGGGAGCTAGCTCTCGCAGTACACGATATAGGGTTAGGCGGGCTAGGTGTAGCCCTAGCTGAGATGGCTGTACTAGGGGGTGTAGGCGTTGAGGTAGACCTGGGGAGGGTCCCCTGTAGGGGCTGCCTAAGGGTGGATGAGGTAGTGTTCTCGGAGACTCAGGCTAGGTACGTTGTCGAGGTTGAAGCTGGAGACGTCGACGAGGTTCTAGAGCTAGCTGGGCGTATGGGTGTGGAGGTCTCGGTAGTTGGGAGGACCTTGAGTAGTGGGGTTTACAGGCTTAGATCCGGTGGTGCCGTAGCTGAGCTACCCCTAGAAGTACTACGCTCCACCTACCTAGAGAGCTTGGAGAGCTCCTTTAGGTGACGGCTGGTGTGCGGTATAGCAGCTTACGCGGCGGGGAGGGGTGTTGAGGTAGTTAGAGCTATAGCTGAGGTAATCTCGCTACTTATAGAGCTACAGCACAGGGGTCAGGAGGCTACAGGGCTCTCGGTGCTAAGCCTAGGCGGCTCCTTCAGCCACGTGTACACGAGGGGCCTTGCTATAGAGGTTAATGACACGAGTACCGTAGGTAGCGATAGCGGTAAGGCATTCGGCTGCTTAGGTCATGTAAGGTACTCCACAACGGGAGGCTACTGGGATAGCTCTGTACAGCCCGTTACGGTAGGTGATGGCAGGCTAAGGCTATCCCTAGCGTTTAACGGTACCATAGCTAACTACAGGGACTTACTCCAGCTAGCTAAGGACCTCGACCCCGGGTTGCTGAGGAGGGGGGTGGAATCCGATACCTACGCCCTAGCCCTAGCCCTCTACTCCATTACTAAGGAGCTAGGTGGAGACGTTGTAGAGGGGGTTAAGGAGCTATCTAAGTACGTAGCTGGAGCGTACAGCCTAGCCGTACTTACCCCAGGACCCCGCCTAGTACTAGCTAGGGATCCTAGGGGCTTTAGGCCCCTAGCTTACACCGACCTAGGGGATACCCTATACGCTGCCTCAGAGACCGCAGCACTAGATGTGCTAGGCTTAGGTAGCTGGAGGGAGGTAGAACCCGGTGCTGTAGTATCCTTCGATGGGAGGTCCCTCGAGGTAACGCGTTCACCGGTAGCTATTGAGCCGTCTCCCTGTATCTTCGAGTACGTCTACTTCAGTAGGCCGGACTCCTACTTCAACGGGGTAAGCATCTACGTAGCTAGGTACAGGATGGGGGAAGCTCTAGCTAGGGTAGCCCC
>CAYTXX010000044.1:6583-10585 GCA_964442165.1 uncultured Desulfurococcaceae archaeon | reverse complement strand
GTTGTGAACAGTTCAGACTAGCTTAGCATGGTCCTCAGGGCTATGAATACTAGTACGGCTGCGAAGCCTCTCCTCAGGGTTAGTGACCGAAGCCTCTTAGCAGTAGCTGCACCTAGCTGAGCCCCTACTACTAGTGTTGGGGCTAGTAAAGCTAGTAGCTGGAGGTCTACGTTACCTATGGTGTAGTGGGTTAAGGCTGAGGAAGTCGATGTTACAGTTATGGCTAAGGTTGAGGTAGCTACAGCGTTATGCATGGGTACCCCGAGGAACGTAAGTAGAGGTACGTTAACAACTCCTCCTCCAACACCTAGTAGCCCTGCGACAAGCCCTGCTAGTAGCCCACCGGAGGTAATAGCAAGGTAGGTTCGCAGGGTCCACGTAAGCCTGTAGTTTTCCACACCCCTATCTGCACCTCTAGCTAGAGCCACTCTAACTGCAACGTAGATTAGGACTAGGCCGAATAGTACCTTAAGTACACGTACATCTACTATACGTGTAAGCATAGCTCCTAAGTAGGCTGTAGCTACAGCTGTAGCTGAGATTATCATCCCAGCTCTGTAGACTACGTACCTATACCTAGAGTAAGCTACTACAGCAGATATGGCGTTGAACAGTATAGCGGCTGAGGAAGTACCTATAGCTACCCTCATATCAACGCCTGCGATAGTTAGCAATGGGACCATCAGGAAGCCACCGCCGAGCCCGAACATAGCCCCCAGAAGCCCAGCTACTAGACCTACTATAGGTGCTAGTACAAGTAACTCCATAGTCAGCACCCAAAGGTCTGCAGGTACCTCCGCAGGCCTCCGCTACCGTTAAGTACCCCCAAATCCCATCACCGAGGATTACGCGGCCCTAGGCTTATAAGTGCAGAAACCTTGCTAAGCTACCTAGGTCTTCAACTATGGTGAAGAGCTCTGATGGCTCCACCTCCCTATAGACCCTGGAGAGCTTCCTAGCTATTACTACGAGGTCCCCCTCCTCAGCCTCTCCGTAAAGAAGCTTAACTACCTCAGCTGAGGTTAGTGCGAAGATAGGCCTATAGCCTAGGCTTCTTAGGGAGTTCGCTACTAGGCGGCTAGCTACTAGGTCTACGTCAGACTCCGGTTCACCTAAGTATATAACCGTACACCTACCGGGGAGAAGCTCCGTAGCGAGCTTAAGGGATAGCCATAGAGCTGTTCTGTAGGTTAAGCTCTCCTCAGCTACCTCAAGCGGCCACTCAACCCTGGAGAGGGCCTCAGCTAGGTTAGCTAGGTCCTCAGCTCTGCGAAGCTTTACGTAGGTTAGGCCAAAGACCTTACCTGGAGAGACTACAGCTACTAGTACCTCAGCTCCGTACCTAAGTAGGTCTGTAGCTAGGCTTACAACCCCCTCAAACAGCCTTGGAAGGGGAGGCCTACTACCGCGGAAGAACCCATAGTTTAGAGCTACTACAAGGGCTACACACCTATACACCTCACGCTCAAAGAGCTTCACCACGAGCCTCCTAAGCCTTAACGAGGCCTTCCAGTCAACGTACCTAAGCTCATCACCCAGCCTATACTCCCGAGTACCGTAGAAGGACGTACCAACACCGGAGGTTCCAACACTCCTCAGCCCTATGTCGTACGGAGCCCCACCTCTAGCTAGGGCTATCCTACTGCTAACCTTTGGAACCACCCTAATGGTAGTAGCAGTTGGGATGCTTACGGAGGCTAGGATAGGAGCTGGGAGTAGCCTAAGCCCTACGGTAACCCCTCTAACTATGTGAGTACCTACTAAAGCCTTAACGGTAGCACGTATAGCTACAGCTGAGAGCCCCTCCCTGAGCTCGGTGAACGAGGAGACGCTGAGCCCTCCATCCCCTTGAATAGATAGGGAGCTGACCTTAGATACTGAGAGAAGCCAGGAGCTTAGCCTTAGAGTTACCTCAACGGCCTCGCCCTCCACTATGGTTACCTCACCCTCACTAACCTCGTAGAGTACGTAGGTCCTTCCAACAGACCTCTGGAGAGCTAGGGATACCGAGGTATATGGTAGGAGGATAGCTAGAGCATACCTAGCTATAGGGGACTCCGCTAGAGCCAGTATAGCAGCTAGTAGTAATGTAGCAACCGCAAGAACCCAGACCCATCCACCTACAACTCTAGCAGAGGCTCTGCGGTAGGCTACGGCCGTGGTACCTCAACCCTCTCGAGTACCTCCCTAACTACGGCCTCCCTTCTGTAAAGCCCCTCAGCTAGGAACTCCGGCTTCAGTACTATGCGGTGCGGGATTACGTAGATAGAGGCTAGCTTAACGTCGTCGGGGATAACGTAGTCCCTGCCTTCGGACAGGGCCAGGGCCTTGGAGAAGAGGAGTAGCATGGAGGTCCCCCTAGGTGAGAGGCCTAGCCTTACAGCTCTGTGGCTGTTTAGAGCCTCGGCAAGCCTTATAACGTAGTCGATCACGGAATCGTCAACCCACACCCTACTGAGCTCCTCCCTAGCCTCTAGGAGCTCGCTGCGGCGGACTACAGGCTTTAGGTTCTCGAACCTCTCCTCAATTAACCTCAGGTCGACCCTGAGGAACCTCCTCATACCATCCCTACTCAGCCCACCCATGGGGAGCTTCACCATAAACCTATCCAGCTGGGCCTCAGGGAGGGGGAAGACCCCCTCAACCTCCACAGGGTTCATCGTAGCTACGACTACGAAGGGCTCGGGAAGCTTAAAGACCTCGCCCTCGATCGTTACCTGCCTCTCCTGCATGGCTTCGAGTAGAGCTGACTGCGTCCTAGGGGAGGCTCTGTTTATCTCGTCTACTAAGACTAGGTTAGCGTGTATAGGGCCTAGAACCACCTTAAAGTCCCCGAGCTTCTGGTCGTACACCCTACTACCGACTATATCCGCCGGCAGCAGGTCCGGGGTCATCTGGATCCTACTGAACTTCAGGTCCATAGCTCTTGCGACAGCCTTAGCTGTAAGGGTCTTAGCTACCCCGGGGACCCCCTCAACTAGTACGTGGCCCCCGACTACCGTCGCTAAGGTAAGTACCTTCACGTGCTCCTCCCGCTCAAACAGGAACTCGCTGCAGACCTCGACTACCCTCTTAACTACGCTCTCAACCCTGCTCATACCCCCTTAGAGTAGCACGGAGAGACCTATTATAGATGCTAGCCCCACACCGCTAGTTACGACCAACAGACCCAGAAGCAGTCCCCGACCTTAGGGGTCGTTGATGCGCGAACGGATGGTGTCAGTAGGGGAAGTAACCGAGCTTCCTGCTACCAGGACCGACGTGCCCCCACTCCGTCTGCACGATGACCGTTCTCAGACCCCTCTCCTCGAGGATCCTCTTAACCTCAAGCATTTCGCTAAGCGAGGGCCTCCTCAGCTGCCTCCTCCTGAACGTAGGGAAGTAGTCCAGCACCGTGACCTGTACGGTGGGGTCTATAGAGGCTATCCTATCGCCTGCCTCGGCTACCTCCTCCAGAGATACCAGCTCCCTGTTGTAGACCAGGCCTACACCGAGGTAGACCCTACCTTGGTATTTACTATAAACGTACTCAACGGCCCTCCAAGCTGTCCTGAGGTACTTCTCGGCTAGGTCCCTATCGCGTATACCAGTAATCCTCATGTAGGTCTCAACGCGCACGCACTTAGGCTCTATACCTATATTATTGCAGCCCGCCTTTACTAGCTCATCAACGTAGTCGGGGGTTAGTACGGTCCCGTTGCTGTCCAGGTGTCTCCTAACCTTACCTCCCACTATCTTACTGACGTGACTGAAGAACTCCACGAGCCACCTACGGTTTATGGTAGGCTCCCCACCACTAATAGCTACGCCCTTAGTGCGATACCTCCTGTGGTAGTAGGCTACGAGCCTAGCGGCGTCCTCGGGGGTCATAGGCGCGGAGGTATTGTCGTAGGTTACGTAATAGTTCTGGCACTGGGGGCAGCGGAGGTTACAGCCCGCAACCCATACGGCTGCCTCGACGTAGCTAGCGTAGTCAACCTCCCACCAGGGGGTCCCCTTACC
>CAYTXX010000044.1:1916-6483 GCA_964442165.1 uncultured Desulfurococcaceae archaeon | reverse complement strand
ATGTACTACGATAGGGTGGTGGCTGAGAGGGCTATCAACTCCGCTGAAACACTGGTCAACTGGGTGAGAGCGCGGCTGAGAGCTCTTGGGTTAGACGTGTAGAGGGGGTGTTACGTAAGCTCGGGGAGAGGATCAGGGTAGAGGCGGCCATAGTCTTCGGTTCGTGGGCTAGGGGTGGTGGAGGGGAGTGGAGCGATGTAGACCTACTAGTGGTATCGAGCGATGTAGCTAACCTAGGCATCCTCGACAGGTTCTCGATATCGGCTGAGTACGCTAGGGAGGGGGTAGACCTCTTCATCTACACCCCGGGGGAGCTCGAGAGCATGGTCAGAAGGGGAAGCGCTCTAGCGCTCTCAGCACTGGTAGAGGGTGTACCTGTGGTCACCTGTGACTACGTGGAGAGGCTGAGGCAGGAGGCCTCCAGTAGGTATAGAAGGCACGGGAGGGTGTGGGTTAGCCTAGACGCGAGCTCAGCGCCCCGACCTCGTGAGGGTTAGTGGACACCTTAAGCTAGCAGCATACCGTTATTACCTCCCTACCACCATGCTAAGGGGTATGGGAGTCTGCGGCTAGGGGTCTACGTACTACTGCTACTAACTACGCTAGCGTTAGTTTCCGTACCTAGCTACGGGAGGCACGTTCAGCAAGTACCTGAGGAGCTCCTCAAGGTACCCCTAGCTCTAGACTCCCTAGTTAGGTGGGTTAGTAGGTGCTACCCGAACGCCTCGGTCCCCAACGTAGGTGTAGAGCCTAGCTGGAGGGTTCTGGAGTGGGTTAGGGACCTACGTAGGGTTACGCTAGAGGAGGGGGGTACCCCCTTACCCCTAGTACTAGGTGGGGCCCAGCTCAAGGCTTTTAAGGTAGTCCTCGAGGGGCGCGGTACGGTGCTGGATACCGACGTGAGGCTAGCTCTCGAAGCTTCAGCTAGGGCCTTGACCTCCCTAGGTATACCGGTAGCTCTAGTTGAGGGGGCTCTATCCGGTAGCTCCTACAGGGACGTCCTAGTACTCGCACTATCCCTAGACCCCGGACGTAGCGGCCTCTGCGTTAAGGAGCTGCAGGCTAGGGTAGTACTCTTCGGTCTCCACCTAGAGAGGGGGGACTACTCTAGAGCCGGTAAGCTAGCTGAGGAGGTGTTATCCAGCACCTCGGTGTTCTTTGGGCTAGCTATGCTCAGGCTTGTTGAGGTACCTACGGTCTACATAGCAGCTCAGCAACCCCAGCGGGGTGCTGACGTACCCCAGGAGCTGGTTGAGGAGCTCGTGGAGAAGCTTAGGGAGCTTAACGTAGACCTCCAGGAGGTTCTATCTAGGTACAGCCTCCTAGAGCTAGTAGAGCTCTACGAGGAGCTTAAGAGGTACTCACCCGAGGTTGTACTAGCAGCCCTTAAGTACGGTAACCTAACGCTAACCCCAACCTCCGGAGGGCTCCGAGAGGTTGTCGAAGGCTTCGACGAGGACCTCGTTAGACCCGGCTGGTACTACGGTCAGGGGCTACCCTTAGGTAACTCCACTACCAGCCCTGTGCAGACTACCTCCGCAGAGCACGTAGACCTTAGCATAGCTCTAAGTAGGTTACCCAGTAAGCTAATCTCCAGAGCTGCTGAGGTAGCTAGTAGCGTAAGCTTAGCATACTACACCCTAAGTTCTGCTAGAGGCTTTGAGGAGGTTCTGCGGAGGAGTGAAGCTAGAGCCTTAGAAAGCTACCCAGCTCTCCAGGTAGCTATAGCTACCGCGGTAGCCGTAGCGCTCGTACCGGCGGTAGTAGCAGCCCTTAGGAGGGGGAGCAGCAGCTTAGGACCTCCGCGGAGGTGGGTACCTTCACCTCTGGCACACCTCTCCGTAGCTTACCGGAATAAGGTAGTCGAGCTGTTCTGGAGAGCCGTAGATGTAGTTGGAAGAAGGGTTGAGGTCCGCGTAGAGCCTGCTGATACCCATAGGGAGATCGTTAGTAAGCTATCTAGTAAGTTGGGTAGTGCGGAAGCCGGGGCTCTGAGGGAGCTTGGGAGGCTCTACGAGCTAGCTAGGTTCTCAGCTACACCACTAAAACCCGAGGACTTTGGTAGAGCTGATGAGCTAGCTAGGAGGCTGAGGCTTGAAAGCCTTGGGGGTGGGTAACCCTATAGCACTAGCGATAGCTCTAGCAGCTTTCGCAGCCCTAGTAGCCCTAGCTGTAGCCGCGGCTCCAGAGCCCTCTAGAGCTCTCCTAAGGGCTGCGGTAGGGTTAGTAGCTACCCTTGGGTACTGGGAGGCCCTACTACACCTCAGCGGCTACTTACCTAGGGTAGAGCCTCCGGTAAGTTTAAGGCTGGGGCTAAGGCTTGGGAGTCCCGTAGCCTACTTTAAGGCTCTATCTACGTTCACCTCGGGAGCCTCGGCCTATAGGTTAGCTGAGCTCCTAGCTACAGACTCGGTAGTTCTACCCCTAGCTATGGCCTTAGTAGTAGCCTACTTAGTTAAGAGAGTGATTGATAGCGCTGAGAGAAGCGCACGTGGGGGGCTTAAAGTGCTAGCACTAGCTACAGCTATCTCAATACTAGCTCTAGCGACCCTCACTGACGGAGACCTAGGGTACCTCGAATCCCTAGCTAAGCTAGCTGAAGAGGTGGTTCGCCACGCGCTCTAGGACGCCGGAGCTCCTGGAGGTCTTCGCCCTAGCCTCGTTCACGGTTTCTATAGCTCTAGCCCTCTTCGAACGCTACGTAGCTGCTGTAGTAGCTCTACTAGCCGGTATCGCAGTACTCTCCTACACCTCCAGCATGGGGGGCCGCTGTGAGAGTTAGGAGGTGGGCTCTTTACCTACTCGTCACAGCACTCCTAGCCACTCTCCTAGCTGAGAAGGTCCCGCTCACTTACAGAGATGTAGGGGCTTCACCACGTAATCCGGATCCGGAGGGCACCTCATCCCTAGTGGAGGTACTGGCATCCCTGGGGTACGAGGTCGTAGTTGTGGAGAGCTGGTCTACCGCTAAGCTAGATAGGGTACCGTGCCTTATAGTAGTTATCTCCCCGGAGCTACCGTACGGTAGTAGCGATGTGGAGGCCTTAGCTAAGCTAGTAGACCTAGGTACTAGCCTAGTAGTTGCTGATGAGGGGAGGTACTCTAACGAGCTACTTAGAGGGTTAGGCATACCTGTGCAGATCTCCGGAAACCTAGTTAGAGTTGGAGGTAGCTACGTCTTTCAGGTAAGGACCTCCCTAGGTAACCAGAGCTTCGACCTGGTCTACGCATACGCCTCCAGCCTAGAGGTAGCTGAGGAGTCTGTGGAGGTACTCTCCGAGGTAGGCGGACTACCTCTAGTAGCTAGCTACAGGAGGGGGAACTCCACCGTAGTAGTTATAGGGGATGGAACCCCCTTCACCAATGCTCTACTAAACCCCCGTAACATCCTCAACCCCAGCTACGCCTTCCTGACTAACTTGCTGAGATCCCTCTGCGGTAGTGGTGGGCTCGTAGCTGTTGAGGGCTCTAAGTACAGGGCTGAGCCTCAGCCAGCTGTAGCCTGGGGTGGGGTAGCCGGGGCCTACGTAGTATCTGCAGTTAGAGTAGCTAGCTTAGCTTTAGTAGTGGTAGTAGCTCTCTCGCTGAGAGCTACCTCCCCCACTAAGCCTACACCCACCCTAAGCAGCCCTAAGGAGCTCCCCGGGTCCCACGAGGTCGCTAGAGCCCTATGTAAAGACGTAGAGCTAGCTAAGGTCCTCAAGCAAAGCTGCTCTAAGCTTGCTAGGGGCGGTAAGCCTGAGGAGGTTCTCAAGGAAGCTGTAGGAAGGGCTCGGGAGAGTATGGATATTGCCAGGGAGGTCTTAAGGGCCCTACTAAGGAGGTCCTAAGATAGGAGGGACCTCCTAACGTAGTAGGCCTCTAAAGCTGTTACAGCCGTAGCTACTGCAGATACCACGATAGCTACGAACCTATCTGGGTTTAGTCCACTGCTAGCTACGGTAAGCCCCGCTAACCCTAGGAGGACTCCAGCGAAGAAGGCTGAGTAGAAGGCTAACCTAGGTACAACCCTCCTACCTAGGTACACGAAACCCTCCAGCTTCACCCTCCTAGACACTACAAGGCCTTCGGGAAGCTCCCTAACTAGGCCTAGCTCCCTAAGCTTCTTAACGTGGTAGTGTACAGTACTAACCGGTAGCCCAAGCTCCCTAGATAGGTCCCTAATACCCTTAGGTGAGTCCGACTCCAGTAGGTGTAGGTAGATCCTCAGCGAGACCCCCTTTAGCTCGCTAGACTCCACCGGAAAGCCCTACGGTGATCTACAGGGACCCTATTTAGTTCAAGTATTTGAACGGAGGTGCTCGAACGCTAGATCTAAAAGCTACGTAGACAGGTAACTTGCGGTGGAAGTGGTGATGGGTAGGTGGAGGGCTTTAGCACTCGTAGCTGTAGCGCTAGTACTCGGCTCGTTAGTATCGCTAGCCCCGCACTACTACCTAGCACCTCAGCAGCATACGACCGGTGGAGTAACAGTACTTACCCAGGGACCCGAGGACAGTAGGTACGTAAGGCTACCGCTGACCGGGGTTTCAAGGTTCAGGAGCTACAGTGAGTTGGTAGAGTACGT
>CAYTXX010000044.1:0-1816 GCA_964442165.1 uncultured Desulfurococcaceae archaeon | reverse complement strand
AGCTCCGGTCTCTGCTAAGCTCGAGACCAGGTACTCTAGGACCAACGTCCAGGTCGAGGGGGTGGATGAGCTAGACGTAGTTAAGACCGACGGTAGGCTGATAGCCGTAGCCTCCGGTAGCGTAGTCTACCTAGTGGACGTAGCCTCCAAGGAGGTCGCTGGGAAGCTGGAGTTCAGCGGAGGTGTAGTAGGGCTGTTCCTCAGCGGAGGCAGGCTAGCTGCAGTAGTTCAGGACGTCCACGCACCGCTGAGGTTAGTCCTACCCGAGCTCCTAACGGTAGCTATCCCCGCAGGTACCCCGAACACTACGGTAGTAGTCGTAGACGTAAGCAACGCCTCTAAGCCTGAGGTACTACTCAGGGTCCAGGCAACGGGGAGCTTAGTAGGCTCCAGGCTTCTAAATAGTTACGTCTACCTAGTCCTATCGCAGCCCCTAGCTAGCGGTACCCTACCCGTAGTTAACGGGAACCCGGTAGACGTGGGGAGTATTGGAGTAGTTGAGGATGTACCGGAGAGCTACACGACTATCCTAGTAGTAGACCTAGCCACGCTGAAGTATACGGCGTACTCCTTCCTAACGGGACCTGGGAGCTGGGTCTACATGTCCCTGAGTAAGCTCTACGTAGCTCACACATCGAGGCTGTCTATCTATAGAGCTTACGTAATGTTCGTAGAGGTAGCCTCGAAGTTCGTCCCAGCTGAGGTAGCTAACGAGGTGGGGAGCTACCTAGCTGTAGGTGACTTAGCTAAAGCTATGGAGTCCTTGGGGAGGTACCTCAGCAGCCTAGATAGGAGCTCACTAGAGAGCTTAGTAGCTAGGGTTAACGAGGAGCTATCGAAGCGTGTTGAGGTAGATGAGACCGCGTTCTACGTATTTAAGGTCGACGGGCTTAACCTAGGGCTCCTGAGGAGCTTTAAGATCCCCGGAGCGCTGCTGGACCAGTTCTCCATGGAGGAGCTAGGTAGGTACTTCGTAGTCTCCACAACCGTAACCCCTCTGGTGGTTAGGGTCTACTACACCTACCCCGTCCCGCTACCCCGGGGCGGTGGGGGGACTATTACGGTGATCAGCTACTACAGAGGTACTACAACTACGACAACCATAGCTGTAGGAGCTGGTGGTAGAGCTGAGGAGCTCAGACCCTGGGTAGGTGTTGGGGTGGAGCCAGCTGGTGAGACAGAGAACTGCGTCTTCACAGTAGACCTAGAGGTAGGTAGGGTCGTAGGATCTCTAAGGGGGTTAGCGAAGGGCGAGAGGATCTACGCGGCAAGGCTCATCGAGAGAACCCTCTACCTAGTTACCTTCAGGCAGGTTGACCCGCTCTTCGCTATAGACCTAAGCAACCCGGAGGAGCCTAAGGTGCTAGGGTTCCTCAAGGTACCGGGCTTCAGTGAGTACCTACACCCACTAGCACCAGGTAGGCTACTCGGGGTCGGTGTAGAGGAGGGCTACCTGAAGGTATCCCTATACGATGTGAGGGATCCAGGTAAGATGGATGAGGTATCCAAGGTACTCATAAGCTGCTCCCACTCCCCAGCCCTGTGGGACCACAAGGCGGTTACAGTGGACTACGACTACACGTACGTGTACCTACCGGTCACTAGCTACTGCACCTACCCACCCGTAGGTGGGCTAGCAGTCCTTAAGTTTAGAGACGACAGCGTAGAGCTCGTAAAGCTACTGGAGCACGGTAACGCCATTAGAGCTCTCTACATAGGTAGAGAGCTCTATAGTATCTCGGTAACTGAGGTAAGGGTCTACACGCTACCAGACCTCAGCTACGTGACTACTATAGCTCTCAGCTAGTAGATAGCT
>CAYTXX010000043.1:0-10616 GCA_964442165.1 uncultured Desulfurococcaceae archaeon | reverse complement strand
GCAGCCGGCTCTACAGCCCCAGCTACCTCAGGTGGGTAGCCAGCCTTCTTCATTAGGGGTATGGTGAAGGTACCTGTGGTTAGTACGTTAGCTACAGAGCTACCGGATACCGTACCCATGAGGGCGCTAGCTACTACAGCTGTCTTAGCAGGACCTCCCCAGGTGTGGCCGACTAGTGATAGTACGAACTTAGTTATGTACTCCCCAACACCTAGCTTCTCAAGTATGGAGCCGAAGAATACGAAGGAGAATACGTAGGCAACCATTACGTAGAGGGGTATAGCGAATAGGCCTTCCCTAGCGAAGTACATGTGGTTTACGAAGTGCCTTAGGTTGAAGTCCTTAGCAGCTAGACCTAGGAGGAGGACTACAAAGGCTATGGTAGGTAGAGCCGGTCCTAGAGTTCTTCTAGAGGCCTCTAGTAGTAGAGCTATAGCTACTAAGGGTATGAGTACGTTACTTAGAGTAGCCTCTACGTACCCCAGCTCAACAACCTTCGGGAAGACTACCACTAGGTAGGACGCCGAGAGGAACGCGGCCACAGCTAAGACGTAGTCGTATAGGGGGACCCTCTCTGAGTACCTCCTCCTACTAGCCGGGTATATTAGGAATGTCGCGAGGAGTACTAGCCCTAGTAGGAAGGCCATGCTCTGGTGCATGTCCGGGACGTAGAGGAGGAACCTGAGGTCGAGGCCTAAGCTCCTGAGGATAGTGTAGAGCATGAAGTTAAGTCCCATAACAAGGAACATCTCGTAGAAGGTGAAGAAAGCACCTAGGACTAGGATTAGCTTAGCTAAGAGACCCGTCTTACATCTCTCAATAACTAAAGCCTCCGCCACTAAAGCCCCCACAGAGGGAGAAGTTACTGAAAAATAAGGGCGGAAAAGCTGGAGGAGTTGAGGCCGTCCGGACTACCCTAGGCAAAGATACCCTCTAACCATACCTAGAGCTAGCTCTACTAGGTTAGTTACCACCCCAGCTCTAAGAGCTAAGTACTCCCTAGGGTGGACTTCCCGGTGGTTTACCAGTACCTTGGGGTTCACCATGTACTTGACTCGTAGCAGTACCGCTCCAGTACTCACCGGAACTCCCTCCACGATGAAGCCCTTATCTACGTACCTATACCGCAGGTGCTTAAGGTCCTCGGCTGAAGATGGTAGGCCTGCCCCGAATCCTCTCCAGGACATCCTAGCTAACTCTACACGGTCTGCGTACACTAAGTACATCTCTACAATCTCGTATAGTTCAACGCTATGTAGGTAGACTAGGGTTACGTTAACCGGCTTTGAGGTGGCTACAGCTACTACCTCCTCATCTACGCAAACTACCCCAACTCTTACTAGGGGTAGTAGGAGGAACGGAGCTAGAGTAGCTAGGAGGAGTAGGACTAAAAAGTTCTTGTTAATAGGGGGTCACTCCTAGGGTCTTAGCTCAGCTGGTACACGTATTCCCTTCTCCTCGTAGAACCTGATAGCTCCTGGGTGTAGGGGTATCGGCATCCCCTCAAGGGCTTTCGCTAACTCGATGTCCTTAGCCCTCGCGTGAGCCTCTCTAAGTTCATCGAGCTTATCGAACATCACCTTAAGGACTCTGTACACCACTTCACTAGGTACGTCAGCTCTAACAGCTAGCATAGCCATAACTGCGACCGTCCTAACGTCTGAGGTTAGCCCTGTGTAGGTACCGGCTGGTACCGTGTACCTAGTGAAGAACCTGTAGCCCTGCTCTACTAACTTACTCAGAACCTCGTCCGGAACCTCAACTAGGTTTACCGGAACCGTAGCTGCGAGTTCTAGTACTGCTGAGGTAGGTATACCGGCAACTATGAAGGCTGCATCTACCTGACCTAGCTTTAAAGCGTCTGCAGCTGTGCGGAAGTCCATGTACTGAGGTGTTATCAGGTCCCATATCCCAGCTGCTTTAAGTATGAGCTCGGCTTCAACAGCCGTACCGCTTCCAGCTGCACCTACAGCAACCCTCCTACCCCTTAGGTCGTATATGCTCCTAATACCGCTATCAGCTCTAACAACTACCTGTACTACCTCAGGGTATAGTACGGCTACACCCCTAACTACATCTACCCTACTGCCCTCGAACATGTATATACCCTTATAGCCGTAGTAGGCTATATCGTTCTGGACGAATATTAGGTTAGCATCCCCAGCTGCTAAGGCCCTCATATTGGCTACGGAAGCACCGCTAGTAGATACCGAAGCTGTAATGATATCGGATGCGTACTTATTCAGGAGCTCGGATAGTTTAACTCCAAGCGGGTAGTAGACACCTCCCGTCCCCCCGGTCCATATACTAAGTGCGTAGGGAGCTACCTTCTTAGGCATTAGTACGTAGGCGGCTACTCCAGCTACTATAACTACAATCACGATTCCTATGATAACGGGCAGGGGTATCCTCAAAGCTAGTTACCCCCAACTGACCTACACCTGTAGGGTATAAAAGCTTACCAAATACGGTACAGATACCACTGAACGAAAACCTAATCCTAAAACACCCTCACCTTCCAGATAGATCCAAGCTCCGCAGAGTTGGGTCGCGGAAATCCTCCGATGCGGGTCCCAGAGTTGAACTACCTTAGGTAGGTGGTAATCCCTCCCAGTAACTCCCCACACCCTGCTTAGACCTACCCTGTAGTTAACTGTAGGTTACCTCTACTCTAACCCCTCTAGCTTTAAGGTACTTAACTACGTAGTTAAAGAGGTCCCTATCCGCACCTACTCTCTCAGGTGGGGTAAGCCCCCTAGGTAACCTACCCTCGATTAGGAGGTGCGCTGTTGCTGAGGCTACGAAGCCTGTAACCCGGGCCATTGAGGTATGCCCTCCGGCAGCTTCATCGTAGAGGTATAGCCTACCCCAGCCGCTTGCCGAGGTTACGACCACCTCCATTAGGGAGAGGTCCGGGGACTCGTACTGCATTAGCGGGAGTATTACTGCTAGCGTCCTATCTAGGTTCTCGGGCTTGAAGAACCCGAGCTCTTTCAGTACTCTCATCCTCTCTAGGTGGCCGGGCCACCTAAGAGTGTACTCAGCCATCTCCCTAGCTCTAACCGTGTGTAGTAGGGTTCTAAGGCCGTCGGTGGGGAACATCTCGAGCTCGAAGGGGCCCACCCTTACTCTCTCAATAGTGCTGAGGGGGTCTACCTCAATGACCTTGTAGTCCCTAACTAACCGCGCAGGCCTTAGGTACTCGTCTATGAGGTCGTAGGGTGAGAACAGGACTAGGTGGTAAAGCGGTGGTCTAGGCTCCTTAGGGAGCCCGCCAACGTTTATTACAGCTCTCTCGATCTCTCCGAGCTCCGCGTACACCCTACCTACAAAAGCGTTGCTCAAGCCGGGGGCAAAGCCAGCGTCTACCGCTATAACTATACCCGCCTCCTCAACCTCCTTAGATAGGGGTAGGGGGTCCTCAGGCATGAAGGATACGTCCACTAGGTTCTTCCTAAGCTTAGTGCAGAGCTTAAGCACTCCGTAGCCGAGGCTCCCCGGGAGGGCGTCGACAACTACGTCGAAGCCCTTAATCAGGTCAGCAAGCTTAGCTGTGTCCCTAGCGTCAACTAGAGTAATCCTAGCTCTGGACTCGAAGCGTGAGAGCTTCCCTAAACTGCTATCAGCTACCGTAACGTCGTAGTCCATGGATAGCTCCTCAGCTACGACAGAACCAACCCTACCAGCTCCTAGGACGAGTACCCTCACAGCGGTAACCCTGAAGACGGTATGTAGGTAGTAAAAATACGGCTTAGTACCGCCGTAGCGGAGCTTCAAGACCTTGGATGGCTTTACGGAGGCGTGCTGTAGCTTAACTACGTTAACTACCTCACGGGATCCTACCTATTCAAGTCCTTCAGCTTTAATTGGCTTACATAACAGTAGCTGGGGGTAGCTCTGGTAGAGGTAGTCTACGTATCCTGGGATAGGGCTGTGGAGCTGTGCTTTAAGCTAGCTAAGAAGGTAGCTGACTCAGGCTTCAGGCCCGACGTGATCGTAGCTGTACTACGCGGTGGTGTTGTCCCAGCTCTAATAGTTAGCGATGTACTTAACGTAGAGGAGTTCTACGCTATTAGGGTTAAGCACTGGGGTATAGCTGAGGAGGTCTACAAGGTACCTGTAATAGAGCAACTCCCTCAGGGTAAGCTTGAGGGTAAGAGGGTACTACTAGTAGATGAGATAGCCGATACCGGTAAGACCATAGAGGTAGCTGTAAGGGAGCTTAGGAAGATGGGCCTGCAGGAGGTTAGGACCTCAGTAGTACACCTAAAGCCCACTTCATCGGTGATACCGGACTACTACGTTGAGAAGCTCAATAGGTGGGTCTGGGTCTTCTACCCGTGGTCTACGGCTGAGACCCTAATATCCCTAGCACACCGGGAGCTAGGTCGCGGAGCGGACGTCGGGGAGATCCTAAGGGTAGCTGAGGCTATAGCTGAGAAGCTTAGGGTTAGGGAGCCCGTTAGGAGCATCCTTGAGGTAGCTATGAGGTTCTACGTAGAGAGCTTAGAGCTACCTAAGGAGGGTACCTAGGTAGCGGAAGGCTGAGTCGGGGGCTAGGGTCACTATAACGCTCCCCCTTGGTAACCTAGAGGCTACAGCTATAGCTGCGTGGACGTTCGCTCCGGTTGATATCCCTCCTAGGATACCCTCAGCTTCGATAAGCTCTCTAGCTATCTCGATGGCATTGGCACGTGATACCTCGATAACTTCGTCGACCACGGTCCTATCGAAGTTCGGGTAGACGTTCTTAGAGGCCAGCCCATCTATTACGTCGAGTCCCGGGCCCCCGGCTAGCCTGGAGCCCCTAGGGGTTACTGCTACTACCCTTATGCCCCTCGACATTTCCTTCAGGAACCTACTGACCCCAGTTATAGTCCCCCCGGTCCCAACACCCATTACGAAGCAGTCAACCCTACCTCTGAGGGCCGCCCATATCTCCCTAGCCGTAGTCTCGTAGTGGGCCCTAATGTTGGCTGGGTTCTCAAACTGGTTTAGGAAGACTCCACCTCTTTCGCTAGCTACCTCCTTAGCTAGCTTTAGGTAGTACCTGGGGGACGCCGGGTCGCTGCTAGCCTTGATGACCTCAGCCCCCATGAGCTTCAGCATGGAGAGCTTCTCAGCACTGACCTCCTCCTCGACGAGGATCACCGGCTTAAGGCCGTAGAACTTAGATACGAAGACTACGGAGATTGCGGTATTACCTGAGGAGGCTTCAACAACTACATCACCGGGCTTAAGTCCGTACCTCTCCACAGCGTCCCTAACCATGTAGTAGGCTATCCTATCCTTATGGCTACCCGTAGGGTTCATGTACTCGAGCTTAACGTAGATATCTACACCGCTAACCCCAAGCCTCTTAAGCCTAACCAGCGGGGTGTTACCTATGAGAGCCGGTAGCTCCACGTCCTCGCACCGTGTAGCCCTAGCTTAAGTGGTTAAATAGCTGGGCTTACTGAGACTGCCTAGACCTCAGCTAGCTCAGCGAGTAGTAAGGCTACGTACAGAGTTAGCTTAGGTATGGTATCTAGGGTTACATACTCATTCGGTGCGTGGGCCCTACCTCCGTGGCCCGGCCCCGTGGATATCATCGGGATTCCGAGGGTCCTCGTGAAGAGGTAGGAGGGGGCGGCTCCCGGGGACATCGGTATGACGTAGGGTCTTAGACCTAGTAGGGAGTAGACCCTAAGGGCTGCCTTAACAGCTGGGTGCTTCGGGTCTGTCTTACTCCAGGTATAGCAGTCGTGGACCTCGACCTCAACTAAATCGCTCAGCCCAAGTCTCTCTACAACCCTCCTAAGACCCTCTAGGACGTCATCTGGCTCTACGTTTGGGACCAGCCTGAAGTCTAACCTCATTACGGCCTCCGCCGGGGTTATGGTCTTGGTCCCGGGGCCTACGTAGCCTGAGTAGAAGCCGTCTATGTTAACTGAGGGCTTGAAGAAAACATCGACGTACCAGCTCCTACCGGTTAGCCTGGTCCTACCGATACCGTACTCCTCGACGATTCTCTCGAGAGGTGCGGACTCAACTATATCACTAAGGTACTCGAGGTCCTCAGGAGTCGGTGTTACTACCTTCTCCTCGAGCCAGCTAAGCCTCGGACCTGCTGTGGGGTCTAGGAGCTCCGAGGCTATCCTAGCTAGTACTGCAGCTGGGTTGTAGAGCCCTCCAGCTAAGCTACTATGTACGTCATACTTTGATGCCCTCGACCTCAGCTCTACGAAGACTATACCCTTATTACCGAGCTCTACGGTAGGCTTACCCGGTACGTCTTCGGAGGGGTACGTGAAGAGGGTTGCGTAGGATCTGGCCAGCTCTCCACGCTTATCCTCAACGAACCTACGTAGAGATGGGCTACCTATCTCCTCCTCACCCTCCAGTACGAAGGTGACGCTCACCGGGACCTCCCCCAGGACCCTCTCCAAGGCCTCGACCCCCAGTAGGGAGCACATGAGGCCGGCCTTGGTGTTGTAGGCCCCTCGAGCAACGATCCTATCCCCAACTACTCTAGCTTCGAACGGTGGTACCTCCCAGAGTTCTAGAGGGTCTGGGGGCTGTACGTCGTACATGTTGTAGATCACCGCTCTCCTCTCGGATCTACCGGTCAGCCTACCGTAGACTATTGGGTGACCTCCGTAGCTTAGTAGCCTAGCATCCACCCCTAGCCTATCCCTAAGCCAGTCCCTCAGGAACTCCGCAGCCTCCCCGATACCCTCACCCGTCCCGGATACGCTGGGTATCCTGAGGAGCTTCCTAACCTCCTCAACTAGGTAGCTGTAGTTGCGGTGTACGTAGTCCCTAAGCCTATCCAGAAGAACCTGCAAAGCGTACCCCTGTATAGTTTAGAGGCTAGGTTAAAACCTCCTAAGCTTGGGGTTGACTATCTCATCTAGTGCGTAGCTTATGAAGGTAACTGAGAGGACTGCGAGTAGGATCCCCGTACCGGGGGGCACTACGTACCACCAGTACCCGGCTGACATAGCGCCCATCCTAAAGGCGAACCTCAGTATACCGCCCCAGCTCGGTATCCTAGGGTCTCCGAGGCCTAGGAAGCTAAGAGCTGCCTCGGCTATTATAGCGTTGGATATCTGAAGGACCATGTTGGCTAAGACTACAGGCATCGTAGCTGGAGCTATGTGTTTGAAGATTATCCTCGTAGCACCAGCTCCGAAGGCCTTCGCCGCCTCGACGTGGGGGTACTCCTTCAGAGATACCACCTGGGACCTTACGACCCTAGCTACTGGGGGCCAGGAGAGTACGGAGATCACGAGGATCACGTTGAAGAGGCTAGGGCCTAGTATCGCTGCGAAGATTATCATAAGGACTAGCCCCGGCAGGGCTAGTAGAGCGTCAACTACCCTCATAATTACCGAGTCCACTAGCCCACCTAGGTAACCACTTACCAGCCCAGCCACAGCCCCTAGGAGGGTAGATAGCAGGGCCGCCAGGAAGCCTACTAGTAGGGATATCCTACCCCCATATAGGAAGAGGGTTAGCAGGTCCCTACCTATCTCATCGCAACCGAAGGGATGCTGGGTAGATGGGGGTTCGAAGGGCCTGCAGATACCGTACTGCCAGATATCGTAGGGTGTTAGGTAGGGACCTACCACAGCAGCTACTACAAGGGCTACTAGGATAGCTAGACCTAGCCTACCGTAGGGGTTACGTAGTAGTAGGGCTAAGTCCTCCCTAAGCCTAGAGGGCCTCACCTATACCTCACCCTCGGGTCTAAGTAGGCGTAGAGTAGGTCTACGACGTAGTTAGCTGCTAAGAAGGCTGCTAGGATTACTAGGAATATACCTTGGAGTAGCGGGTAGTCCCTGGTGGACACGGCCTCGTACATTAACCTACCCAGCCCCTCCCACGAGAAAACCGTCTCAGTCATTACGGCACCGGTGAAGATACCGGCTAGCTGGAGCCCTACTATAGTAGCGAAGGGGGGTAGGGCTGCCCTAAAGACGTGCCTCCTTATCACAGACCCCTCGGGTAGCCCCTTAGCTCTAGCAACCATTACGAAGTCCTCCTGGAGTATTGAGAGCATGGCGTTCCTAACTATGAGGTAGTTGTAACCTATCTGGATTAGGGTTAGGACTGTGAATGGGAGGGCCATGTGCCACAGGTAGTCCGCGGCTAGCTCTAGGAGGTCCTTATGGACCTTAACGGCCGTTATGGTCCCTCCAACTGGGAAGAGGCCTAGGCGTACGGAGAATGCCATTATGAACAGCATGCCCAGCCAGAACGTCGGTATGGAGTAGGTAACTAGGGAGAATACCGTTACAGCTGACTCAGCCTTAGACCTGTACTTCCTAACTGAGTAGAGGGCTAGTAGAAGCCCTACAGCTATGGCTGTAGCTGTGGAGGAGCCTACGAGTGCTAGGGTGTTGAGTAGCCTCCTACCGAAGATCAGTTCGGTAACAGGCCTACCGTAGTAGAGGGAGTACCCTAGCTCACCGGTAACTAGGTTACCTAGGTAGATAAAGAACTGCTCGTAGAGTGGTCTATCAAGCCCGAGCCTCTGCCTAAGGAGGACACGTACGCCCGGGTGGATCCTAGGGCTCTCCAGAAGGAATGCTGTAGGATCCCCAGGCATAACTCTGAAGAGGAAGAACGCGATACTAACCAGGATGAAGAATGAGATCAGAGTCTCCAGGGCCCGCCTAACAGCGTACCTAGGGAGGCTCAGAGCTACCACCCGGAGTTAGGGGAGGTACGAGTATATAAAAACCGGTTGAGCTTAGGCATCACCTAGCTGTCCTCCTACCTAGGAGGTACATCGCCGCCCCGACGAGGACTACTGCTACTACCGCAGCTACGACTACCTCCGGTGGGGTGTAGGCCTCCCTAATCGTTTCCCTAACTGTAGTAGTGCTTACAGCTGTAGCCGTGACC
The DNA here is from genome assembly GCA_964442165.1 of uncultured Desulfurococcaceae archaeon. GTDB lineage: Archaea > Thermoproteota > Thermoprotei_A > Sulfolobales > NBVN01 > DRZP01. The sequence continues at coordinate 1,724 of CAYTXX010000043.1, read as the reverse complement.
GTTACGGGTACCGTAACCGTGGCAGTAACTGGCGCAGGAGTGGTCGGGGGCGGCGTGACGGGTACCTCAACGGGCTTCTCGAGCTTAGTGTATGGTAGCTCAGCCGGGATCCCCCTGAAGTTGCCGTTAATGAGGGTCCAGAAGTTCAGGGCCCCTCCAGGCATGTCGACTACCCCGGAGAGCTCCTTTCTGTAGACCTGTATCCAGTACCTAACGTAGATCGGTAGTATCGGTAGCTCCTCAGCTAGGGTCTCCTGGAGCTTCTTGTAGAGCTCAGCCCTCCTGTAGTCGTCCGGCTCTCCCTCAGCCCTCTTCAGCATCTCCTCGAACTCCTTGTTTACGAAGCCCCACGGGTTGTTCCCTCCGGGGACAGCCTGCTCCTCTACGTAGAAGGCTGAGTAGTACCACGGCTGGAAGTTAGCGTCGTTCTCTATTATGTATATCTGGAACTTCAGCTGGTTGTAGACGTAGTCTATCATGGTGTCGAAGTCTAGGGGTACGTTCCTAGCCCTAACCCCTACCTTAGCTAGGTTCTCAACTAGTACATCACATATCCTAACCCTAACGGGGTCGTACTCCGGCGAGTATATGGTGACCTCGAACTTACTACCGTCAGGTGCCTCCCTCCAGCCATCGCCGTCGACGTCCTTGAAGCCGGCCTCATCCAGTAGCCTAGCCGAGGTGGCTAGGCTGTAGTCGTACCTAGGTACGTCCTTGTTTACCCAGAACTCGAAGCCTGGGTGGACGTAGGTGTACACGGCCTCAGCGTATCCTAGCATCAGGGTCTTAACGACGAAGTTCTTATCGAGAGCGTGTGCCACTGCCTTCCTGAAGTTCTTGATCCCGGTGATCGGGTCTCGGAGGTTGAAGCCTATGAAGCCTACGTAGACGTCTGGGCTCTTAGGTACCATCAGGTTGGGGTCGGCCTCAGCCTCGGGTAGTACGGCGTAGGGGGCCGTCCACATCATTATGTGGGCTTCACCCTTCTTTACAGCTAGGTACTGGGCCTCGTCGGTCGCGTAGACCTTGAAGATTAGCCTATCGGCCCTCGGGAACCCAGGCTTGAAGTACTTCGGGTGCTTAGCTAGGTCTAGTAGCTCCCCTTCAACCCACTTAGTCAGTAAGTAGGGACCTGAACCTATCCTTAGGTGCCCGTACCTGTTCACGAAGTCCCTAACCTTCGAGGCTACCTCAGCAGGCTCACCAGCCTCTATCCGCGGTAGGACCTTACCTACGTCGTCGGAGCTCAGCGGGTTGAAGTACGTAGGGTCGTCGAATACCTCAGCTACGTGAGTCCACACGTGCTTCGGTAGTACTATCATGTAGCCGAAGGTCCTTAGAAGCCAGGCGTTGAACCTGGATAGGTAGATCCTGAAGGTGTACCTGTCCACTAGCTCAGCCCTCTCTACGAACTCGACGTAGGGGTACCAGGACGGTGGCTGGTACTTCCTGTAGAACTCTATCGTGAACACCACGTCCTCAGCAGTTAGAGGGTTACCATCGTGCCAGTACGCGTTCTCAGCTACCCTAAAGAGCCAGACTAAGCCGTCCGGGCTGTACTCGTACCACGTGCACAGCCATGGGTGGGGCTCTAGGTCGGGGCCCTCCCTGAAGAGCCTATCGTACATTACTAGGTTAAGCCACCAGTCGTACCAGGTCTCCTCCTTAAGTGGGTTAGGGTTCTTAATGTACTTCATCGAGGCTACGATGAAGACCTCCTCAGC
>CAYTXX010000042.1:0-11388 GCA_964442165.1 uncultured Desulfurococcaceae archaeon | reverse complement strand
CTTGCGTGAAGCTTTAAAGCTTTCCGTCTCCTATCTCCGATAGAATTTTATATAAACCACCGTAAACCAATATGAAACCCAAAATAGTTGTAAAAGGCTAGCGACCACGGCCGAGGGCCGCAGGCCTAAAATACTCATCACTAAGGGTAGTTAAAGCGAGGAGAGTCTATAAACTCTTCCTCCATCCCTACCCTAAAGGGCGGGCTTCTAGTTGCAACCTATGCTTTTAAGCCCTACTCAATACCTCTATGAGGTGCTGAGGTTGCCGGTAATCGAGGTAGGTAGGGTATGCGTTAAGCTAATGGGTAGGGAGGCTGGTAGGAAGTGCGTTATAGTGGATATAGTTGACGATAACTTCGTGGTGGTTACGGGGCCTAAGAGCTTAACTGGGGTAAAGAGGAGGAAGGCTAACGTAAGGCACCTCGAGGTACTGGATAGGAAGGTAGAAATTGAGAAAGGTGCTTCAGATGAGGAGGTACTTAAGGCTATAGAGGCCTCCGGGCTCGTGGAGTTCATGAAGGAGAGGGTTAAGATCGACAGGAAAACCTTACTAAAGCTAGCTACCGTAGCCCCCAGAGAGCGTTAGACCTCAACACCTCTTCTACCAGGTACTGCAAATACCTAGCCTAGCTTAAGCGAAACCACTTTAAGGTGCGAGTTAGCTAAATTACCTCTGAAGGATCCCTGCTTAGGTGTAGTAGGTGGAGGAGGGAGTTAAGTTCCTCGTGGAGCTAGACTCGTTCGCCGGGTTTCAGAGGAGGTACCTAGTTAAGAGAGAGGGTGAGACTGACCCAAGGTACGGTAAGCACCCTAGGTCTAGGAGCGCTGAGGAGCTGATATCGTCGGGGGTGATAAACCTAGATAAGCCCCCCGGACCTACGAGTCACGAAGTGGTGGCTTGGGTTAAGGGAATACTAAGGATTGAGAAGGCCGGTCACGGGGGGACCCTAGAGCCCCTATAGGGGGCGGGGATACCCCAAGGTCTCCGGCGTACTACCGGTAGCTACCGGAAGCGCTACTAAGCTAATCGGGGTACTCTCGCACGCGGATAAGGAGTACGTAGCTCTAGCTCAACTACATAGAGCTGTAGATAGGGAGAGGTTCGAGGAGGTAGTTAGGGAGTTCATAGGTAGGATATACCAAAGACCTCCCGTTAGGTCCTCGGTTAAGAGGGTCCTCAGGGTTAAGGAGGTCTACGCAATTGAGGTACTGGAGCTTGAGGGTGAGTACGTCCTAATGAGGATTGCATGCCAGCACGGAACCTACATTAGGAAGCTGATACACGACATAGGCGAGGTTCTAGGGGTTGGGGCCCACATGAGGGAGCTTAGGAGGATCAGGACGGGGCCCTTCAGGGAGGATACCTCCGTGAGGATGCACGAGCTCTCCGAGGCTATCTACCTCTACCGAGAGCTAGGTAGGGAGGACGCGGTGAAGTCCGTAGTACTACCGCACGAGTACATAGTAGCTCAGCTACCGAAGGTGGCTATACTAGACGGAGCCGTCGCGGCCATAGCCCACGGAGCCGACCTAGCCGTACCCGGGATCTCCGTAGTTAGCGAGGGTATCAGGCGGGGCGACCTAGTAGCCCTCTTCTCACTTAAGGGTGAGCTGGTAGCCTTAGCTGAAGCCTTGATGAGTACTGAGGAGATCCTCGCTAAGGACAGGGGTATAGCCTTCAAAACGAGGAGAGTTGTAATACCTAGGGATACCTACCCGAGAAGCTGGAGGAAGAGGGAGACTACTCAAAAAGCTACTTAGGTCTAAGTTCCAGCAACTCTCCTTAGGTACTTTCTAGCCTCCTCGGCGTCCTCCGGAGAACCCTCCTTATGGCAGAACCACCAGTCGTAGCACGTGTACTGCTTAAGCCTCTCAGCAGCTTCATCAACCGTCCTAGCTGGGGGTACTATAACCCTATCGCTGATCAGCTCGTTGTTAGGCCAGTTAGCTGGTATAGCTGCATTAAGCTTGTTGCTAACCTGGAGAGCTCTAAGCATCCTCAGTATCTCGTCCATGTTCCTACCGAGCTCCTGCGGGTAGTACAGTATAGCCCTTATAATGCCGTTGGGGTCTACTATAATCACAGCCCTCACGGTGTGGGTAGCGCTCTGAGCGTGTAGGAACCCTAGCTTCCTAGCTACCTCACCAGCTGGGTCAGCTATTATCGGGAACGGTATCCTAACCCCTAGCGTCTTCTCTATCCACTCAGCCCACTTAATGTGGCTGAAGACGCTGTCAACGCTGTGCCCTAGGAGCTCCACGTTCAGCTTCCTAAAGTCCTCGTACCTCTTTGCGAAGGCTACGAACTCCGTAGTGCAGACCGGCGTGAAGTCAGCTGGGTGGCTGAAGAGTACTAGCCACCTACCTGCGTAGTCGTCCGGTAGCTTCCTAACTCCGTGGGTTGTGACTACGGTCATCTCGGGGAACTTCTCACCTATTAGGGGTACCTGACCTGGCATACTTACTACACCGTATTACTACTCGAAGTGTAGGTTTATAAACTTTAACAGGTGAGCGCTGTATTTTCCAGATAGGTTGGTTCTACTTTCTAACCCGCCTCTCCTCTACGTACCTACCTCTAAGCCTTATCTCCCTAACCTTCTCAAGGATAGTCCTAGCTATCTCCTCCCCGAGGATCTCGCGGTAGCCGCTTAGGAAGCACTTAAACATCTCGTCCTTAGCTGAGTAGTGGGAGCTCTCCAGAACCCTTATGAGTAGGTGTAAGTCTACGGCCAGGTCCTCCACATCCTCTACGTGCTTAGCTAGCCCTAGGTCCACTAGGTATACGTCCCCGCTTTCCGTTAGGACCATGTTAGCTGTCGTTACGTCGCCATGGGCTATGCCGCTCCTATGCATCTTAGCTAGCTCCGACCCAGCCTTACTCATAGCTGAGCACAGCTCACCCCTACTTAAGCTCCCAGCTACGCTCAGTATGGTTCTTCCACGTACTCTCTCCATTACTATAAGCCCCTCAACTGGGTCTACGTAGAGTACCGCTGGGACCTTAACCCCAAGCTCCCTAAGTGCTAGGAGTAGCCTAGCCTCAGCTAGGGTTCTGCGCCTGATTATCTCCCTATCCAGCTCCGGTACCCTATAAGGCTTCCTAAGCCTTAGCTTGAACACAGCTTCATAGCCTAGGAACTCACCTTCAGCTACCAGAGCCTCAGCCCCTACGTAGATTACCCTGAAGACCCTACCAGTATATGTCAACGCTATCGAGCCTCCACCTCTGCTTTATGTAAGCTTTCTCAGGCTCTACCGTAACCCCGTGCTTGTAGAGGAGGAGCCCGGTCCAGGCTATCATCACCCCGTTATCCACTGCGTACTTAGGTGGGGTTACGTAGAGCTTCACACCCCTGTGCCTAGCCATAGCCTCGAACTTCTCCACTAGGTACCTACTAGCCGCTACTCCACCGACTAGCAGTACCTCCTCCTTACCTAGCTGGCTTAGGCCCCTCTCAGCTACCTCAACTAGCGAGGAGTAGGCTACCTCCCTAGCACTGAAGCACACGTCCTCAAGCTTAGCCCCGTCCCTGTAAGCTCTTAAAGCAGCTGTTAGTAGCCCGGAGTAGGAGGTGTCCTGCCCCTTAACTACGTAGGGCATCTCTATGTACTTACCGCCCTCAGCACACCTATCTAGTGCGTGAACCCCCTCAACCACGTAGGGAGGGGCTATACCGAGCTCCCGAGCTAGGGTGTCCATGAAGTTCCCGAGAGCTATGTCGAGGGTCTCACCGAATACCCTGTACCTACCCCCGTAGAGAGCTGCTATAACCGTGTTACCCCCGGATATGTAGACAACTAGAGGGTCCCTAGCTCCGGTAAGCACCTTACCTACCTCTATGTGGGCTACTGCGTGGTTAACCGGTACTAGGGGCTTACCGTAGTAGGCTGCTAGGGCTCTAGCTACGGTAGCTCCAACCCTAAGGCACGGTCCGAGGCCTGGACCTAGTGCTACAGCTACAGCGTCTACGGACTCCATGGAGATTCCGGCACTCTTCAAGGCCTCAGATAGGACCCTCGGGGCGTTGCTTATGAAGCTATCAGCAGCCTCCCTAGGGTGTATACCTCCTACCTTAGGGGTGTAGCTGTACCTAGCGTCAGCTAGTATCCTAGGTTCGTCGGAGACTACACCTACACCAAAGGTATGAGCTGTAGACTCTATCCCGAGAACTAGCACTTGACCACCTACTAGCTCCGCACGATCTCCACGTAGCTACAGTACCCGCAGTGCCACCTAGCTACAGGCTCCCTGTGGAAGGCCATTACCCTACCGCACCTAGGGCAGACCCTGTTCCTAAGCTTAGCGATACCCCTCCTAGGGTCTACCTCGTATAGGCGGCTCCTAAATACCTTACCTCCCTTCCCCAAGGGTCTACACCCCTACTCCGTGCCTCTTAAGGATGTACTCAGGTTCGTATAGCTTTAGCCTATCTAAGCTCTCGTATAGGTGGGCGTAGACCCTGGACATACCCATACCGTACTCGCTCTCGATCTTCCTCACTACAACCAGCTCAGGGCTCTTTGAGTACAGCCTACCCAGTACCTCAACGAGCTCCTCCCTACTGGGGGTTGGCATACCTTGGTGAGCAACTAAAGCCTCTACCTCGAGCCTCCTAATAAGGTTATTGAACCTCTCACTTACTACCCTTAGCTCAGCTCCCTCCTTCAGCCTCGCAACCTTCTCCGAACTAGAGCTACTCAAACCCCTCAGCCCCTTAATTGGAAGAGGCTAGAACTTATAAGTAAGGCTTGGGCCTACCTACTGAAGAAGCTCTTTACAAGCTTAGACACGTAGAGCACGTCCTCTACCTGTAGACCGGGGTGTAGGGGTAGGGATAGTACATGCTTAGAGGCTTCAGTAGAGTTCCTGCAGCACCCCGGAGCTCTCCTAGCTGTACTGAGGATAGGCTGCTGGTGTAGGGGTATCGGGTAGTGTACTGAGGTCTCCACCCCCCTCTCCCTTAGGTAGCTAGCTAGCCTATCCCTATTACCCTCCCCCTCGACCCACACGGTGTAGAGGCTGTATACGTGCTTAGCCCAGGGCTTCTCCTCCGGTAGCCTAAGCTGCGGTACCGCCTCGAGCTCCTCGCGGTACACCCTAGCCAGCTCCCTCCTCCTCTCGTTCATGTAGTCTAGCTTCCTCAGCTGGCTTAGCCCGAGAGCTGCCTGGATATCCGTCATCCTGAAGTTCCAGCCGAGGGCGACGTGGTAGTACCTACTCCTCTGACCGTGGTTCCTGAGCAGCCTAACGGTATCAGCTACCCCGTCGTCGTAGGTAGCTACAGCCCCTCCCTCACCGGTAGTCATGTTCTTAGTCGGGTAGAAGCTGAACGCTGCTACACTCCCGAAGCTACCGACCCTCCTACCCCTGTACTCAGCTCCTATAGCCTGGGCGCAGTCCTCCACTATGTGGAACCCCCTCTCACTTCCCAGCTTAACCAGGGGCTCCAGGTCTGCCGGGTGCCCGTAGAGGTGTACCGGTACTACAGCCTTAGTCCTCTCGCTAACAGCTCTCTCAACCTCAGCTGGGTCTACGGTGTAGGTCCCCGGGTCTATGTCTACGAGTACCGGGGTAGCTCCCAGTAGCATAGCCGTAGACGCCGTAGCTACGAAGGTGAAGTCGGGGACTACAACCTCATCCCCTGGACCTACCCCTAGTGCTCTAAGGCCTAGGTAGAGGGCTACGGTACCGTTAGATACTGCAACTACGTGCTTAACCCCGATGAACTCCGCAAACCTCCTCTCGAACTCCTCGCCAACCCTCCCGAAGGCTAGCATACCTGACCTCAGGACCTCCACAACGGCCTTAACGTCCTCCTCATCTATGTACGGGGAGCTAACCTTAAGCAGGGTACTCCACCCAGTTATAGAGCAGGATGGGGCTTTAAGCTAAAGTAAAATCCACCTCAGTAGCTAGTCTATGGGGTAGCCATGGCTGTCCCACCTCAGTACCTACTTAACCTAGGCTACTCAGCTGAGCAACTAGACTGCGCTGGAGTTAAGCTAACCCTATGCGAGGTACTGGTACCCCAGGGTATGGGCGTTATAGACCTGGATGGTAAGGTACTGCCGAGCTACGTAGCTCTAGAGCCAGACAGCCAGGGCTTCTATAACCTTAGCCCGGGGGCCTACGTCGTGAGGTACTGCGAGTACGTTAAGGTACCGGAGGACCACCTAGCGGTAGCCCTACCTAGGTCAACCCTACTGAGGTCCTGCGCAACGCTCTACACAGCTGTCTGGGATCCTGGCTACGAGGGAAGGGGCTACGGGCTACTTTCCGTGTACTGCAGCGGTATCCGCGTAAGGAGAGAGGCTCAGGTTGCTCAGCTAGTCTACATAAAGATGCTGGAGAGCTCGTTAAGGCCCTACAGAGGTACGTACCTAGGTGAGAGGTAAGCTGAGGCCCTAGGTACTACCTAAGCTCCGAACCTCCTCTCCCTCCTCTGGTAGCTCCTCACAGCTCTCAGTATGTCTATGGTCCTAAGCTCCGGCCAGTAGATGTCGCAGAAGTAGAGCTCGCTGTAGGCTATCTGCCACAGTAGGAAGTTGCTTACGCGTATCTCACCGGAGGTCCTTATAACGAGGTCCGGCTCGTCTAGCCCCCCTAGGTGTGATGTGTATAGGTAGGACCTGAAGAGCTCCTCATCTATCTCCTCAGCGCGTACCCTACCTAGGGAAACGTCCTTAGCTATCCTCCTAACTGCCTGGACTATCTCCTCGCGGCCTCCGTAGCAGAGGGCCACGTTTAGGGTAACATTAGAGTAGCTCTCCGTAAGGGCCTCAACCTCCCTTATCTTAGCTACTAGTCTTTGCGGTAGCATGTCCAGCCTACCGAAGAACTTAACCCTAACACCCTTAGACTTCAGCTCCCCGCTGGAGACCATCTCGTCCATAGCTCTCTCAAGGAGCCTATAGAGGTGCTCACGCTCCTCTAAGCTCCTCTTAACGCAGTTCTCATAGGACATAGCATACACCGTTACTACCTTAACCCCTAGATTCCAGAGTACCTTGAGTACGTCCTTAAGCTTCCTATAGCCATACTCGTGACCCTCAACCGGGTTTAAGCCGCGCTGCCTAGCCCACCTCCTGTTACCGTCGGGTATTATGGCTACGTGCCTAGGTGGAGGTCTCGACCTTACCTGCTCCCAGAGTAGGCTCTCGTAGATTCTGTAGATAGGTCTAGCCAAGACCCTTAGAGGGCTCTCCAGAACTCTAGCAAAGAGCTTAGCTAGCATAGACCTCCCCGATGTAGCTACCCGCAGTTACCTGTAGGTACTTACCTACCTTAGAGCTCCCGAGATTACCCTTTACCTCTACCATACCGCAACCTGAACTTCCTAGGTCCCACAAAGCCCTAAAGCCCCTCACCTGGCAGAGATCCCTAAAGCTCTTCGCTGACCCTATCATTATCTCAGGGTAGTAGAGCATTAGGGAGGTAATAAGTACTCGAATAATTAGCTACAGCTACTACCACGGAGTAGAGCATCCACCCGACTTAGAGAACCATGTGGAATATCTTAGCCAGTAGCCCTCCGTGCTTAACGAAGGTCGACCTGACTACCTTAACCCCGGATTCCTCAGCTGCTCTACTGAACTGCCTATGCGATACCGTTATCATAGCCGCTCTAGCACCTGGGTAGGAGTTCCTTAGCGAGGTGAGTACCTCCCTGTAGAACCTCTCTATCTTCCTAATATTGTGGGACCTGTACCCGTAGGGAGGGTTAGAGACTACGGCATCTACGTTAACCTTAGGGTATGTGGATACCTTAGTGGAGTCCCCCTCTACTAGCCTTACAGCATCTGAGGTGTAGCTTGAGGCTAGGTTAGCCTTAGCTCCCTCGATAGCCTTCCAGCTGATGTCTATGCAGTATGCCTTAACTGGGCTCTCCATATCTACTCCGGCTACCAGCTCCTCCAGTACGTCCCTATCTACCTCCGGCTCGTATATACCGAGCTTCCTGAACGCGAAGTCCCTCCTAAAGAGCGCTATCGGGTAGCGCCTCATGATGTGTACGAATTCTATCGGTATCGTAGCCCCACCGCACATCGGGTCTAGGAGGGTCTCAGACTTCCCTACGGAGTAAACCATAGCTGCGGCTATTACCGGGTTTAGAGCTGCTGGGTGGTTGTAGACCCTGTAGCCCCTCTTATGGAGGGACCTACCTGAGGTTTCAATACCTATGAGTAAGCTACTACCGCGGACCAGTACCCTGAGGACTACGTCGGGGTTCTCTAGGTCTACCGGAGGCCTAATCCCGGTTAGGGAGCTGTAGCTCTCGATAACGGCCGCACCAACCTCCCTAGCTACGTCTATGCTAGTAAACCCGTGCTTACCAGCTCTCTCAGCTCTAACGGCAAAGCTCCTACCGGGAGCTAGGAATTCCCTGTAGTCTAGGGAGGAGGCTACGTCACGTATGTCCTTAAGGGTACTGAAGGAAGTGTTAGCTAGAGCTACTAGAACCCGGGTAGAGGTTCTTAGGAGGTAGTTAGCTCTGTAGATATCCCTAGGAGACGCCCTGAAGAACACCCTACCAGCGGATGTACCGTAGACTGCTAGCCCCAGTACCTCAGATACCTCCCTAGCTGCAACTTCCTCAATACCCGGAGGTACTACGGAGACCAGAAGCACCGTAGACCCCCGAGGTTTACATTTACCATAACCCCACTCCTAGTACCCTACTACCTACCGAGGTACTCCACTACATAGGGTGAGGCTTGGGTTTAAAGTCTACTTGAGGTTCGGCTCCAGCTTCCAGAAGTCCTTTAAGCTAAGCGTAACTCTCTCACCACTTTCTCTATCTACTAGGGTAACTGAGGACCTCCTAAACCTCTCTACGGTGTACTCCCTTCCCCTTACCTCTACAGAGTCTCCGGAGGTTACGGAGTATACCCTAACGGAGAAGACGGCTTTAGACTTCCTACGTCCGGCACGTATTCTAGAGTCCTCCCACGTAGTTACCACCCGGGCTACGTAGTTGGACTCAACCTCCTTAACTAACCTAAGTGCTGTAGCTCTATCTGCTACGTAGATATCCACACCCTCAGCTACCTCCTTAACCTCCACCACACCCTCAAGCTCCCTGAACCTCGAGGCTATCTCAGTAACGAGGACCCTCCCCCTCGGGTTACCGGCTCTAAGCTGTACTATAGCTTCGTAGCTCCTACTCCTCATACGTAAGCACCTCGGGCACGGGGACCTCCTTACCCTTAGCTCTACAGGTAGCTCCTGAAGTACCTCAACCCCACCTACCTTAGCGGAGAGCTTAACCGTAGCTGTACTACCTAAAACCCTAACCTCTAGGACCTTAACGCTCTCTAAACCCTCTAGAGCCCTACCTCTAGCTACGTACTCCTCAGCTAGCTCCTGGAGCAGGGTCTCAGTATCCGTATCGACGTACCTGCTGCGTACTTTAAGCGCTCCACAGTATGGGCACCTCTCAACCTCTACTGAGCTAGGTAGGTCAACTAACCTCCTAGTCTCTACTAGGCACCTAAGGCATAGTCCGCCGACTATTGGGTTCCCCGGACCCTCAGTACTCCCACATCTAGCGCAAAACCTTACCAGGGGTCTACACCTGCAGCAGGATTACGTATGGTACCCCAGCTATCCTGAGGACAGCCTGCGGGTGGGCTAGTCCTGCCTCAACAAGCTTACCTACGATTACCTCCCCCACTGCTGTAACGTTCTCGGATGTTTCCGCGATGTAGAGAGCCTCGTCGAGCTCTAGGAGGTCCCCGCCGAAGAACTCCTCGTTAACCTCTAGGACTAGGTCCTCCTCCCTGAAGGTCCTACCTAGTAGGTTCTCATCGCACATACCTACTACTCTCCGGAGCACACCCCCCTCGTCTACCTCCATCACCTTAACGTAGACCCTCAAGCTACCACGCAGGCTTTACAGTAGCCTCAGCACCGCAAGCTAAGCACTTAAGTACCCACACCTTACCTCCCTTCCTAAGCTCGGTCTGGTAGGAGCCGCAGGTCGGGCACCTCACGTAGAGCTCTAGGAACTTCTCGAACAGCTTATTTAGGGAGGCCCTACTAATGTTCTGGTGTATTACGGCGTTACCATCGTTATCGAGGCTCCCCTTAGCACCCATGCTCTTCAGTAGGTACCTAAGCACTATCCTAGGGTCCCTACTTATGACCTCGCAGACGTGCTTGAAGTTCTTCACCTTAGTGTGGGTACCGACGAACTCTACCTCTAGTGGTGGTATCTCTATAGGTGCCTCAACACGCTTAGATGGTAGCCTTGAGTACAGTCTCTCCAGCAGCTCCTCGTAGTTGAGCTTAAGCACTTCCTCGCTCACCCCCTACTAATCCGTAGAAGCCTTAAATTACTTCAGGGGCCCTGGTATCGCTACTCTTATAGACCTCTAGACCTCTGTAGGTGGGTGTAGGATGGGGGCTACCGTAGTATTCCACGGGGACTGCGATGGGGTCATAGCGGCGTACCTGTACATAAAGAGGTTCCTCAGGGACCTCTATCCTAGCCACATCAACCTAGTGGTAACCCACCCGTGGAGGGCCCACATAGACCTGCAGAAAGCGCAGCCAGGAGGGGAGTTAATCGTACTAGACATAGCCCTTAACGATAGGATCTCCACAGCTATAGTAGCCCTCTCCACTAAGCACCCTAAGGTTGTAGTAGTAGACCACCACGCAACCTCCGAGCCGTTCGTAGGGAAGATTCAGAGCTACTCTCGGGTAATCTACGCTAAGTCGACCTCAACTCCTAGGCTACTAGCGCAGCACTTCTCAATGCCTTTAAACCCCTACGAAAGCCTCCTAGTTGACGTAGCTGACATATGCGAGGGTGAAGCACCGCCACCTACTGATGAGAGGTCCCTACTGGAGGTGGTGGACTCCATCAGGATGTCCGTAGCGTTTAACCCAGGCGATGCCGAGTTCATGAGGTACCTCATAGACCTGATGATGAGGGCTAGGAGCATACATCAGGACGAGGTGGTTAGGACTAGGGCTAGGAGGGCTAAGCTACTGCTATCCAGCCTCCTAAGGGTAGCTTCAGAGGACTCCGTAGACTTCGGTAGGCTTAAGCTATCCTTACTCAACCTACCGGTGTCTAGAGCCTTCGCAGGTCTTATAGGGGTAGCTGCAACGGAGCTATCTAAGGCGTATAGGAAGGGGGTTATACTAGTTAGGGAGGAGCAGGATAAGGTAGTAATAACCGTGAGGTCAGCTGAGAGGGGAGCTCTAGAGCTATCCAAAGTCATATCGGAGTCCCTGGGAGGGGTCTACGGAGGGCACGCGGAGGCCTCCTCCATAACCCTAGGTAAGGAACCTCTAGAGGTAGTCGTAGGTAAGCTGATTAGGGTGGTCGAGTCCTTGGTTAAGCGCTAAACCCCTGCTAGCTAATTAGACCTATG
>CAYTXX010000041.1:0-11443 GCA_964442165.1 uncultured Desulfurococcaceae archaeon | reverse complement strand
AACCCCTCTAGGTAGGGAGAGGTACGTAAAGGAGTTCTTGAAGCGGAAGATGGAGGGCCTTACGCTAGTCGTAATCCTAGGTAGCGGAGGAGAGCTACGGAACGGTAGAAGGCGTAGGGAGGTTGAGAGGTGCCTTAGGGTGAAGCTTAGGCCCCTGCTCAACCCTGTTTAAACTCCTATAGCGCTTCCAAGCCGTAATCGCAGCTGAAGGCATCGCCTTTTAAGGTGGGGATAGAGAGGAAGGCTCTATAAGCTCTACTTTATTATTCTTTATGGTGAGTAAGATGAGGTGTGCAACTGCCCCTAAGCCTACTGAGGGATGCGGGATAGGCGATCACGAAGAGAGCCCTATCCCAGTGGAGGGATCTCCGACCGCCCCGTAGATAGTGAATGTGAACCTAAATAGATGCGGTAAACATGTGAACTTCCTCCAGGGGTCGGTGTGTAGGGATATTACTGTACTACCTATTCTTAGGGGGTGTGTATGGCGATCCGGGTTATAGGTTCCTACCTCTACGTAGGTAACTACAGAGCTGAGGAGCTGGCCTTACGCTTCGGTACTCCTCTCTATGTGTACGACCTCGATACCGTAGCTGAGAACTACTCTAAGCTCGTGAAGTCCGTACCCTACGAAGACCTCGAGGTCCTGTACTCCTGTAAGGCTAACAGCAACCCCTGGATCCTGAAGACCTTGAAGGACCTCGGTAGCGGTCTCGATGCTGTTTCACCCTTCGAAGCTCTACTAGGTGTGAAGCTAGGCTTCCCCAGAGAGAGGATCCTGTTCACTGGGAGTAGCGTATCCGACGAGGAGATGAGGTTCGTTAAGGAGGAGCTGGGGGTGCTGATCAACGTTGACTCCATCTCACAGCTTAGGAGGTACGGTAGGCTCTTCCCAGGTACAGAGGTATCGGTGAGGATCAACCCAGGTATAGGTGCGGGCCACCACGGGTACGCTGTAACTGGTGGGGTAACTAAGTTCGGTATATACCTAGACCAGGTTGCTAGGGTTAAGGAGGTGGCCTCCGAGTACTCCCTAAGGGTCGTAGGGCTACATACCCACATAGGTTCCGGGGTCCTGGAGGTAGAGCCCTACCTAAGAGCTCTTGAAGTCCTCCTAGAGGTTGCTAGAGGATTTAAGGACCTGAAGTTCGTGGACCTAGGTGGGGGCTTCGGCATACCGTACAGACCCGGTGAGAAGCCCTTAGACGTAGCTACCCTAGGTACCGAGGTTGCTAAGAGGCTTAAGGAATTCTCCAGGAAGTACGGCCACGTAAAGCTTAGGCTAGAGCCCGGTAGGTACCTAGTTGGGAACGCAGGTATCCTACTAGTTAGGGTTGTAGACATCAAGGAGGTTAGCTTAGGTGGGGTTATGAAGGTTTTCGTAGGTGTGGACTCCGGGATGAACCACCTAATAAGGCCAGCCCTCTACGGGGCCTACCACGAGGTGGTAGCTGTATCCAAGGCTGATAGACCTAGAGAGATCGTAGCTGACGTAGTTGGAAACGTATGTGAAAGCGGTGACGTACTAGCCTCCGGAGTAGCTCTACCTAAGCTTGATGAAGGAGATGTACTGGCTATAGTAGATGTCGGGGCCTACGGCTACTCCATGAGCTCTAACTACAACCTAAGGCCGAGGCCTGCCGAGGTCGTAGTATCTGGGAGCCGGGTACAGCTAGCACGTAGGAGGGAGACCTTTGAGGACCTCCTGAGGACCTCCACGCTACCGGGGCTTTAAGGCCTTAAACCCCTTAGCAGAGTCTACCCAGGTTACACCTACGAAGCCGGCTAGCTCAAGCCTCCTCTTAACCCCCTTAACGTAACTTACGTTACTATGCTTACCGGGCTCCCCCACGTAGTGGAACAACCTACCTCCAGGTCTTAGGACCCTGTAGAGCTCCCTGTAGAACTCAAGCCCGTAGAGCTCCCCAGCTATGCTGATCCGCGGAGGGTCGTGGAGGACTGCGTCGAAGGAGCCTCCCTCCAGCTCCCCTAAGAGCTCAACAGCGTCCGCTAGAACTAGCTCTATCCTACTATCCTCGAGACCCCTAGACCAGGGGTTGTACTGAGCTAGGGCTATGACGTTCGGGTCTACCTCAACAGTTACTACGGAGGTAGCTCCACTAAGCACCTCAGCTATAGCTGTATAGCCAAGCCCAGTACACACGTCCAGTACTCTAGCACCTCTTAAAGGACCTAAGGCCTTTACCTTAAGGTTTGAGTCTGTCCACGGATCCACACCGACAGTCCTATGCATCTGGACACCGCTTACCTCAAGAGTAGGAGCTACCCTAGGCCCAGTAGGCTTGAGCTTGTAGTACCTACCTCCAGCGTAGAGGTCTAACCTAACCAGCTTACCCCTTAGGACCTTGTAGGTAAAGCCCTCCTCAACAGCTCCTAGGTCATCTAAGCTAAGCTCAACACCTCCGAGTACCAGCCTACTACCGGAGAGCCTAGCCCTTAGGGTACTCAGCCCGAGGTCTACGGTTAGCTGGAACTCAGTAGCACCAGAGCTAAGAGCTCTCTCTACCTCCTCCACCTCCCAGGAGGTTATGACGTAGCCATCGACGTACCTGAACCTAAACCTCTCGCGCACCACCCTACCTCCTCTAACCAGCTAAATAGCTTCTCACAAAACCCTACGAGAGTGCTACTCGGAGTTCCTTCAGACAATCAACCCCTCGTCACGTATCCGACTACGTCGGCCTCATCACCGGAGATCAGTTGTTTTACAGCTAATATCTCCCCAATGATACTTGAAGGAATCAAAAGCTTGCGGACACTGCCTTCAGTAGTATGCTAGAAGCATCTCCACCTCCTAACGGGCTTCAGCTTTAGGTGTACTACTCGGGAACCTGTAGGAGTTTTTCCTGAAAGGTACCTCCGAGTAGTTGTAGACCTAACCTTTCTTACGCTCCCTACTTGAGTACTCTAGGGAAGCTCTAAGTCCCTCAAGTCTCCTCAGCTCGTCGTACAGTGAAAGCCATAGAGCTAACTCTCTACTTACTTCACCTTCCCTACCTCTTGTAACGATGTCCTCAAGGACATGGCTGTGCTCGAGTAACTTAGAGCTTCTCATAGAGTACTTCTCCTCTAGGTCTGAGAGAGCCCGAAGTAGCTGCCTCCTCCTTAGCTCGAAGTGCTCTACCTCCTCTAACACAGAGTTCACTGTGCTGGGGTGGTTCTACCTTTTTTAAGGATGTGTCTCCGTAATACAGATAAGCACTCTGCAGAGGGTTCCCGTAATAGGTCTATAGGTTTTCCCAAGGCTTCTGCACTTGTGGTAGAGCACTCTACCTTAATAGCTCTGCGAATAGTTCCGCGCCACGGATGCTGGAGCTGTACCAATCCCTACCTAAGGTAGTTGAGGAGGTACTAACAGAGCTTCCAATCCAGCAGGTCTTCAACTACGGAGAGCTACTCTGTAGGAGCTTAACCCCCATGCCACCTAGTACAGACTTCTACGGGTTAGCACTGAGTAGCCCCATTTGCGGTTCGAGTAGCCTACGAGGGCTGAGCTACGGGTATGATTAGGTTGGCTAGGTGGTACGGTAACCCCCTCCTAAGGCCTAGGTCGGGGTGCTTCTGGGAGGTTGGCGGTACCTTCAACCCAGCGGCCCTCAGCTACGGGGGTAGGGTGTACCTACTCTATAGGCAGGTATCCCGTAACGGTATCTCCACGTTAGGTCTAGCAGTCCTAGACAGCGGTTACGAGGTTCTAGAGAGGGACTGTGAACCTATCTACATACCTAGGGAGAGCTTCGAGGTTTACCCAGGTCTTGAGCCCTACGTAAGGCTTGAGGATGTAAGGATAGTAGGTACTAGACTATCCAATCTCTCAGGAGGTTCCCACTTCGGTGTTGAGGATCCACGGGTTACCGTGCTCGACGGTAGGCTCTACCTAACCTACGTAGCTTACAACGGGGTCGACCCCCCTAGGGGGGCTATTAGCTGGATAGACCTAAAGGACTTCCTAGAGTACCGCTGGGATATGTGGAGTAGACCCATAGTGATAACCCGCCCTGGGGTAGCCGATAAGAGCGTCCTACTACTCCCCGGGAGGGTTAGGGGTAGGCTAGCTTTCTTCCACCGGGTGTTCCCGTATATATGGTTAGACTACGTGGAGAGCGTTGAAGAGCTCTCCAGAGGGCGCTACCTCTGGGGGAGACCTGCGATTAGGACTAGGCCGAGATCCTGGGATAGTAGAAAGGTAGGTGCTGGAGCAGTTGTAGAGTGGGGAGGTAGGTGGTTAATGGTCTACTACGGGGTTACCGGCTGGGATGATTACTACTACTCGGAGGGACTTACCCCGGAGATGTTTAAGTACCCCAGTAGCCCCTACTACTACAAGATAGGCATCATGGTCCTAGACCGTGAGAACCCTGAGAGGGTGCTACTCAGGCCGGACTACCCCATAGGAGCCCCGACTCACTGGTATGAGCTTTACCCGGGAGGTAAGCCCGGGGTCATGTACCCTACTGGAGCTGTTTTAGCTAGGGAGAAGCTACTGGTGTACTACGGAGCGTCCGACTACTTCGTATCTCTAGGTGAGGTAGACCTACGGGAGCTTGAGGAAGAGCTTGAAGCTACGTCTGCTACGAGCTGGGCCACTTAAAAACAACCCAGTAGCTGTAGCTGTTTATGGGTGCCGCTCACTGCTGAGGAGGTTTATAGGTAACCCGCTGCTCTACCCGAACCCACGGAACTGGCTTGAGGCATCCGCAGTCTTCAACCCCTCAGTTACGGTCTTCGATGGGAGGGTGGTAATGCTCTACAGGGCTTTATCCAAGGACATACCTAGGTCCCCCTACGAGAGCATCAGGATCTCCACAATATTCTACGCGGAGTCCCACGACGGCTACAGCTTCGAGGGTAGGAGAATGCTCTTAGGTCCGGAGTTACCGTGGGAGTCCCACTCAGTCGAGGACCCCCGGATTACCGAGGTAAACGGGGTCTACTACATAACCTACACCGCGGTAGCGTCCATACCTCCTAGACCGGATACTGTACACCTAGCTCTAGCGGTAACAGAGGACTTCAGGAGGGTATCTAAGGTAGGGCTTATCTGCCCCTACAACTCCAAGGCAGGCTTCGTATTCCCCCGGAAGTACGACGGTAGGTACGTACTAGCTTTAACGCTAAACCCTGACCTACCTCCCTCTAAGGTTGTACTAGTGTACTTCGATAAGCTCTCAGACCTCCTCGACCGTGAGTTCTGGGGGGTTGCCTTAGGTGAGGCTAGGGTAGTTCTTCAGGGTACGCCTGCGAGGCCCTTCGTAGAGGTTGGGACCCCTCCACTGGGGCTAGATAGCTACTGGCTACTCTTCCTACCGGATATAGCCTACGAGGAAGGGCACTTCAGGGAGTTTAGGGCTACTGCTATGCTACTAGATAAGGACGATCCAGCTAGGGTTGTAGCTAAATCCGAAAAACCCCTGCTAAGCCCTACTCTTGAGTACGAGCTCACCTTCTCGGAGCCCTTAAGGGGTGTGGTGTTCCCATCCGGAGTCGCTAGGTTCGGTGATAAGGTCCTACTCTACTACGGTGCAGCCGATAGGTACGTTGCTGTAGCTGAGGTAGATGTGGAGAGCTTGGTTAGACACCTACTGAGGGGTGGTTCCTAGTGGTATCCCTTACTAGGTTTAAGGGGAACCCGATCCTCAGACCAGACCCTTCGAAGACCTTCATGGAGTTCGCCACCTTCAACCCCGCGGCGGTGAAGCTGGAGGGTAGGGTCTACGTCCTCTTTAGGGCTCAGGCCTTTGACCTTACGTCGACGATAGCCTTAGCAGAGCTGCCCGACGGCTTTACGGTAGCCTACGTATCGGAGGAGCCTATCTACAGACCGCGCGAGCTCTTCGAGAGCCGTGTAGTAGGTGGCTTCGGACCTGCGGGCTGTGAGGACCCTAGGGTAACGGTACTAGATGGTAGGCTCTACATGCTGTATACAGCTGTCAGCGATGCTTACGACTACGTCAGGGTAGCTATGACTAGCATAGATGTAGACTCCTTCCTTAAGAGGAGGTGGGGTACCTGGTCTAGACCTAAGCTCATATCACCCCCCGGAGTCTGGGATAAGAACGCCGCCCTACTCCCTAGGAAGGTCCAGGGTAGGTACGTAGTACTGCATAGGTTCTTCCCCAACGTATGGGTCGACTTCGTGGAGGATCTGAAGTTCGAGAGCTACTGGATTAGGGGCTACGAGTTCTTTAGGGTAAGACCCGGCATGTGGGATAGCGATAGGGTCGGCGTTGCCGGACCCCCTCTAGAGTTCAACGAGGGGTGGCTAATGATCTACCACGCTAAGTCTGTACAGGACGGAGCCTACAGGCTTGGGGCAGCTCTACTAGATAGGGAGGATCTAACCACCGTCATCTCAAGACTCGACTACCCGATACTCGAGCCTAGGGAGTGGTATGAAACCGAGGGTGTGAGGGTCGTATTCTCATGCGGTCACGTAGTCCTAGATGGAAAGCTACTGGTATACTACGGAGCCTCCGATAAGTACCTAGCTATAGCCTATGTAGATGTAGATGAGCTTCTAGGGGAACTACTTAAGCGTAGGTACTGGCTCGATAGCTAGTTAGCTAGGGGTATTGAGAATCCCTAGCTCTCCTCCAACAGGAGAGTTCTAGGGGTCCTACTAAGTGTGGGGTAGAACCTCACGAGCTTTCTGCATTCATGGTGCTTTTACTATAGCATCCTTTCAATAGCTTAAACACTTATAAGCTCCGCTCTAGTAGTAGAGTAGTGGGTGCGCTATTGAAGCCCCGGTCTCTATTTAAGCTAATCTTAGTCCTGGTAGTGCTGGTTATAGCCTTCGTGGCCTACGCTCCCCCTAACGCTGAGTACATGCCTGAGGAGCTGAGGTTCCCTTATGTAACGTTCCCGCTACTCCCACCTCTACTAGCTATAACCCTATGTATGACCACCGGTCAGGTCCTACCGGCACTCTTCCTCGGGGTTTGGATCGGTGCTTTAATGGTGTCATCCTACAACCCCGTACTTGGGACGGTTAAGAGCCTTGGATGGTTAGTTGAGAACGCTACGGACCCCTGGAACGCTACCATACTGCTCTTCGATTTCGTAATCGGGGCTTTGGTAGGCCTCCTATACGTATCGGGCTCCATGCACACCGTAGCTGAAGCCCTAGCTAGGAGGGTTAAGACGGCTAGGGGGGCTAGCTTAGCCTCCGCGGCTCTCGGAACCATAGTGTTCTTCGACGACTACGCTAACACCATAGTTGTGGGGAACACCATGAGGCCCCTTACCGATAGGACCAGGGTTAGTAGGGAGCTCCTGAGTTACGTAGTCGACTCAACAGCTGCGCCGGTAGCTGGGATAGCCTTAGTATCGACGTGGATAGGTTATGAGGTCGGTCAGATAAAGGTCGCTGTAGAGTCCCTTCAGGAGGAGCTTGCGGCCGGTAGGATAGCTGCAGCCCCGGAGGTAGGTCCCTACGCCCTATGGCTAAGTGCTTTACCCTACCACTTCTACTCAATACTAGCTATAGTGCTAGTCTACCTAGTCGTACTCTCTAGGAGGCACTTCGGCCCCATGCTAAGCGCTGAGAGGAGGTCCGTCTCCGAGGGTAAGGTACTCAGAGACGGGGCTGTACCCCTCATGCCTACGGAGACAGTCCTCGGGGAGCCTGTTAAGGAGAGGAGGGCCCCGGCAACCCTCTTCGCGGTCTCCATAGCTACCTTAATAGCAGTAACCCTATTGGGGATGTGGTACACCGGTGCTCAGGCTATTATCGAGTCCATGGCTGAGGAGGGGGTAGTCTACGAAGCCCCATGGTGGACTATAGCCTTCTCCGAGGCCCTCATGGAGTCCGACGCAGCTACAGCTCTACTATGGGGTAGCTTCACAGCCTACATAGTAGCTCTAGTGGGGGTCCTCGCCTCTAGGGCCCTAAGCTTCTCCAAAGCTATGGAGTATACCGTTAAGGGTATGTACACCATGCTCTACGCTAACGCTATACTCCTACTAGCCTGGAGCATAAAGACAGCTACAGGAGCTGTAGGTACAGCTGAGTACGTAATAGCCCATGCAGTTGGTGTTGGAGTACCAGCCTACTCAGCCCCCCTAATAGTGTTCCTAGTCTCCATGTTCATATCCTACACTACCGGTACGAGCTGGGGTACCTTCGGGGTAATGATGCCCCTAGCAGTACCACTAGCCTGGAAGCTAGCCCTACTGCAGTACGTGGACGTAGGTGTGGCTTACACCATAACCGCAGCCTGTATTGGAGCTGTATTCGGAGGTGGGATCTACGGGGACCACGTATCCCCCATTAGCGATACCACGATAATGTCCTCCATGTTCAGCGGGTGCGACCACGTAGACCACGTGAAGACCCAGATCCCCTACGGTACTCTAGCAGCTACTATCGGTATAGTCCTCTATGTGCTCTTCTTTGCCGGGGTAACTAGCGCCTTAGTGCTACTCCCGCTAGGTCTAGCACTACTGGTAGCAGTGTACCTAGTGCTAGCTAGAGGTAGAGAGAGGTACGTCCCCAACTACACCTCTAGCTAGTAGGAGCTCCCACAGGTCTTTTCTACTTCTTTCGTACCCAGACCTCACTTCTAGCTAAAGCTACAAGTAGCTGCGGTAGTACAGCTAGGAAGGCTGTAGCCCTGTAGAGGACCAATGCTGGGAGTATAGAAGCTCCATCCACACCTAGCTCCACAGCCACAGCTAGCTGCACTACCTCAACCTGTCCTACACCTGCTGGGGTTACTATAGGTAGTAGCCAGAAGGTTACTAGTACAAGGTCGTAGAGCAGTAGCGATGCCGCTAAGTTAAACGAGCCTACGAAGTAGACCGTGAGGAGGAGGCCTGCAGAGCCTGCAACTACCTTCTCTAGGGCTACTAAAGCTACTGAGGTAGCTAGGTACCTAGGTCCCTCTAGGTGTAGCTCCCCAACCTCCACCGCACTAGGAGTAAGCTTACGGAGTACCCTACCTAGAGCTGTAGCCAGCTTCCTAGATCTAGAGGCCGCTAGAGCTAGGGAGTTTAGGAGTAGCACTAAGCCTACAGCTATAGCTAGCCAAGCCCCGGCGTACTTAGGGGTACGTATGTAGGTACATACTACAGCTAGCTCAACCGTAGCTACAGCTGAGTGAAGTAGCCTATGTAGGAACGTAGCCCCTAGGGAAGAGTTGAGAGGTAGACCACACTTAGCTAGGAAGTAAACCCTGTAGACCTCCGTAGCCCCTCCAACAGGGATCGCGTACTCCATAGCTAGGGAGCTGTAGACCCCTAGTACAGCATCGGAGAACCTCAGGGGTAGCCCTAGGGACCTCGCGGCGTAGTAGAACTGGGCTGAGTGGATTAGCGGGGTTACAGCCCTTAGGGCTAGGGCTACGGTGAAGACGTGGGGAGGTAGCTGTAGGGCGTAGCTAAGTGCCCTACCGAGGTCCACTGAGAACACGTACCGCGCTATACCTAGGAAGACGAGGATCCCCAGGCCGCCAGCTATAAGAGCTTTAGCCGTAGTCGACGCTCCCACGAAACCACCGCAGTACTCAGGCTCCTCACTAGAGCTCGGCCCCAGACCTTACATCGACTACCGAGACCTCCTCGAACCCGGTAGCCCTAAGGGCTTCCTTAATCCTCCTAGCTATCGTACTCCACAGCGTGTGGTTTATAAACCTGCAGAAGCCGCACCTCGGGTCGGAGCCTAGGAAGTCTACGAGTACTGCGACCCTCTTACCGTCCTTAGATAGCCTAAAGGACCTTACAACCCCAGAGGAGACTACGTCGACGTCGAAGCCCGGGACCTCAACCTTCCGGAGGACTTCCTCAACCACTTTAGCTAGCTTACCCAACTCCACCGGTTAGACCCTCCACCTAGGCTTTAGCTTAGAGGTAGAAAAGCTTGAAGCCTGACAGCCCTCCTACAGCTCTCCAAGAGTTTCCGAGAGAGTGGTACCAGCTACATACTAAAAGTTTTAAACCTGAGTAACCTACACTACTCGGAGCCGCCGTAGCTCAGCCCGGGAGAGCGCCCGGCTGAAGGCTATCCCAGAGACCGGGATGTCGGGGGTTCAAATCCCCCCGGCGGCACTATACTGTAGTGGGTGCGCTTCTTTAAATCCACCGAGCCTAGGAGTCCCTCGGTGTACGTATGCCTACTAGCGGGGATCTGAGGTCCTGCGTATCCAGGACCCTAAGCAGGGTCGAGCTCCTCCTCCAGGACCTAGACGAGCTTAGGGATAGGCTAGCTACCGAGATAGCTGAGAGCAGGGTCTCCAAGAATGAGGCTAGGCTGAGGGTACTCCAGAACGTATCCACTACAGTAACCAGGGCGCAGGAGGCCCTAAAGTCCCTCTACGTACAGCTAGGGCTACTCGCGCTAGAGTGAGGGAACTGACCGCCTAGAGCCCGGGTCAGCTAATAGCTCCCCAGCTAAGGCCTTACGGCCGAGGGCGGAGAGTATGTCGGGAAAGCTGTGGAGTCCATTTACATCCCTAAGCCGAGACCTCAAGTAGGCCCCTTAGGTAAGCTCCGTGGGGGCCGGCTAGTCGGGCTAGCGGTTGCCAAACTCCTTAGGGGTTGGTTGTTTCTGCATTTAGGGAATAAGTTGAACTGAACCTAGTAGTTCTCGGGTGAACCCGTGCGCCTCCGGCTGTTGCTCTCGGTGCTGGTAGTCCTAGTGGTCGGGGCCCTCGTCGCCAGTACCTACCTAAACCACCCGTGGCCCCTAACGGCCTCGCATCACTGAGCAGTAACAGCGCCTAACTAGTGGACACCACCTCGACTAGCTTAGCTCTAGCAAGCGCGGGAGCGGCTCTCCTTGTACTTCTAGGGTAGCTAGGTGGGCCCTCGCGGACAGCTAGAGGCAGGGCTTTACCTCGTCCTCGTAGCTCTTAAGCATCTCCTCCTTAACCCTACCTACATCGCTCACTCTACTCAGCACCCACATGAGCTTAACTGTAGCAGCCTCCTTAGCCATGTCGCAGGCCGGGATGACCCCGCTATCCAGGAGCCTCCTACCGACCTCGTAGACCCTGAGGTCTACTCCGCCGTAGGTTGGCTGCGACGTAATGAGTACCGGTAACCTACTGGAGACCTCCGAGAGCTTAGCTATGAGCTCCTCGGGGAGCCCGCCCAAACCGTAGGACTCGACTACCAGACCCCGCACCCCGGCTGATAGGAGGGAGTCTACGAGGCCCGCCCTAATTCCGGGGAAGGCCTTCACCACAGCTATAGAGGTCTCGAAACCCGCCTCCAACCTTAGAGTTCCCTCCACCAGCCTCTTGGGTAAGTGCTGCAACAACACCTCATCACCTTTCACGTAGGCTACGTAAGGGTAGTTCACTGAGGTGAAGGAGTCTAGGTCTACGGAGCTTACCTTACTAGCTCTAACCCCTAGGATCACCTTACCGTAGAACACTACGTAAACCCCGGATAGCCCTAGCTCAGGTGCCTCCCTAGAGAA
>CAYTXX010000040.1:0-11570 GCA_964442165.1 uncultured Desulfurococcaceae archaeon | reverse complement strand
AAACCCCTATGAAGTCCAGACCCCCTCCTCGGCTTAACGCCTGGGATAGATATGCGGCTCAGCGTAGCGGTGATCGCGATTTATATAGTTGTATTTACAGTTCTAGTGCTAACCAAGGCGGAGTGGCGTGAGCGGTAGAGGAGCGTTGAGACCCCTAGGACCGTAGCTAGGTGGGAGGTACGGTAAAGCTCGATACCGCTTTACTTAAGGTTCTGAACTTCCTATGCTCCACCTCTACGAAAGTCGTTGACGAGCCCCTACTAGAGACCCTCCTAAAGCTGGATAGAGCGACTGTAGGTAGGGCCCTAGGGGTACTACTAGCAGATGGATACCTAAGTGAGGTTGAAGTAGGAGGTTTAGCTACCTGCAGTAGCTGCCCGCTTAGTAAGTTATGCCCAGCAGGCTCTTCCACTAGAGGTGGTGTGAGGATGTACGTACCTACGGAGAGATTGAGAAAACTGTGCAGAGAGCTTCAAAATACTGGCTTACTCTAGCTCTCTGGGTTTAGCTAAGCTTAGCTCTACTGTAGTTAGCAGATCCCTAGCTACCTTTAAGGCTATATCCGTAGCTACCGGCACCTCCTCCACGCTTAGAGCTCCGAGACCCGACTTCTGCATCCCAGCTATCCTACCGTCATCCGATACAGCTATTACTAGTTTAGTCTCGCAAACCTTCTCCTCCTCTATATCCGGGTCGACGAATAGTACGTTCTCGGCCTTAGCTACGCTTACGGTAACTACCTTATGCCTAAGCTGTAGGGGGCCTAACCTAGAGCTTCTGTCTACCTTAACGTTTCCGAGCTCGTCTACCTCGACCTTAGGTACTTCAGTACTCAGGAGAGCCGCTAGAGCTGCTATTGAGGAAGCGTCTACGAGGTTACCGTCGTGGTCTAGGACGTATATATCCACGTAAACTACCCAAACCCTTCTACCGGGTACTATCACTAGCTTCTCCATATCTATCGCCTTGATCTCCCTTAGAGCTCTATCTACAACCCTAGCTAGCTCGATCGCGTTCTCATCTGGAGGTCCTGGCTCGAAGGTCGGAGATGCGGTAGGCATGAACTCCGCACTTACAACTAGCGCACCCTCATTCGGGGTATCGGGGTACGGTGAGCCTACCTCAAGCTTAACTCCAGCTACAACAACAGTGTTACCTAGCCTTACTAGGGCTGAGCCATCAGCGTTGGGTACGTAGCCGGGCACTATTTCAATAGGTCTAAACTCCGTTAACCCCCTACCGGAAGCTCTAAGCCCCTTCTTAAGCATGTTCAGTATAGTAGCAGACCTCAGCTTCGGTACGGTAACCTCCGCGGATGGTGTAACCGACATTACTCCTCCACCTTAACTTCTAGGTACCTACTCTTCAGGGCTTCGCGAGCTATGCTGTAGATAGTCTGAGCACCCTTAAGGGCCAGCTTAAGGGCCTCGTTGAACTCCTCCCTAGTGAGAACACCGTTTAGCTGAAGTAGCGTTACTATGCCTAGAGAAGGTGCTACAGCTACCGGCATATCAGCCTCACCGTACATATCCTCAGCCTCGTCTATGTCTAAGACCAGTACGCCATCGACCTTCCCCACAGCTACACCGATTACTAGGTCCCTCATCGGTATACCAGCATCGGCTAGCGCTAGCGATGCGGCTGTTACTGAGGCTGTTCTAGTCCCGCCATCGGCGTTTATGACCTCTATAAACACGTCTATAGCTGTTCTCGGGAATACCTCAGCCATAACTACGGGCTCTAGAGCCTCCCTTATAACCTTAGAGAGCTCTATCTCCCTACGTGATGGTGCGGGCGATTTCCTCTCATGCGTTGAGAACGTCAGCATGTGGTACCTACACCTAAGTATAGCCCTACTAGGTAGCAGTAGGTGTCTTTGAGGTATCTCACGTGGTCCGTGTACTGCTGCTAAGATCTTGGTAGCCCCGTACTCCACTAAAGCTGAGCCGGAAGCCTTGTTCAGAACCCCTACCTGCATCCTTATAGGTCTAAGCTCGTCTGGTCTCCTCCCATCGTGCCTTAGACCATCCTCTCTAAGTAGCTTTACCTTCCCCACCTATTAACCCCCTCTTCACTTTCTCACGGATAATAAACTCCTTAATTCTATCCGTCAGACCTGGTATGTGAGCTTCACGCTCTATCTTAAGTATAGCCATTACTAGAATATCCTCCAACTCCTTATTGGGGCAGTTTATCAGGATCCTCCCGTTTCTAGCTACCATAATATCACAGCCGGTCTCGCTCTGTAGTAGCTGGTGCATAGACCCACGCCTACCTATTACTCGAGCTACCTTAACAGGGCTTATCTCCACTATAGTACCGTGTATCACCTTACCCAAACCCTTACCCTTAGTTGTTATTATGGGCCCTCTATTCCTATCGAATACCTCTATCTTAGCAATTACCGTATCCCCAGTGGATAGGTAGTTACTTAGATCCTCCTTAGCTGGGTTTACCGGCCGGCCGAGGAAGTCTACGGCGTATAGGGTAGCCGTGAAGGGGGCCCTTATGTCTACCTCCCAGTAAGTTAGCCCTACGTCAACTACGTAGCCTATAACTATGTCATCTACCTGAGGTACGTAGCACCCCTCTAGCGGGATGAAGCTAAGCTCCTTACTGTCCTCGTTTACCTGGGCTAGACCTACGGCAGTTGCAACGTACTTCCCGTTTACTTTAATTATGTAGTTTGGTGTTAGTACCTTGTATTCACCCTCGCAGATAACCTCCCCCGGTACTACAAGAACTCTTCGAGCTTCCTTAGAGCTCATTATATCACCTCTACCTTCACCTCAGCACTACCCTTAGTTAACTTGTTTATCCTGTCTATTACCTCGGTCTGAAGACCTGCTGGCACCTCAAACTCTACCTTAAAGCTACCGTCCTTACCCCACTCCTCAGCCTTAAGCTCACCGAGTCTTCTAAGGTCTTGAGCTACCCTCGGAGCAACCTCCGGGGGTACCTTAACTGTAAACCTAGCTCTAGCTATCTTTATCGGTAGCACCCTGGCTATGGCTTTAACTATAGCCGCCGCCTGCTCCTCCACCCCCTTGTAGAGATCTACCGTAACCTTAGCCTCCTCCATAGCCTTCTCTATCCTCTGAGGTGGTATAGGGGTCCTAGTCTTCGGGTCTACAGCCGACCTAGCTATGTAGTTAATTATCTGCCTCCTCTTGCTTTCAAGCATGCGCCTCCTCTGCTCGGTAGTTAGCTGTAGCTCTCCCTTCTTAATTATGGTGTCTACAATGACCTTCAAATCTGTAGTACCGAAGACCCTGATGAGCTCCTCTGGGGAGACCTTATCCCCCTTCCTCGCGTCCTTGTATACGTAGTCTCCCTTTAGAACCTCCTCTATATCTACCTTTTTACCCTCCCTATACTCTAAAGCCTTATCCGGATCTACAAGAATCTCAAACCGCTGACCCTTAACCTCGTACCTAGCAACTACGTACTCCCTGCTTTTACTCATCTATCTACACCGGCTTCTGATATGAAGGAGCTTATCTCATCGTACCCTAACTTCTTAAAGACCTTCTCAGTAGAGTCTATGTAGCCTATCTCAACGTAGTTAGGGTCTAGAGGCCCCTCACTTGAAGCCCTTAAAGCTTTTAGCGCTAGTAGTATCTGCTCCTTAGTATCGAGGTCCTCGTTATAGTGCTTCTCCAAGAACTGCGTTGCAACCTGCTCACCCATCCCTACAGCTAGGGCTAAGTAGCCGAAGTAGTAGCCGTTTATCTCAGTCCTAAACAGCCTAACCCCCTTCCTATCTACTCCTAAGAATATCAGTGAGACTCCGAACGGTCTTACTCCAGCGTGCTGTGTATACAACTGCTTGATATCGCATACGTACCTAGTCAGTAGCTCGACATCTATCTGCTCGTCGTATATGAACCTGTAGTTCATAGCTATCTGCCTAGCGTAGTCTATGAGGACCCTACCATCAGCTGCTAAGCCAGCGAATGAAGCACCTATATGCGTATCGATTACGTAGACCTTCTCAATAGACTTAGCATCAATGAGAGGAGCTATCTTCCTCTTCTCGGCAGCTATAATACCTCCCTTACGTGTTTTCAGAGCTATGGTAGTCCAACCCTTTCTAACGTTCTCAGATGCGTACTCAACCTGGTACAGCTTCCCATCAGGTGAGAACACCGTTATGGCTCTATCGTAGCCTAGTGCAGGAGGTCCGAACGCCATACTCCCGCTACACCTAGAGGTACTTCTACTGAGCTGTAAAAATACGTTACAACTAGGAGCTCGCTACTCAGGGTAGATAGCCGGAGCGGGAGTGGGTCTGCGAGTTCAGTCCCAGTACTGCCTCGTTTTAATGTACTGCTTCTCAAGCTCGTACAGCTTTACGTAGAACTCATCCCCTACGTACTGAAGCGCTCTCTTAGCCGTCTCCGGACCTACTCCGTGGGCTACTAGGGCCTCAACAGCTCTCCTACCGTAGTCCAGGACTAATACAGCTGTATCGATCAGTTTCTCGAAAAGTTTTACCTCGTCTTCGCTTAGCCTAAACCTGTAGTCCCTCCCTAGCTTAATCGCCTTCCTAGCAACCTCTACAACCCTGTCGTCTAAGGTCTTGCTAACCCCAATTAAGCCATAGCCGCACCTATGACATCTAACCCTCTCCGGTAGGTCTCGAACCTTCGACCTCCAGCTATAGCCGCAGCTTAGGCACACCAGGTTAACCACCTTCTCCTGCACGCGCCTCTTAACGACCTCGGAGATCATCCTCTTGGGTATAGCCCCATCCCTAACCCTATCGAGGGGCTTCAGGTACTTTAACCCCTCCGAGGCTATTGGAGAGAGCTCGCTTCTCTCGTACAGGATTAGGGAGTTTAAGCTACTCCTAAGCCTCTTCACTAGGTTGATGAGAGGTCCTACATCGATGTACCTAGTTAGCCCCTCCCTAATAGCCTCGGAGGAAACCACATCATCGCTGTGCAACCTAGATACTATAGCCTTAGCTACCTTAGGTTCCACCCCCCGAGGTATTAGGCCGAGCCTGTAGCCAACGTTGAACAGTAAGTACTCAAAGAGCTTAGTCCTCCTTAGGCCTTCAACAATAAGTTCCAGAACCCTCCCCTCGTCTAGGACTTCAAGAACGGAGGAGAGCATAGCCTTAGTAGGTAACCTAAACGGAAGCTCTAGGACAACTCTGTACGGATCCACTCTGTAAGCAGGGCTCATACCGTACTTCACGTATAGGCTGTAGAGGACTAAGTATGCTAGGGTTCTGTTCCCCTTAGTCCCTAAGCAGCTCATTAAGACAACGAGAGGTCTCTCATTACCGACTACCTCAACGATCAACCTTCTATCTGAGGGAGTTGCGTAGCCCCTACCTACGTGCTCTTTTACTACGCTCACTAGATATCTCGCAGACTCCGAGTCCATCAGGAGAGAGTAGTTGGGGTGCATCTTCCCCGTCCGAGAGATCACCTCGTAGAGTCCGCACACCTCTCTAGCGGTCTTATAGTCTACCGGAATAGTTTCACCAGTCCACGAAGGTATAAGGGCCTCACCAGCGCTGAGCTCCTCTACGTACACCCTGTGCCTCTCATAATCTACTGAAAGTACCTTCCAGAGCCTCCCACCTAGGACTAGCTTTGCATCGAGTGCTAGATCCATAACGAACTCCTCGTCGAGGGTACCTACTCTTCTTTTAGAGAGGGAATCCACCACGTCGTATGCTGCGGTGTCAACGATAGTTGTCGTAGTTACATAGTATATCCTACCCCTCTCGCTAGTCTCTATAAGCTCCCCTGAGACCCTTACGTACCCCAGCTCAACGGCTTTATCGAGAACCTTCAGGAACTCCTCGTAAGTTAAGCTAGAGTAAGAATAAGACCTCCTCACTACCTCGTAAGCTCTCCTCTTGGTGTAGCCCCCCTCCAAGCCCATACCTACGAGGGCGTGGATAAGTACGTCGTAAGGCTTTTCGTAAGCTCTACTTCTCTCCATCAGTCCTGCCTTAGCCCTCCTTGCTAGGACTACGGATTCCGCTACGTCATCAAGGAGGTCGTCGCAGACTACGTACCCTATAGCTCTCTCCCCAGGTCTGTGCCTAGCCCTCCCAACTCTCTGAACTAGCTTAAGAGCTTGCCTAGGTGAAGATACCTGCACAACAGCGTCTATAGCGCCTACATCTATACCTAGCTCTAGGCTTGATGTAGCTACAACAGCTTTGAGATTCCCATCCTTAAGTAGCTTCTCCACCTCCTCCCTTTCCTCTCTAGATAGACTGCCGTGGTGTACCCTTACGTTAAGCCCTAGCTCGCTGAGCTTCCTCCCAACGAGCTCAGCCTCGTCTCTAGTGTTAGTGAAGACTATCGTTGTCCTATGCTTTCTCACTAACTCAGCTATTAGCTGAAACTTCGTACTGGGGTCTAAAGAGGTGTACCTCATTACTACCTGAACATCCATGTCCCTGGGGTCGTGTACTACTACCTCCTCTACTCGCCTACCATAAGCTAGGAGGTTCTTAGCTAGCTCTACATCACCTATACTAGCTGAAAGCCCTATTCTTTGGAACTCCCCAGCTACCTCCACTAGCCTCTCAAGGTTAACAGCTACTTGAGCCCCCCTCTTACTCTCGATGAGCTCGTGAAGCTCGTCTACTACTACCCACCTAACGTTACTAAGAGCCTCCCTAAGCTTCTGGTTAACAAGTATGTAAGCGAAGGTCTCTGGAGTTGTAACTAGTATATGCGGAGGCCTTAGGCTTAGAAGCTTTCTAAGAGATGAAGGTGTGTCTCCGTGTCTTACTGAAACCTCTATACCTAACTTAGAAGCTATCTTCGTGATCCTCTTTACGATATCCCTATTCAATGCCCTTAGAGGGGTTATGTAGAGGGCGGACACTCTCCCATAAAGGCTCCTACTCACCATCTGCGAGAGGATCGGAAAGATAGCTGCCTCGGTTTTACCGGAACCTGTAGGGGCTACTATAACTACGTTCCTACCGCTTAGAACCTTAGGTATAGCTACTTCCTGAACAGGAGTTAAAGATGTGTAACCCTCTTCAGCTACCGCATCCCTAACCCTCGGATCCAGCAGATCTAGAGAGCTGAAGACCATCACCTCTCCTTCAACATGTACTATATTCTTCCCAGGTTTAGATTTTTCTACCGAGCAGGAACTCATGTAGTGCTACTTAAGTCTTAGGTGGTTTTCCACCGTAAGTACGGGCTTTACTTAGGTATATGTGTAGCTGTTGTGGCGGGCCCGCCGGGATTTGAACCCGGGACCTACGGGTTAAGAGCCTCGGCCCTAGGGTCCGCCGCTCTACCTGGCTGAGCTACGGGCCCCTACCACAGTACACGGATATGAAGGCTTAAAAGCTTTGTGTTGCAATGCTATAACCTATACAGTAAAGCTTACTACGGTTTTCAAGGTGTTGCCAACCCTGATCTCGCTTCGGTAGTTCGTAGGCACGGATGGAGAGTCGCTCCCGCGTGCTCATATAATCTCGCGAGGCGTTAATTCCTCTCCTATCCTAGAAGGTAAAGCTCAGGCCTTTAGCTATAAACTACGTCCACGGGTATCGCTTTAAGCTCTCTACCTCTATTTCAATGCAGAGTACTTCGTCTATGTTGGGTACGTATGTTGATACACCCCCTCCACAGGGAGTCTTTAGGCCGTAGATAGAGTGCCAAAGCCCGTTGGCGAACTCTATCAGCCTTCGAATGGAGTTTAAATCTCCCTGCGATATAGCTTTAGAGAGCTCTAGTGAGAGCCTACCCAAGAGGTGTACTAGAGCCTCTCTACCGAGGATAAAGGGCGTGCCGAGAGTACCGTAGCTAGCTGTACGTATAATCTTAAACGTAACCCCTCCGTTAAGCTCTACGAAGGCTTCAGAGTACCTCCATACGTAGTGAGAGCTAGTAAGCTCAGCAAACCTCAGTGCAGGTACGTAGCTTGGAAGACCTAGATCTAAGTCGACCCTAGCTGCTATATTCACTATACCCTCATCCAGCTCCCCGTAAAGACCTCGGAGTATGCTATTCGTTACCACTACGTAGAGCAGCGGCTTAAAGGTAGAGCTACCTCTGCAAACCAGCCTAAACCTGCGGTTAAGTAATTCCTCCAGCTTCCTCTTAAACTCAGTAACGTAGTAACCTACACCTTTAGGGAGGTCTACTACGTCTAAGCCTTCTCTAGGTACTACGTCGACATAGGAGTCTACACCTACACCTACAGCCCTAATTACTACTACTGGGTTCAGAGAGCTAGGTATCGGTATGTGAGCTAGGGGTAGTACCAAACTCATCCCCGACTCAGCTCTCTAAAGCATTAAAGAGCTTGAAGCATAAACTCCAACCTCCGCAGTCTACGGGCTTAGCTTTAGCAAGTACAGGAGAGTAAACTGCTGAAAACCCTACCCCTTAGTGTGAGCGAGACTCAACCTAAGGGGGAGGAAGCTGTTCGTAACCTCTTTAGCCTCTGTGTAAAGGTTTAGCGTGTGGGTACTGGAGGAGCTGGTAGGTAAGGTGACCTTAATCTACGGAGTTGCTGGTAGTGGTAAGACTAACCTATGCTTTTGGACTCTATCTAGAGGTCCCGGTACAGGTCTTTACATTAGTACTGAAGGTCCTGTCCCGCTGGACCTCCTATCTAGGTACGGGCTGGTTTGGGGGGACCGTCTCTTCGTCAAGGAGGTGTTCAGCGTTGAAGATTTAACTGTGGAGCTACTCGAAATGTACGTAAACAGCTCCTTGAGTAGGTTTAGAGGAATATGCATCGACTCAGTAAACGCGCACTATAGGTACGAAGCTACTTGGAGAGCTGATGCAGGTAGGCTTTTGAACACAGCTCTCGCAATACTCTCTCAGGTAGCCTCCTCACGTGGTAGCTACGTAATACTCACTGCTCAGGTTAGGGAGGAGGAAGGTGAGGAGGTTCCAAGTGGGTATGAGATACTGGAGTTCTGGTCTGATACCGTGGTCAAGATTACAAAGAGCGGTAGTAAGCGTATTATAGAGTGGTTGAAGCCTAGCTCTCTTAAAGGTCGGAAAGCTGTGTTCACGATAAGCGATAGGGGGCTTGAGTTTGAGCTCTAACCTAGTACTAGCTGTAGTATTCCTATGCCCAGCCTTTGTAGCTAACACCGCCCCTCTCATTGTAAAGAACATCGTTAGGAGCAGGCACCCGGTAGACTTCGGGAAGACCTTCATAGATGGACGGAGGGTTTTCGGGGATAGTAAGAGCTGGGAGGGGCTAGTAGCTGGAGTAATTACTGGAGCTTTAGTAGGGGTACTACTAGCACCAGTATTCCAAGGTAGGTATGTGGAGACAGCGTTAAGCGGGCTTCTCCAGGGTACTGCAGCTATGCTAGGAGACTTAGCGAACTCATTCCTTAAGAGGCGCATCGGTTTAAAGCCGGGAGCCCCCCTACCCGTCCTAGATCAGGTATCCTTCGTAGTCACCGCACTACTAGTCGTACACCTACTAAACCTAGATAGCTTAGTTGGTGTTAGGGTAGGCTTAGCGGAGTCTGCCACAGTCCTAGCGCTCGCCCTAGTACTACACCCTCTAACAAACTACATAGCATACCTACTGAAGCTTAAGGAAGTCCCCTACTAGCTCCTCACTACCGAGCTCTACATCTGAGGGTACAGCATGTAGCTACAGCTAAAGGTCCAGCACTCTAGGGCTGTGAGGTGGGTTAGAATAGCTTTTAAAGTCTAGATAGCTATACCTCATAGGAGGAGCTGTGAAGGTACCTAAGGTAATTAGGTCGTACTGCCCTAGGTGTAAGACCCATACTGAGCACAGCGTATCCATATACAAGCACGGAAGGAGAAGGGCTTTAGCTGAGGGTGAGCGTAGGTACAGGCGTAAGCAGGAGGGCTATGGAAGTAAGAGGAAG
This sequence comes from uncultured Desulfurococcaceae archaeon, assembly GCA_964442165.1. Lineage (GTDB taxonomy): Archaea > Thermoproteota > Thermoprotei_A > Sulfolobales > NBVN01 > DRZP01. The sequence continues at coordinate 1,699 of CAYTXX010000040.1, read as the reverse complement.
CCTGAGCAGAAGAGGTTTGCTAAGGTTACTAAGAAGGTGGTACTTAAGCTTAAGTGCTCTAAGTGTGGGTTCGTATCCCATAGGAAGGGGATAAGGCTTAAGAAGGTTGAGCTAGTTGAGGTGGTGAGATGAGGAAGAGGAAGATCCTCATACCAGTACCTAAGAGTAGGTTCATAAGGGTTAGGTGCCCTACCTGCGGGAACGAGCAGATAGTCTTCGATCACGCGTCATTTCCAGTTAAGTGCTTTGTCTGCAGCTCCCTACTAGCAGTACCTACTGGAGGTAGGGCTAAGATTTTAGGGGAGATTGTGAGGATACTGGGGTAAGACCTTGCTGAGGAAGGAGGGCCTTCCCTCTATAAACGAACTCTGCATAGCTACTGTGGATAAGATCTTCGAGCTGGGAGCGTACGTAAAGCTAGATGAATACGGCGGGTTGGAAGCGTACCTTCCGTGGAACGAGGTTAGTAGTAAGTGGGTTAAGAACATAAGGGAGGTCGTTAAGGAGGGGCAGAAGGTCGTTGTTAAGGTAATTAGGGTAGATAGGAGGAAGAGCCAGGTAGACGTATCCTTAAAGAGAGTAGCTGAGGTGGAGCGTAAACGTAAGATAAAGGAATGGAAAAGAGCAAGACGTGCTGAGAAGATCCTAGAAACAGCTACCAAAAAGCTCGGTGCAACCCTCGAGGAGGCGTACTCGGGTGTCTGGCTAAAGCTGGAGAAGGCCTATGGGGATGTACTAGCGGGGTTTGAGGAAGCAGCCGCAGCGGGGGCTGAAGTTCTTAGAAAGGCGGGGGTACCCGATAAGTGGGTTGAGGTACTTATGGAAGAAATACCTAAGCACATAAAGATAAAGCAGGTGAGGGTAGCCGGACGCTTAATCATGACGACATACGAACCAGATGGGGTTTATAGGATAAGGGAGATATTCAAGGCTTTAGCCGAGACTTCTAAGGAGGGTGTTACTGTTAAAATGTACACAGAAGGTGTCCCAAGGTACGTTGTAGAGCTTGTAGGAAGCGACTATAAGGTTCTGGAAGCAGCTCTCTCCGAGCTTGTTAATAAAGCCGAGACCTTAGGGAAGAAGCTAGGCGTTGCTGTAAGCTTCGAGAGGATAAAGCTTGGTTAGGTCTCTAATAAGGAAGTGCCCTGAGTGTAGGACATACACCCTTAAGGATATATGCCCTAGGTGCGGGTCTAAAACGGTCTCTGCAACCCCCCCTAGGTTTTCCCCCGTGGATAAGTACGTTAAGTACAGGTTGATGTCTAAGGGATTATCTGAGGAGCTTATAACTGCGGAGAGTACCTCTAAGACTAACCACTCGAGCTCTTAACCTTCCTAGGAACAGAAGATGGAGGTACCACCGCAGGGACCGGCATACCTGCTTCCTTTCTCTTACGTATCCAGTACTCCCTCCTATTCCTCTGTCTTGGAGGTAGGTTTCTCCTAGGCTTTGGCGGGATCTTAGGAGTAGCGTTCCTAACCTTACCCGCCTTAGTCATAGATCCGTGTGTAGGCACTTCCTCACCCTACGCTAGATTTAAGGAAGTAGCTTATAAACCTACCTCAAGCCCCCTGATGAGGTCTCGACTAGCAGTACCTACCTACATAGAGCTGTTTCGTAGTTGGTTAAATGTTAGGTATTCTGAAGCTACCTAAGTAGTAGGAGCTACTCTAAGCCTAGATAGGTTAGACTTAGATA
>CAYTXX010000039.1:0-11784 GCA_964442165.1 uncultured Desulfurococcaceae archaeon | reverse complement strand
TTGGGATTACATCTCCCCGTGGTGGGGATTAAATCCCGGGCCGGGTCTCCGGCCCATTACCCCTACCCCTCACGGGGCTCGGGGCTATCGGTTTTCCAGCAATCATCGCCGACGGCTCACATTATTTAGACATCATCACCGTGAAACACCTACCCCAACAGCATTAATAAGCTTTACCATCCCTGCCCTGAAGGGCGAGGCTTTCGGTTGTAAGCCTCCTAGCTATCTCGACAGCTTTCTCCCTACCTATCCTATCCTCGAGGAGATGCACGATGAGCTCCTAGATCTCCCTAAAGGCCTTCTCAGCTACGTCAGCTAGTACCAGGGTCTGGTCGCTCGCGGCGTTACCCTTCAGCTTAGCTACGTTTTTAAGCTTTCCTCGAGCTCCCGGGAGATAGAGGTGGTAGGCTGAAGATCCGGCTGGGGCTAGCGGGAGCTCCCCCCTCTAGGTGTAGAGGAGGCCTGGATTAAGCTCCCCCGGAGGCCTTAAGGCGCCTGTGGCTATGAGTAGAAGCAGATCGCCGTACCCGGTAGCTGGGTGGTTTACTCAAGCTGTGGTCAGAAACACGAGCCTACATCACCTATCAGGCGGCAGCGTCTCCTCACTCCACCCCCAGGTGGTTTCCAGGTTTAAGAGCTTTCCTACTAGAGGTTCCCGGCTCTACGTACCACCTAGGTCTAAGCCCAGCCCTTTCGAGGGAGCCCCTAACCTTGGGGTAGAGCTTCACCACCTCCAGCTCGACTACCTCAGCTAGCTTAGGGTCTACGGAGGCTAGCCTAAGCAGTAGGGTAGCTAGGTCTCTAGGCTCGCTGAATGATGCCATGACGGCTACCGTAACCCCGGTACCCGGCTCCAGCCCAGCTCTAACGAGGTTCTCCAACGCCCTTAGCTGGGTCTCGAAGTACTCAGCTGGAGCTCCGGTGAGCCTCTCGAAGTCCTGCGGTGTAGCACCCTTAATAGAGACTCTAACTACAGTACCGCGTGCTACCTGGCTAGCCAGCTCCTCGGATGCTGTACGGCTGTAGCCTAGGAGTACCCCGTTGGTCTCTACCACCAGGGTCCTAGGTTCTCCAAGCTTTCCGAAGAGCTTCACAACCTCTAGGAGGTGGTCGAAGCCGACCGTAGGCTCCCCACCGGATAGCCTTAGAACCCTAGCCCCCCACCTCCTACCGCCCTCGACCAGCTTCTCGACTACCTGAGTAGGGCTGTAGAGCCTACCCGAGGTAACCTGGTCCTTGAAGGTAGCCCAGCAGAAGACGCAGCTTAGGTTGCAGCCGACTACGTAGCCTGCGTAGGAGCCTCTGTACCACCTACCGTAGATGAAGCCGTAGTACCTCCTAAGGTAGCTCCCGTCAGGCCCTCTAGCAGTTACCCAGCTCTCCAGCTCCCTCAGGACCTCTATAGGGTCCCTACTCCTCCTCGGATACCCCGTAGAGCTCCCTCCTCCTAGCCTCTAGTAGGTTAGGCTTTAACTCAGCTAGCTCTGCAGCTGTCCTAGGCGACCTACCAGTAGACCTCTCGACCTCCCTAAACAGCTCTACGTAGTTAAGGTCCCTGATTAGGTGGTGGTCTACTACCAGGGTTTCAACGCAGCTAGCTAACCTAGCTAGGTTCTCTAGAGCTACCCTAACGTCATCCCCGCTGTAGGCTCTACCCACTAGGTATGTTGGGGGTCCGTCAACTACAGCGATCCTCGAACCGCACATGAAATCAACTACGTACCTATCTAGAGGTCCCTCTACATCGGAGGAGAAGCTTACTGACTCACTACCGTACTCAACCCTCACAGCTAGTACGTACCCGAGCTTAGGGCTATTACCGTGCTGTATGGGCTTGGAGAAGACCAGCCTAGTTCTACCGAATACCCTCTCCACACTGTCAGCAACTTCAACCCTAGCGCTAACCCCCCTAAGTAGCTTCAGGAACCTTGAGGCCCTTATCCTCTGGGATACGTTTATACTCCTACTGGGGTCCTTAACTAGTACTACCTTAGAGGAGTATAGGTCTACCGGGATCAGCCTACCGGGGTCGTGGTGGTCGTAGTGGTAGTGAGTTACTACAACTACATCAGCATCCACAAGCTCGGAGGCTATCCTAGAGGCCGACTCAGCTAGAGCTTTAAGCTCAACCTCGTGTGGAGGTAGCCCAAATCTAGCAGGAGCTAGAGCTGCGGAAGGGTCTACGAAGACCCTGAGGTCCGGGGTCTCGATAACGGTAGCCATGGACCTAACCCCGAGGCTATCGAAGGCTACTGGTACTACCCTCGTACTAACCCCTCCTAGAGGTTACTAAGGGAGGATATAACACCGTCAGCTCCTAGCTCTCGTGGGTGAGGCTCCTGCTTGTAGGTGACTGCGTTTTTAACTTTACGGGTACTTAGGTCTTGGTGTAAGCCGTGTACGAGGTAACCAAGGAGGGGGTCTTCCAGCTTCTCAAGAGGTTAACCGAGGCAGTAGGCCCCTCGGGGTTTGAGGACAGCGTTAGGGAGGCTGTTATCGAGGAGCTTAAGCCCTACGCAGACTCCCTCTGGGTAGACTCCCTAGGTAACGTAATAGCTGTTAAGAAGGGCTCTAGGGGTAGCGGTAGGCTCATGCTAGCTGGGCACATGGATGAGATAGGCCTCATAGTTAGCTTCGTAGACCAGAAGGGCTTCATAAGGTTCCAGCCTATTGGAGGTGTCTCTGAGAGGGTTCTACTGGGCCAGAGGGTCATCATCAGGACCAGGGACGGTGGGGTAGTTAGGGGAGTTATAGGGTCTAAGCCACCGCACATAATGAAGCCGGAGGAGCTTAAGCAGGTACCTGAGATCAAGGACATGTACATAGACGTAGGGGCTGCTAGTAGGGAGGATGTGGAGAAGCTCGGTATAGGCGTAGGGTGCGTAGCCGTCTTCGAGAGGGATCTAGCCTTCCTAGGGGGCTCTGACGTAGTTACGGGGAAGGCTATAGACGATAGGGTAGGCGTCGTAACCATGGTCGAAGGGTTTAAAGCTATAGACGGTAACGAGGTGGACGTCTACGCGGTAGCTACGGTGCAGGAGGAGGTAGGGCTTAAGGGAGCTAGAGTAGCTGCCTACTCGATAACCCCAGACGTAGCTGTAGCTCTAGACGTAACTATAGCTAGCGATGTAGCTGGAGTTCCTGAGCAGGAGTGGGTAACCCAACTGGGTAAGGGGCCGGCTATAAAGGTTGTTGATGGTAGGGCAGCTACAGGACTCATAGCCCACCCAGCCGTTAGGGATAAGTTGATCGAGATAGCTAAGCAGTACAACATACCCCATCAAGTTGAGGTAGCCCCCGGTGGGACTACGGACGCCTCGATAATAGCTCTAAACAAGGAGGGGGTACCAGCAGCCACAATATCGATACCCTCGAGGTACATACACTCACCTGTCGAGGTAGTGAACCTAGTAGACATAGTTAACGCAGCTAAGCTAACAGCCCTGTTCTCGTCTAAGATAACATCTGAGTGGGCTACCTCACTAGCTAGGAGGGTACTGAAGTGAGCCAACCAGAGGTAAGCTTTGAGGAGTTCTCCAAGATAGACCTAAGGGTAGGTAGGGTTAAGAAAGCTGAGAAGATCCCGGGCTCCAAGAAGCTCCTAAGGCTTATCGTAGACCTAGGTACCGAGGAGAGGCAGGTAATCGCAGGTGTAGCTGAGTGGTACTCACCAGAGGAGCTGGAGGGTAAGTACGTAGTTGTAGTAGCTAACCTAAAGCCGAAGAAGCTTATGGGCTACGTATCTCAGGGGATGATACTAGCTACCTGCGGGGAGAACCGCAAACCAGCGATAATCACGGTCTCCGAACCCGTAGAACTTGGAGAGAAGGTCTGCTAGTTGATTAACCTTAGGGCTTCACCCCTATAACCTTTACCCTCCATTAAAAGTTCAGCCTTCCAGCTTTTTACGCTACCCTAGCCTTACGGTATTGGGAGAGGTACGCCTTCAGCTATAAGACTATCGTTACTTAGGAAGTTCTAGCGTAGTAGGGTTCTTTATGCCAGACCTTGCTGTAGTACAGAGAGATTATGAGGTTACTTGCTTTAAGCCCTATAACCTCCTCAACTTCTAATGATATTATGGCTGTAGGTACAGCTAAAAGCGCATCTAAGTAGCTGCACCCATCATAGCTAATCGCAAACGCACCCCACCATAGGGTAAAAGCATCTTTTGTGCAGACCATAGTACACTTTAACGAGGGTGCGCTTTGAAGAGGCTCTCTACCGCGAAGAAGACCTACCCGATCTTGCTGAAGCCTTTCTCCTACTGTACTCCTTGAAAAGCTTTTCAACAACATAGCTGTTAACGTACTTTCCGTGAGGTCTTAGCCCACCTGAGAAACTCTTTGGTATGTGGAGTAGCTCGTGTATTACTACCTTCACCTTCTCCTCATAAGTTAAGGAGCTGAAGTTACTCTCTATAACCTCTATGATGTACATAGGTTTTAACCCCAGTACGGTTCTCCAAACGGTAGGGAGGTAGTGTATCCTTGCTAAAGCTCTCGACCTACAGTTCCTACAGACAACGACCTTGACGTTGTCTACATCTATATAGGGGAAGTAGTCCTTTAAAGTGTAGACAACGTCTCTCACTAGGGACTCGAGCTCAGGGTCGAGAACGTAGCTTCTCATACCCACGTAGCACGCACCTCTACGGGGTGGGTGGGCTCACCATCTTCTCAGGCTAGGGGCTCCCCATATGCTTACTGCAGGCTTACAACTTGGATTATCTCTCTATGTGTTAGCTTAACAGCTCTTAGGTATCTGTAGCTTATTCTTCTGAGGTCTCTGTTATCCCCCATGATCATTACTGTGTGAAGTCTGCAGCCAACGTCTCTAAGCCTCTTACCGAGGGCTGAAGAGGCTACCCTATCCTCGCCATCGGTTATCAGAACTAGGTCGGAGACCCCTCTAACCCCCCCTCCAGCTATATCATCGCAAGCTACTATCACAGCCTTCGTTATGTCGGTACCCCCACCGCTTTTAACCCTAGCTAAATACTTCAGCATCTCTACGAACTCCCTGGACTTAACCCTCTTACCGATTCTTACTAGCTGGTGGGGCATCCCATCGAAGAACCTCAGGTAGAACTCCCTACTCTCCTTCCTACTTCGCATTAGTAGAGCTAGTAGGGTTGCCTTAGCCCAAACGATCTTCTCCCCCTCCATGCTCCCGGATTTATCTATAAGTACGTATAGAGGTCCGAGGGACTTCGGGAGGACCTTATCGTAGAGGAGTAGCTTACCCTCAGCTAGCTTAAGCCTGAAGAGGATCTTAGGCATCGCTATCTCAGAGGGATGTACCCTCTCCACGTCCCCACCTACCTCGAAGCCCCTGACCTCACCCTTACTATACCTCTCGTAAGGTCTCACGATCTTACCTGAGACGTCCGGTACCTTAGTAAGTAGCTCTAGGACAGCCCTTACATCAGCTGACTGAGCTAGCTTTAACACCTCGTCACCGCTCTCCTCGAGGTCAAACGCTGTACCGGTCCCCGGCTCGGTTCCGTAGCTCATCAGCTTCACCATGGACTTTACCGCGTTGAACGACTCAGCTACCTTCTTACTTATGGAGCTCACTAACTCTCTCATTTCCTCCTCGGTAACGTCCTCGGAGCCCGAAGAGCCTCCTGAGCTCTGCTGAAGCTGCTCTAAGGCTCTCTCAAACTCCCCGAGTACTATCGCTGCAGCTAGAGTACTGAGGGTGGAGTTCCCTATGGTTGAGTACCTCATTCTAGAGAAGTCCTCCGACTCTAGGAGGGTCTTGAAGAAGAGGTAGTTCCTAGTCAGCTCCCTCGGGACCTCCTCAAGGTTCCTTAGAAGTGGGTGGGGTAAGTAGAGGGAGTAGTAGCTATCTATAGATAGGGGTAGGTCTACTGCTTTAACCCCTCCGAGTACCTTCCTAACTATATCTACTACCTTCTCCCCTCTGTATATGGCGATCGGGTCTCCGTGATCCACACCCCTAAGAACGCTGGGCATTACTAGGCTATCCTCCTCCTTATTATCGAGGCAATCTGATCTATCAGCTCTAGGACCTCCTCAACAGCTCTCTGAACGCTCTTGTCCTGGGACTCTACAGCTATAGCGGTGACCCTCTCTCTAGTTAGCTCAACGTCCCTCAGTATCTGCTTAAATCTGTACTCCACGTACCTAGACTCAACAGGCTGTAGGCTTACGACGTAGTTTAGGAGCTCCTGAAGGTTGGTCTTAACCTCGTTCAGCTCCCTCAGGTACCTGTAGGGGGTCTTCAGCTCCTCCGAGAGTACGGTATTCACCTTCTCCAGCTCATCAGCGTCCCTAGGGACTACGTACCTAAGAACCAGTAGGTCCTGCTCAGTAGCCTTACCCCTCCCTTCGAGGACGGCATTAGCTGCTACAACCTTAAGGGCCTTTCCCTTCCTCCTATCGCTAGTATGTATCCCCCTACTCTCAAAAGCTGCAAAGAGCTTCGTCAGCTTATGCTTCACCGACTCTAGGTCTACATCGAGTACAGCTTCATGGAGCTTCCTAAGCTCCCTCATGTCCGCAACAGGCTCAGCCCTCCCGGGGTTTCCGTAGTACGTGTTCCTCTCAATACTCCACGCCTTATCCAGGAGCTCCCTCCACAAATTCTCCGGTACCGGCCTTACGAAGTGCCTTAGGAGGAACCTATCGTAGAAGGCCTGTAGCTCAGACTCGTCCGGGACCTCATTGCTAGCTCCGAAGAGGGACCAGAGCGGTACCGCGATCTCGCTGTAGCCGTCGTAGAGCACCCTCTCCTGTAGGAGGCTGTTGAGGGCGTTGAGTATAGCTGAGTTAGCCTTGAAGATCTCGTCTAGGAAGGCTATCTCAGCTGTGGGGAGCTTACCGGAGGTTATCCTTACGTACCTACCCTCCTCAAGGGCCTTTATATCTATAGGCCCGAAGAGCTCCGAGGGCTCTGTAAACCTAGTTAGGAGGTACGAGAAGAACCTAGCGTTTAGGAGCTCACTAACCCTCCTAATCATAGCTGACTTAGCTGTCCCCGGCTCACCTACCAGGACCGCGTGCTCCCTAGATAGTAGGGTTAGGACTATAACCCTACCCTCCTCCTCACGGCCCGTAAACGGCTCTACAAGCCTCTTCAGTAGCATCGCCGGCTTACTGAGTAGGCTTATCTACCACACCCCGTAGAACTCGTAAGCAACCTAATATTTAGTGGCTCAACTCCTCAACTACGTGCCTAGCTATCCCAGCTACCTCCTTAGCTACGCGGATTAGCTCCTCAACCTCCTCAAACCTTAGGAGCTCTGATGGGGTTCTACCAGCTACCGAGTCCCCGTATCTTACGAGGTCCCCGTAGGTGTAGAGAATGTACTGAGAGAGCTCTACTAGCCTACTGAGGTAGTCCTCCAGGTGCTTAACCCTATCGGCGAACTCCTCTAGGACCGACCTGAGGTCGAGGACCCTATCCCTAATAGCCGACGGAGTCCTAAAACACGATACGACAGCGTCGATGGAGTTCTCCACAGCTACTACCGACCCCACGGAGGCTAGGACTAGTAGACCTGCGGATAAAGCTCTAGAGGACTCACCAAGCATCTCATCAGCTACCTTAAGCCTTACCAGCGACTCCCCCATACCTAACCCGAGCAACTAGGGGTAGTAGGGTTATCAGTAGCGCTACAACTACGTAGAGGTAGAAGCACCCTAGGCAGTCCACCCCAGTAGCCCCTAGGAGGGTAGGGCTCCGGCAACCGGGGGCTAGCCGAGGGTAGTTGCAGACTACGGGTTGGGGTAGTAGGCCCGTAGCTAGCTCCTGGTACGCGCAGGAGACTGGGTTAGTCGAGATAGCTAAGCTGGAGAACACCGCTCCAGGTATGGAGAGGGCCGCGGTTAGGTACTCCAGGAACCTACCCTTCGATAGGGATACTGATAGCAGTAGTGCGGTAAGCGGGAGGATGCTGAGGACGACTCTAGGGCCGTAGCTAAGACCTCCGTGCCAGTCGTACCAGGAGGAGTAGGCTAGGAGGAGTGCTACTAGGGTAGAGTAGGTGAGGAGGAGCTCCCTCCTTAGCCTACTAGGTCTAGCTACCGACGGTAGAGCTAGTATGGGTGAGATAGCTAGAGCTGGTGAGGATACCAGAAGGCTCTTCCTAGGACCGAGGACTAGCTCAACAAGGGAGAGGTCTCCGAGGATCCTCCCGGGGTCTAAAGGTACTACACCGAGTCGCTCAGCGTAGGCTGTCTGCGTTGTTAGGGGTACCCCGGCTACGAGCCTGTAGTAGAGAGCTGCGGCAGATAGGGGTAGTAGGTAGAGGGCTAAAGCTATAGCGGAGGCTCTAGCGCCTCTAGACCCCGCGAGTGCTAGGACTACAGCAACTAGCCCAAGCAATACTAGGGTGTGGTCTGAGGTAGATGCTAGAGAGAGGGCTAGTAGTGAAGCAGCAGCGTCCCTAGGTCTTCTCTCCCTAATCCACCTAACTAGGTAGTAGAGCCCAGCAGCAGTAAACGGTGCTGAGAAGCTCTGGCTGTACGCTATGGAGGTGTAGACCCAGCTTAGACCCGTAGCATAGGTACTAGCCACTAGGAGGGCCTTCCATCCATCTACGTAAAGTAGGGCCAACCTCTCGACGTAGAGTACAGCGAGAATACCTGTAGCTACAGCTAGGGCGTTAAGCACCCTCAGGTGTTCTAGGTAGAGGTACCCCCCACCCAAGCCTAAAGCCCTAGCTAGAGCTGAGGCTACCGTAGACCAGAAAACGAAGCCTGAGGAGTGCGCAGCTACGTACCCCCCATCTACATCAACTACATCAACAACGTAACCTCCTAGAGCTGAGACCAACTCTCCACTTACCCTAGTACTTCCGTCGATGAGGGTGTTCGAGTAGAGTAGTACCGATATGTGGTAGCTTGTAGTCAGTCCCCACGTTATGGACGCAGCGTAGAGGGAGGCCAGGAGGAGGTAGAATACAAACCTAACTACAGCTAGCGCTGGGTCGTAGCTCCGGCTAAAAGCTGCCCCACCTACCCTAGAGGAGCTGCACCACACATTAGGAGAGTACCTACCTATCTAGTACTCCCGTAGTACTAGTTCCCTCAAGCTTTTTAGGTAAGTTGCTAAGGCTCTTGAGTTCCTACGAACTTCTTCCACGTACGTATAGGTCTAGCGATAGAGCTCCAGCTATCTCGTCCCAGGATACGCCTAGAGGTGCTAGGAGCTGCTCCAGGGTTGACCTGGCTACCTTTACGTACTCGTCTATGTCTATCTCGTCAATCCTAGCTAGCTGTATAGGCTTTACCTTCTCCCTTCCCCTAACCTTTACGTAGTATATGATGTCCCCAGGTCTTACCTGCCTACCGTATGCTAGTAGCATCTTAGCTGCCTTTACGTGCGGTCCCTCAGACTTGTACTCACCTAGCTCCTTACTGAGCTCGTTCTTGTAAGCTACATCCTCGAGTGAGAGGTCTCGGTTCTTCAGCTTTACGTAGAGAGTCCTAACAGACTCCTTTACCCTCTCCTTAACTACGTCGACTGACGATGGGCTGGGCTCGATAGACTTAAGGGCTTCTACGACCTGAGTGAAGACGCTCTTCACGATCTCCGGGACATTCCTCTTCTTACCCATGAGCCCTTTAATGTCCACGGAGGAGTCCTCCTTAACTCCGACGTAGTTCTTCTTTAAGGCGAAGACTACGTGCTTGTAGTTCTTATCTACCTCGATCTCTAGCTTAAACTTTTCGGAGACCTCCCTAATTAGGTTGTTTAGGGACTCAGGGCCGGGGTTCCATAGGAATAGGGAGTCGGTATCCCCATAAAGTACCCTAAGCCCGTAGCGCTCAGCTATCCTAACAGTAGACGTTATAACGTGCCTACCTATAGCCGTTACAGACTCGGCTAGGGATGGGGTGTAGAATGGGAAGCTAACGTGGCCGAAGACCCCGTAGCTAGCGTTGATGAAGACCTTCATAGCTGACTGGACTACATCGTACCAGCTCCTGAGGTCCTCTGAGAGGGTCCTATCCTTAGCTAGCTTCTTGTATACCTTAACCCTAAACTCCCTGAATATAGATATCATCTGCGGGGTTATCCCCTCGAAGTCCACGCAGACCCTGTGGAGGGTCCTCCCAGACTCGTCCCTCACATCCTCTAGCTTACGGCATAGCCCAGGCGGTGGGTCTATAGTCTCGTAGCTAAGGTTCCATACAACCATTATAGAGGGGTATAGGGAGGCGAAGTCGAGTACCGTCGTGTTGAAGTATACACCCGGTACAGGGTCTATAACGATAGCTCCGGCGAACCTCTTCCCCAGTTTAGATGCTGTCTTAACCTCCCCCTTAATGGCTAGTATATCGCTTTGGTTAGGTATCAGGTACCCTCTCCTCCTATGCTCCCAGAAGAGGAGGCTCTTAATCCACGCTGAGACCTTCCTCCTAGTAACCTCCTCAATACCCATCTTAGATATACGCATTATTAGAACTATGAGCCTCCACACCATCTTACCGTTCCCTAGGACTAGCTTTAGAGTTAGCTCAGCATCCCTCACGTTATACCTCACGAGGTTGCATAGAGGGAGTACCGATACCCCTACCTCGATCTCGACCTTAGCCTCACCTAGGAGAGCTCTAGCTATAGCGTCTAGGGTCTTCTCCTTGTAGGCCGAGCCGAAGGCGTAGTTCTGTATGGCCTCTATATCGAAGAACCTGTAGAGGTCTATGTGGACCCCGTGCCTTACGGTGACGAAGTCCTCAACAACCTCGAGAGGTATAAGCTCCCTATCTATGCCTAGGCTAAGAGCTCTATTTACTAGGTAGGGTAGGTCGAAGGAGTCCCCGTTGAACGTTAGGATAACGTTGTAGCTGCTGATAACCCTAAAGAGCTCCAGTAAGAGTGCCCTCTCACTATCGAAGATCTCTACTGTACAGCCCTCAGGTAGTGACCTCAGGTCCCCGAGCTCTACCTGCCTCGCGAGGACTAGTACTCTCTTCAACCCATCTGAGCCTGCTAGGGCTACGCTGATGACTGGGTAGGGGGTCTCCTCCGGATCCGGTACCCTAGTTTCCACGGGTGTGTAGACTTCTATATCGACAGCCAGGATCCTAGGCTCTGGGGGCTTCTCTTCGAAGAGCTCTGCGAACTCCTCGAAGTACTTCCTCTTCTCCTCGGGTAACCCCTCAGTAAGCTTCGCTAGGAGGGATCTAGTACCTGAGCTTACCTCAACCTTAGCTTTGGTGATCTTACCGCCGTTAATGGTGTACCTCATACCTGGGATTAGCTGGAGGTCGTAGATGTAGTTGTGGTGGTACTTTATCTTAGCTTCGTAGGCTTTTTCAACGTAGTTCCTCAGCTCCCTAACAGCAAGGGGGTCCTTCACTACAACCTTAGTTAGGGTAACCCTCCTCATCCTTAGGGGGTCTACCTTCTCTACAATCTCAAAGGAGTCAAAGGACGGATGCTCAACTAGCTTCCTAATCTCGCGTAACTCCTCCGGAGGTCTATCAGTTAGGAAGTAGGGTCTGTGCCCAACCGGGTCGTAGACTACGTATACCTTACCGTCCCTCTCTGAGTAGAGCTTCATATATGCTTTACCGTACTCACCTGAGTAGTAGGTTCCTAGGAGGTATGCATCCTCAGCCGCTGGGGATACCTCATAGCTCTGGGGTACGGGGTCGTAGCTACCTACCTTATGCCCTCTACCTATCTTAAACCTGACCGTAACTCCGTTAACCTCTCTTGTAACTACCTTAACTGCGTAGCTATCCAAGCTTAGGTTATGGCCCTGCCTACGAGCTCTAGCCCCCTCCCTCAACTTATCTCTGACTA
>CAYTXX010000038.1:0-12160 GCA_964442165.1 uncultured Desulfurococcaceae archaeon | reverse complement strand
GTAAACTTTAGGTAGCTCCCTAGGGTGTTGAGCTACCTCCCCGCTAGCTCCGCTAGGAAGCTCTCTAGGGTGCTTCTGAACAGCCTAACCTCCTCCTCGCTGTGGATAAGGGATGGTAGTAGGTGTGCTAGCTTCTCGCTTACGTAGAGTACTCCGCGGATCCTTGCGTATAGGTTCAGTACGTGCTCTAGGCTCTTACTCCACCTAAGCTCGTAGGCCTCCCTAGTGTTCCTAGGTCTAACCTTAGTGAAGTGCACTCCGCTCATAGTACCCGCACCGGTAGTCCAGCACGGTAGCCCTAGGTCCTGGCATAGCCTATCTACGTCCCTCCTAAACGCCTCCCACATGGCGTTAGCTCTCTCGTAGAGCTCCCTATGCTTAGCTAGGTACTCAACCACAGTCCTACCGGCTACCATGTTAACTGGGTTACCTACGAAGGTCCCTCCGTGGAAGGACCTAGACCTCGGGTCCGGGTACTTTATGTGGTCCAGTAGCTCCATGACCTCGGCCTTACCGCCGAAAGCCCCAGCCCCCGCGAACCCCCCTCCAACTACCTTACCTAGCACCACTAGGTCTGCTCTAACCCCGAAGTACTCCTGACCGCCGCCGGGAGCTAGTCTGAAGCCGGTTATAACCTCGTCGAAGACCAGTAGGGAGCCGTAGCTGTACGTGAGGTCCCTAAGCTCCTTCAGGTAGTTACCTAGGGGGCCTATACAACCTCCAGCTCCTAGTACCGGCTCTACGAAGATAGCTGCTACCGGGTACCTCTTCAGGACTCTCTCAACGGCCTCTACGTCGTTGTAGGGTACGGTTAGGGTGTACGCTAAGTACTCCTCCGGAAGCCCAGCCGACTCAGGGCCTACAAACGGCGGTGAGACAGCTACGTGTAGAGCGTCGTAACCCCCGTGCCAACCTCCCTCAACCTTAACTACGTACTTCCTCCTGGTGTAGGCCCTCACAAGCCTTAGGGTGTACATGTTCGCCTCGGTACCGCTGTTAGTAAACCTGACCATCTCCAAGCTAGGTACTACCTTCGATAGTAGCTCAGAGTACTCGACTGCGTAGGGGTTCTCGTAACCTAGGTGAGTACCTCTACCAACTACCTCGGCTACAGCCTCTAAGACGAACCTAGGAGCGTGGCCTAGTACGTGAGTCCCGTGACCCATCCAGTAGTCTACGTACTCGTTCCCGTCTACATCCCAGACCCTGGTACCGCTAGCTCTCTCTATGAACACCGGGTAGGGCTTGAAGTACCTTATAGCGTAGGTAACCCCAGCTGGCATTACCTTAGAGGCCCTCTCGTAGAGCTCCCGACTCCTCCTAGTCCTCTCTAGGTAGCCCCTCTCAAGCTCCTTACCTAGCTCCTCCAGCCTCCTCTCCACGTTTGCGTAGGCCATGGAGGTCACGCAGAGAACTTTACCTTAAACGGGAGTAGGTCCGTCATTAGGTGGAGGCCTGGAATCAGGTACTGCACTCTCTCAGCTACGTTTAGAGCTACGGTAACCGTACCGAGATCTCCAGGGGTACCGGTACTCCTCCACTTAACGCTATACTCCCTACCCTCAACCTCTATCTCCTCGTACTCCGGAGCACCTACATAGGCGTGGAACTCCACCCTGATGACCTCCCTATCCCCTACGTAGCCAGCTCCGTAGCCTACTATACCCCTGTTCGCACCCTTCTCAACTCTTACCCCAGCTGACTCAACTTCCTCCTCAGCAGGTACGACACCCTGCCACTCAACTACCCTAGCTAGGTTCAGGTCCCCCGCTAACGCTATTAGGTATACGGACTCCGCATAACCTACGTGACCTGTTATCTCACCTCTAGCTAACCTCGCTTCAACCACCTTCGGATCCTCACCGATACCTATCTTCCTCCTGAACGGCTCCCTCCTCTTAGCAGCATCAAGGCTTCTCACAGCCTTTATCCTTGTAACCCTAGGTACCGATGCTGCTATAGTAGCTACGAGTGTATCTAGGAGGTAGCCGGGGTTTATACCTGTACCTATTACTACAGAACCGTAGGCTCTAGCTAGCTCATCAAGCCTCTTAGCTAGTACCGGATACCTGTAGTACGGGTAGGATAGGGTCTCGCAGGTCGATACTACGTGAACACCCATCCTAACGACCGAGGCTATCTGCTCGAAGACCCTATCTAGGTAGGAGCCAGTAGCGTGGATAACTACGTCAGCATCCCCAAGCTCGTAGACATCGTTCGTAACCTGAACACCTAAAGGACCAACACCCAGTAGCTCACCTACATCCTTGCCCAGGATCCTCTCATCTATATCAACAGCCGCAACGACCTCGTAACCGCGGTCAAGGGCAAGCTTAGCCGCAAGCCTCCCTATGGCTCCAAAACCGTATACACCTACTCTCACGTAGGTCACCAAGAAGGCATGCCAGTAGGATATAAATGCTTGGGGGTAAGTACCTACAGCGAACTCTAGCGAGCTTCAATAAGGGTGAGCGAGCCTTGCCCTGCGTTGGACCCCCGTTGGTGCTCCTAGCCTCACCTACAGCATTCTTAAAGCGCTTTAAATTTAAAAACCAGGGGGGCCCTATTATGTGAGGGTCTAACATGGGATCCCCCGAGGTCCCCCTCTGGAGGAGGATCTGGTACGCAACCATAACCGCCATAATACTCCAGTCGGTGTGGATCGGCGGAGGCTTTGGCTCCGGTAGGGAGATCGTGGAGTTCATAGCGAAGTACGGGTCCCTAGCTTGGGTATCGATAGTAGTCTCGGCCGTAACACTAGCTATAGCTCTAGTACCCTCCCTAGAGGTAGCCAGGGTCTTTAGAGCCTACGACTACATGACCTGGTCCAAGCAGTTCCTCTGGAAGTTCTGGTGGGTTTTCGACGTAGCCTTCATAGTCCTAGCTTGGATCGTGATAGCTGTGGTCGGTGCTGCCGCCGGTTACATGCTGTCGGACCTTGTCGGGCTTCCCTTCGCGGCCTCAGCGGCCCTGGTAATAGTTATTGTGGGTCTGCTACACTTCTTCGGTAGGAGGGTTATCGAGGCGTACTGGATAGTAGGTACGGTGGGTCTGTACATCATGTACTTCATAATATGGGGCTACACTCTAGCGGTTAAGGGTGGGGAGGCCCTAGCGAAGCTCTCCGCAGGGCTCTACCAAGGTACTCCAGCAGATGCAGCTATCGATGGGTTTAGGTACATGCTGTACAACCTATGCGTAGTCATGCCAGCCCTCGAGTCCGTAGATAGGTATAGGGGTAAGCTAGAGAGTACGGTAGCAACAGTCGTAGCTATAGCTCTGATCTACGGAGCTGCTACAGCTATATGGATATGCTTCATGGCGTACTACCCTGAGGTAATAGGTTTGACTGTCCCCTGGTACGATATACTTAAGGCCATGGGAGCCTACTGGGCTCTAGCTATCTACGTCTTCTGGATATTCTTCACCCTAACGGAGACAGCCCTAGGGATGGTTTACGCCATAGTTAGGAGGGTCGACGCCCACCTAAAGCTCCGCGGTAGGAGCTTGGGGAGGAGGGGTGAGGCCCTACTCTCAGTAGTAATACTCGCAGTCTCAATAGCTACAGCTCAAGCAGGTCTTGTGGCTCTCGTAGCTGCAGGCTACGGAACCATGGCTTGGGTGTTCTTCGTAGTCTACTTCGTACCCCTCATTACGGTCGGGCTCATTAGGCTGGCTAAGCCTTCCTGGATGAGGGAGTTCTGGGCTAGAGCTTAACCTCTTTTCCGTATAGTCCTACCCCTTACTCTAGGTAGCTCAGCTAGGGGCTTGGTAAGTTGCGGGGGTGTAGCTGTTAAGCTAGCTTCTCAGAGTCTTGCTGCTGAGGCCCTCTCTACCTGAGGAGGTTCCACTGGGTTAGAGCTTTAAAGCCCTACGTGCTAAGGTCTGCTGGCGGTGTCAATGGGTTTACGTAGTAGGGTGGTCCTAGTCTTCCTCCTACTGGGCTTAGTCTCCCTGTTCGCTGATATGGTTTACGAGGGTGGTAGGTCTATCAGTGGAGCCTACCTAGCTGAGGTTGGGGCCCCCGCCGTAGCTGCTGCTCTAATAGGTGTAGGTGAGTTCCTAGGGCTCGTATTCAGGCTACTCTCAGGTTACGTCGCGACAGTGTTCCAGTCCTCTACACTGCTCTGGGGCTCGACCCTACTCGGCTACCTACTGACCTCGATCAGCATCCCAGCTATAGCTCTAGCACCTACCTGGCACGCTATCGTAGCTCTCTACGTAGCCGATAGGCTTGCTAAGGGGTTAAGGGCCCCTGCTAGGGACGTAATAGTGGCGGAGGTCTCGGAGGGTATCGGCGTTGGTAAGGGCTTCGGGATCCACGAGCTACTGGACCAGCTGGGGGCCTTCGCGGGGCCTGTAATGGTTAGCGTACTGCTAGCCCTCTACGGCTACAGAGCGGCCTACCTCACGCTCCTAGCTCCGGGCCTGGTGGCCGTACTGCTGGTCGCTACGGCTTGGAGGTTCTACCCGACCCTGAGGTCTACCTCCAGGAGGGCCGGTGGGCGCAGACCGCTCGTCTTTAGGGGCTACGGCCGCCCCTTCTGGCTCTACGTCGCGGCAACCAGCACCCTAGCCCTAGGCTTTATGCACTGGTCTATAGCCTCCTACTACCTTAAGGTTAGGGGCGCCGTAGGCGACGCGGAGATAGGGCTGATCTACGCTGTAGCCATGCTTGTTGACGCGGTAGTAGCCGTACCCCTAGGGGCCTTCTTCGATAGGGTAGGCCTTAGGACCCTGCTCATAGTCCCGACCCTAGTACCCCCGTTCGTAGTGCTGGTAGCGTACGCCCCGCGTGAGCTACTGTACCTATCAGCTATTCCCTGGGGTATCGTAATGTGCTCCGAGGAGAGCGTTATGAGGGCCTCCATAGCTGTGCTCGTAGAGCCCTCTAGGAGGCCCCTAGCCTACGGGGTCTTCGGGCTGGTGTTCGGGCTAGCCTGGGCTATCGGGGGCTACGTTTACACGTCGCTACTCGCAGAACCTCTCTGCATGCTACTCTACGCACTAGCTACATCAGTAGCCTCGCTCTACCTCTACGCAGTACTCGCTAAGTACAGCTAGGGAGGGATAGGGGGTGCGGTTAGGCACGTACGTGTGCTGAGAGCTCGCGGGCGTAGCACGTGAGGGGGTGATGGGGTCCAGGGGTAGGGTCGGCGAACAGCTAACGGCTCCACCCCCGAGCCCCTGAGCCGGCTTACCTCCACTATAGCTTTGAAGACCTCTAGCGGGGAGCCAAATGCCTCGTAGAAGACGTTCGAGTAGCTCCTAGAGAACGTGTCTAGGAGCTTTGTGAGGGTACCAGCAACAGCTCCATCGATAGGAGTATCCAGGGGTGATAGCTCGTAGTACTCAACCCCCTTCAGTAGGGCTGTTGCGAAGTACCGAACGGTCTTAGCTACCTTCCTCCCCCTAACGGGGGTACCCGAGCAGTAGTACGGCTCTCTTCCCATCGCTAACGGCTACTGAGTCCGTGAGGAGCGCATAGCCCCTCTTAGCGAGGCTCCTCGCAAAACCTGGAGGAAGAAGAACACCGGCGACTCGTTTAAGTAGGCCTCCGGTAGCCCCCCTCTTACGGTGTAGTAGTCCGGCTCCAGAGGGCTGTGAGTAAACACCGCGGACTCAACTACGAAGTCCTCACCCGGTAGCCTGTAGAACCTCTGGGCAGTCCGCAGGTCTAACTGGGGGAAGGTACCTCCTAGAGAACGTCGAGGTTATGGAGGAGATGAGACTACCTGGCTCACCGTACCTAATACCAACGGAGGCCCCACCAAAGTCTAGACAAATACCTACACCAGCCATATCCCACAGCCATAATCCTAAGGTATAAGCATATTAAGGCCTCACAGCTCCTAGTGAGTACTACTGTATAATAGGTGGGGGTAAACGCATCGGGAGGATATCTAGTAGATGAAGTAAAAGCTCCTACGTAGTAGCACCATGAGAATTGGGGACCGGTAGCTAGGGTACTCCGGAGAGTTCCCCGAACGCGGCTGAGTGAGTGTAGGTTCGAGAAGTCGTAGGTCCACCTTCCCCTAGTCTACCTTAAGCAAGGTCTTTACTTCATTCGTAACTTCACTCCGTATTAAGGTTATTAACCCTTCCTCCTAGCGGTATTGGGATACGTACGTGAAGCTCTATGAATACGAGAGTAAGGAGATAGCCGCGCAATACGGTATTCCAGTTCCTCGTGGACGTGTCGTAACCAGCCCTGAAGAGGCGTTACAAATCGCTAGAGAGCTTGGTGCTGTAGTATTAAAGGCGCAGGTTCTTGTTGGTGGTAGAGGTCTTGCCGGTGGTGTGAGGATCTCTGAGAGGCCGGAGGAGGCCTACGCTACCGCTGAGAAGCTTCTCTCCACTAGTATTCGGGGTGAGAAGGTCGAGAAGCTCCTCGTTGAGGAGAGGGTGTGCATCAGTAAGGAGCTGTACCTATCTCTAACAATCGATAGGGCTGCTCGTAGGGTAGCATACCTAGTCTCGGAGATGGGTGGTGTTGAGATAGAGGAGCTAGCTAGGAAGTACCCCGAGAAGATCCACAAGGTCTACGTAGACCCTAGCGTTGGATACGTAGACTACATGGCTAGGGAGGCTCTACAGGTACTTAAACTACCGTGGACAGCGCTCCAGGACGTTGCCAACATTATGAAGGCCATGTACAGAGTTATGGTCGACTACGAAGCCGAGCTCGTAGAGTTTAACCCACTAGCACTTACGTGTGACGGTAAGCTCGTAGCTCTAGACGCTAAGATCATCATCGATGATAACAGCCTCTACAAGCACCCGGAGTTGCAGAGGTTCTACTATAGGGAGCTCTCAGAGTACGAGAGGAGGGCTAAAGAGTTGGAGTTCAGCTACGTTGAACTTGATGGCGATATAGGTGTTATCAGTAACGGCGCAGGCTTAACTATGGCTACGATGGACTCCATATTCTACTACGGCGGTAGACCGGCGAACTTCCTCGATATCGGTGGTGGTGCGCATAAGGAGAGGGTTAAGGAAGCTGTTAAGTTGATGCTCGCGCACCCTAGGTCTAAGGTTCTACTGGTAAACATCTACGGCGGTATAACTAGATGCGATGAGGTAGCTAAGGGTATCGTTGAGGCCATCGAGGAGGTAGGTATTTCGAAGCCTATCGTTGTGAGGTTGATAGGTACAAATGAAGCAGAGGGTCAGAGGATCCTCAGGGAGAAGGGTATCGAAGTTTATAGCGAGATGGATGATGCTGTAAAGATGGCTGTGGAGTTAGTAAGGAGGTGAGCCCTATGGGTATACTCGTAAACGCCTCCACGAAGGTCCTAGTTCAGGGTATTACCGGGAGGGAGGGTAGCTTCCACACCAAGCTAATGCTGGATTACGGTACGAAAATAGTTGCAGGTACATCGCCTGGTAAGGGCGGTAGCTACGTTCACGGTGTTCCAGTCTACAACACGGTCCACGAGGCTATAAGAGAGCAAGGCCATATCGATGCCTCAATAGTCTTCGTACCAGCTAGATGGGCTAGCGATGCTATCTACGAAGCTATAGACCACGGGATAGGAGTTATCGCTGTGATAACTGAGGGTATACCTCTACACGATGAAGTAAAGTTCATAAACTACGCTAGAAGTAGGGGAGTTACCATAGTAGGCCCCAACGCCCCCGGCGTTATGACTGTTGGTGAGTGTAAGCTTGGTATAATGCCTGCGCAGGCGTTTAAGCGGGGCTACGTAGGGATGGTCTCAAGGAGCGGTACACTGACTTACGAGATCGCTAGGGAGCTTGGTAAGCGTGGTTACGGGGTCTCAACTGTGGTCGGAATCGGTGGGGACCCTATCACAGGTCTCGACTTTATAGAGGTCTACGAGAAGTTCTTAAGGGATGAAGAGACTAAGGCTGTCGTCCTAGTAGGTGAGATCGGTGGGGACGCTGAGGAGAGGTTTGCTAGCTACTACTCTAGGCTTGAGTGGAAGAAGCCTGTAGTAGCCTACATCGCCGGTAAAACAGCTCCTCCAGGCAAGCGTATGGGCCACGCAGGTGCTATAATATCCATGGGTGTAGGTGACTACAGGTCTAAGAGAGCAAGCCTTGAAAGCGTCGGTATACCCGTAGCTGACGCACCATCGCAAGTACCGCTACTACTAGAAGAGGTCCTCGGGAGGTAGCCTCTTAAAGCACTATACCCCAGTCATGACTTTCTGCAGCTATAGCTAGGCAAGTAGGAGTAGAGCGGGGTCGGCAACTCTACCGGTACCTTAAGTAGGAAAAGAATCCGATATACTACAGCTTTAGAACCCTCTTTAGTACCGCCTCACCCCTATAGTCGGGTAGTAATATAGGTGCTCTTCTAAACTCCGGTACCCCTATAAGCTTTAACTCATCTATGAAGGGTTCGAGGTGCTTAAGCGATACCTTAGGTTTAGAGCGCTCTCTTACTAGCTTAGCTGCCTCTATACCAGCCCTCCTACCGAAGACGAATATATCTGCGGTGGAGTTGCCTACAAGCCTATTCTTCCCGTGGATACCTCCGGTAACTTCACCAGCTGCTAGTAGACCTCCGATGGGCTCACCCGTAGGTCTCAGTACGTGGGTCTGCTCATTTATTAGTACTCCACCGTTCTGGTAGTGTAGTGTTGGGTACGTAAGTATAGGCTCCTCAGATATGTCTATGCCGTGCCTTAAGAACATTCTATGTAGTGCTGGAAGTTCCTTCTTAATCGTACCAGGTCCCTTCAGTATCTCTATTACTGGTGTATCTAGCCATACGCCACACATACCGGTTGGTGTTGTAACACCCCTACCCTCACTACACTCCCTTATGATAAATGAGGCAACGACGTCCCTAGGTTCGAGTTCGTATACGAACCTCTCCCCCTTAATGTTTACGAGCTGACCACCAATACTCCTAGTTTTCTCAGGTATGAGCTCACCTAGTATAGCTTCAGGCCAGGCAACACCTGTTGGGTGGTACTGAAGCGTATCTAGGTCTACTAAGCCAGCACCAACTCTGTAGGCTAGTACTAGACCATCGCCTGTAGCACCGTGGTGGTTCGTTGTGGGGAAGCCAGCTATGTGCAGCCTACCAAGACCGCCGGTAGCTAGTATGGTAACCTTACTACGTACGACCCTGTACTCCCCGGTATCGAGGTTTAGGAGTACTGCACCGCTTACAGAGCCTGTCTCAGGGTCTGTTAGTAGCTCTATAACGGGGTGGAACTCTAGTATTAGGATCCCCAGAGCTCTTACTTCATCCTTTAGTACCCTCGTAACCTCAAGACCTGTGTAGTCACCGCAGCAGTGCAGCCTAGGTCTTGTTGCACCACCACCTGGAAGTCTCTCCAAGTCCTCACCAGCACGGCTCCACCTAACACCGAGCTCCTCAAGCCACTTTATTACAAATGGAGCCTCCTCAGCAAGAACCCTCACAAGCTTAGGGTTGTTTGTAAAGTGAGCTCCTGCGAGGGTATCTAGGTAGTGTATTATTGGGCTATCATCGGGTCCTGTAGCCGCCTGAGTACCGCTCTGGTACTTTACGGTGTTACTATCCCCAAGCCTAAGCTTCGTTGCTACGAGGATGCTGGTAGGGTCAACACCTCTCTCCACAGCCCACCACGCAGCTGCTAGCCCAGCCCCACCTGAACCTACGACCAGTATATCTACATCGTAGTCTACGTGGTCTAAGCCTACCTCACCAGGCCTAATGAGGGGCCAGGATTCTAGTAGGTCTGCTATAGTAGTGTACATCGTAGTACCTTTGCACGGCCCGACTCTAACAGCTCTCTTAAGTTCGGGCTTGTAATCCGGGTGCCAAACCTTTACGATGCTATCTCTTTCCGCAAGCGTTAGACGTCTAGGTGGCGGTGCTTTAAGCCTCTCCCTACGCGTATCCTCTACTACCTCAATCAGCTTCCTAAACTCTGGTGGGTACCCACTCAACTACCTCACCTCTAGGTATGAGCATACGGTAAGCGCCCGGTCTTCAAAAACTCCTCGTAAATCCTCCTCACCTCACTAGTAGGCGCTGAGACTAGCTCTTCAAACACCTTACTGTACTTACCGCTCTCAATCTCCTTCACTCTCTCATCCACAGACCTCGACCTCGGGGTATGGTAGAGGCCTACGATCCTACCTACGAGCCTAAATACCGCTGGGTGCCTTATCTCAGCCGGGCACCTCAAACTGCAGAGACCGCATGAGATACAGTCGAACGTTAAGTCAGCAGCCTTCTTAAGGTCCCCACGTAGGATGGCCTGAACAGCGTCCATCGGGCTGAGGCCCTGCGGACAGGCCTTAGAGCAGGAGTTGCAGCTTACGCATCTCGAGATCTCGGGGTATAGCTTAAGTACGTAGCCTGGGTCGGGCCTGAGCTCCCCCCTCTTAGGTACGTACTCTACGAGTGGAACATACGGTACTAAGCTAACGTACATATTGTCAGCTACAGCCGTCTGACAGGCTAAGCCTACCCTAATCTTGTAGTCCCCGGGGAGCCTGTAGACTACCGGGCACGCACCGCAGAAGCCACCTCTACAGCCAGCACCACGAGCGAACTTAAACCCAACGTACTCGAGGGCCTTCATTATAGTTAAGCCCTTAGGAACCTGGTAGGCCTGCCCGTTGAAGTATATGGTTACATACTCCCTTAGCTGAGGGGTTTCCCCACTGCTTAAGGACATTACTTCCTCACCCCTCGCCTAGAGTACACCACGGCTCTTAATTTAAGCTTCACCTCTTAGAGAGCTGATAGCCTTAATGGACTCGGGGCTTACTACCTCACGTAGGTTGATGGCGTAGGCTATAAGCTCAGATAGGTGAAGTACTCTCAGTCCCGTATACCTCCTCAGGTTGTAGAGGCATAGAGGACAAGGCGTTACAGCTACATCAGCACCACTGCTCGCAACACTCCACGCTATCCTCTCGGTATTCCTCCTAACGATGCTCGGTTCCGCAAGTACGTGGAAGGATCCGCAGCAGTAAGTCCTGTAGGGGTGCCCTACAGGTACGGCACCTAGGGCCTCGATAATCCTTTCAATTACCTGCGGGTTCTCGGGGTCGTCTACAGAAACTACCTTCGGTCTTAGTAGCATGCAGCCGTAGTAAGCTGCTACCCTAACTCCTCTTAACCTACCCTCTGCAAGCTTAGCTAGCTCGTTAAGCCTAGCTGAAAGTACCTCAACTATGTGGGCAACCCTAAGCCCCCCACGATACGGCTCAAACTCATCTCTTAAGTAGTCAGCGACCCTCCTATACTCCTCCGGCTTACTCGTAGGTAGCTTCTCTGCTTGCTTTAGTGTATTATAGCAGAACGGGCAAAGGGTAATAATGGTACTTGTACCTAGCTCACGCGCTTGCGGGTAAGCTACTGCAAACGTCCTGAAGGATGATACGTACTTTACGTGGTCTACAGCTGTTGCACCGGGGAACCCTCCACAGCAGTACCAGTTGGAGATCTCGATAACCCTGTAGCCGAGAGCTGTAAGTAGAGCTATGGAGGACCTCTCTACCTCGGGGAAATCCCTCTTTATAGAGCAGCCAGGGTAGTAGAGTAGCACCTCCATAGAGTATCACCCCGTTGACTTACGGGAGTAGGTAACTAGTAGTATTGAGGGGGTGGTCTCGTCAATGACTATCTGACTGTAAATTCTCGGCTCAATACCGTTCTTAAGAGCTAGCTGCCTCAGGGTCTCGATTACTAGACCTGGAGCTACGTCACGTGGGCACTTATCTACGCACGTCATACAGGATACGCAGACCCATATAGACTTAAGCTTAGTTAGCTCAACACCACCCAGCTGTGCGGCTCTAACCACAGCTGCTGGATGTAGGTCCATGAAGCTGGCAACCGGGCATACAGCTGTACAGAGGCCGCACTGCATACACGCTGATACCTCCCTCCCAGTATACTCCTTAACGAGCTCCCTAAGCTCCCTTGGGGTAAGCCTTAACCCTGCCACAGAACCTCACCTCTCTCATCAAGGACTACTATGCTAAAGGAAACTGTGAGCTCCCTCCCACCTACCCTTACGCAGTGCGTTGCGCAACTGTTACAGGGGTCGTAAGCTCTGACCACGCTCTCCAACGTAGCTACTGTTTCAGGACTCGGCCTACCCGTAGACTTAATCTCCCCTACTAGCTGTGCGGAGACCTTACTTAGGTTAGTGTTTATAGCCATGTTGTTTATAGTTGT
>CAYTXX010000037.1:0-12163 GCA_964442165.1 uncultured Desulfurococcaceae archaeon | reverse complement strand
CCTTATTCTAGGGTTACGTATGCGCTCTACCGCTACTAGTTGTAGCTGTGCTGTAGGTCTGAGAATGCGGCTAAGTGGTATCGGTTTCTCTAACTTGAAAATCCTGTGGAAACCCCCTCTGCTACTAAATCTATGTAGCGCTAGGGTAGATGCCGCTAGTGGGTATGTGAGGAGCGCTACTACTATAAGTGAGGAGAACTCTCTAACGCTTAGTACACCTAGCTTAAGGGCTGTTAGAGCTATAGCTGACTCTAAGGTCCCTCTAACCGTGGTTAGGGAGATGACCTCGGCCTTGGAGAATATGGATACCTGCTTAACTCTACTAAGTACTGTAACTACAGCTACTTTCCCAGCTAGAGCTCCCGCTAACCCTACGAGTACTAGAGCTAGGTCTACGGATGCTAGGGTAGTTACGTAGCCTATGTACGTGAATACCAGGGGTGTGGTGATAAGGCTGTTCACTACCTCTAGGCTATCCGCTACAGCCTCTACGTGGCTAGCTACCCTAAGGAGGGGGTCTCCGGATGACCTAGCTAGCCCTAGCGCCATACCTACGAAGTAACCCCCTAAGAGAGGGCCTACGCTATCTACTGATAGACCTACTATAGTGAATAGTACAGCCATAGTAACTACGTTCAGTACCCCCGTACTTAGACCCCTCCTCAGGGCTAGGGTAAGTACTGCCGTACCTAGAGCTACTGAGGCTAGGGACACCGTAAGGCTCGGTAGGTTAAGACCTCCTATGGAAGCTAGGATAGCCGTAGCTAGTAGTAGTACCATTAGGTCATCCCCGATCGATATCCTCAGAGCTACCTCGAGGTCAGCCCCATACCTTACGTACCTAGATAGAGCTATAACACCCTCCGTAGCTGTATTAGCTAGTAGAACACTTACGACCACAGCCTTAACCAGGTCCCCTATAAGGGGGAGTAGCAGTACGAACACTGTGATAGTGGATAGGGAGGTATTGATAACGGCTACTAGGGAGAGCTTCCCAAGCTCCCTACGGCTAACGTTCATCGAGAGGCCTGCGTGTAGTCCGACGAATATTAGGGAAAATACCGCTATATCCTCCCAGATTTTAAGGGGTGCTGGAAACCCGAGGAGCCTAAACACTAGCCCGGTAGCTACGTAGGCTACAACTGGAGGTAACCTTAGCTTCTCAAGTAGGAGCGAGCTTAGGTGGGCTGCACCTAGGTAGAGAAGGAGTAGAGCTATACCGCTGAGGACCATCCTAACTCCAGGTACCTACGCCCTAGACCTACTTCTCAGCGACTACGTGGTCTACGCTATGTATTACACCTCCCGACTTCTCTATGATCTCCTTCACCCTCGCGAAGTCTATGTCCTCCCCCTCTATGGTGACGTTAAGGGTTATAGTGTCGACATCGACCTCGTTAACCCTTATGGATATCCTACTAACACCTGACTCCCTAACTATCATCTCAGCTAGCTCTACTAGGGAAGTCCCCCTAATAGTCTTAAGGACGTCTAGGACTATCTTCTTAAGGGGCAACCGCTCCCTACCTAACCCTAGTCCTGTTTACCTTCCTAGAGGACCAGGAGTACCTCCTCAACCTCCTAGACCTACCGAAGCCGCAGGCAGCGCAGTACCCCTTAGCTACGTTATACGAGTGCCTACCGCACCTCCTACACCTTATGTGGGTCCTCCCCTTACTCCTCTTACCCATCGATGGGGTGCCCTTCACCTACGCTCACCTCCTAGTTACCGGCGTTATCATAACTATGTTCTCTCCACGGATAACTACCGTACCAAGCTTCCTAGACTTATCCTCCACTATCTCGTAGGCATCCTCTAGGACTATGTTGAGGTGCTGGTCGAAGCTCTTTAACCTACCGCGGACTACCTCGTTCGACCTAAGCTTAACCAGTACGTCCTGACCTAGGCTCTCTCCCAGTAACCTCTGCGCGGCGTCGCTCATTCCGAATCCTCCCCACACAATTCACAGATGCCTTAAAAGCCTTTAGCCCTTACTGAACCTCTTGATAACCTCAAGGGACGCCTCCCAGATCCTATCACCAGCGTAGTGGAGGTTCTCTACAGCCTTACCCCTCCTAACCCTTAGCACATCCTCAGAGCTCATTAAAGCTCTTCCAACTGCGATCGGGCTGACCTTACCCGGAGCCCACACAGCTACTACATCGCCAACCGCGAAGGAGCTAACCTCCACGATCCCTGGCGCCATGACGTCAGCACCTCTCAGTATGTACTTAACAGCACCTTCATCAACTACTGCGTATTGTGTAGAGCCTATACCAGCAGCCTTCACAGCGACTAGGGTTGGTAGTAGGCCTTCCCCAAGTTTAAACGCTAGTGGGATCCCCCCTAGAACTACCACCTCCACATCCTCGTAGACTACCCTAAAACCATCGGAATCCTCCTCAACTCCAAGTGCGGTGCAGAGCTTCGGGTACTGCAGGCAGAAAGCGCTTACTAAGCTCTTAACGTCTTTCTTCCTCAAACTTGAGTAAACTAGCTTAACCACTGCGGGCTCCACTGCTAGCTCATGGTGTAGAGGTTATAACCACCGCCTTAGAGCTGAAGATACCCTAGCTCGCGGAGTCACGGTTAAAGCTTATAATTCAGTACTACATTAGGATTTTGGTGGGCCGGTAGCTCAGCCTGGAAGAGCGCTCGGTTGGCATCCGAGAGGTCCCGGGTTCAAATCCCGGCCGGTCCACCAAAACCTTCTACAGCCAACCCCTCCTACGCGGCTCGACGTGCCTAGTCATATAACTGCCGTCGACCCGGTTATATGACTATTTATATAACTGGTCAATGAATTATCCTGGAGCCTCCAACACTCCTCGAAGAGAACTGAACAGCTCGGTTCGCAGGTAGAAACCCTCCCCGACTCTAGGTAGGGTGAGGTAACCATAATAGTTACCTACGTATAGCTCTCGTAGGGCACTAGGTGGGCTGCCATGCATGTCTTAGAGAGGATTAGGAGCTCTTTAAGCTCGCAGCAGGAGCTCGAGGCATCCTCCCAGATTCTAAGGAGAGCTATTGAGGATAGGAGGTACGTACTAGTAACCTCTACCGGTATGTTTAGAGGTTTGGGAAGGTACCTAGCTCAGCTAGTTAACTCCTTAACCTCCTCGAGTACGTACTACGTAGAGCCCTACGAGCTTACCTACTACATAGCTCCCTACGATGAGAGTAGGGAGGTGGATGTCATAGCTACTGCGACGCCGGACGGCTACTCAGACCTGTACATACTCCTCGACCAGCTTGTCCTAACCGGCCACCGGGTAACGGTAATATCGGGGAACCTCCCCGAGCAGCTTAAGGATAGGTTTAGCTACGTAGACTTAGTTGAGGTACCCTGGAACGAGTTAGGCCTACTTAGGCTAGCCCAGCTAGTAGCTTACTCCGTAGCTAGCTTAAGTAGAAGGGACCTACGGAGGAGAGCTAGGAGGGTTCTAGATGAGTGTACAAGCCTTCACATAGTAGTTGAGGACCTAGTTGAGCGGTATAGGGAGAAGATTAATACTCTAAGAAGTACCCTAGTTAGACCTCACGTAGTTACGTACACCCCGACCATGGAGATAGCAGCTCAGCTACTAGCCTACGGCTCCGATAGGAGCTTAGCTGTAGTAGCCGACCTACCATCCGTACACGCCTACCTAAGGAGGGTGTCCAAGGATGTAGTAGCCTTTACGACCGACGTAGAGGTCTACTCCCTCAGGTACCACCTAAACAAGATAGCTGAGCTCGGTGGGAGGGTAGTTGAGCTAAGGCTTAGGACAGACCCCCTAACAGCCCCCCTCTACGCCCTTATACTAGTGTACTACGTAATCCTAGGGGGTACTCAATAGACCTCGCACTACTTACCGGTGCTACCGGGGTACTCGGTAGGAGGTTAGCTCGGTGCTTAGCTAGGAGGTATAAGCTAGTACTACACTACAGGGGCTCCGAGGAGGTCCTCGAGGACCTCCTTAAGGACCCCGATGTAGGGAGGTCGACTGTTAAGGTAGTTAGGTGGGACTTCAGTAAGGGGGGCTTGGACTCCTTCGTAAGCGAGGTGCTATCGGTAGGGGTACCTAAGCTAGTAGTCCTCTCAGCATCCCACTACGACTCAACCCCTCTTACAGGTATAAGTGAGGATCTGGTGGACTACCTACTGAAGGTTAACCTAGCCGCACCCCTCTACATAGCTGTAAAGCTAGGTACAGTGATGAAGGGGGGGTTGATAGCCTTCCTAGCGGATATGGTAGCTGTAGAGGATCGCTGTGTCTACGTAGGTCTAAGGCCGTCCCTACCGTACGTAGCCTCTAGGAGGGGTCTAACAGCTATAGTAAAGTACTTAGCTAGGGAGCTAGCACCTCGAGTACGGGTAGTAGGTATAGCTATAGGTTGGGTAGATAACCCACGTGCTAGCAGTAGGCTAAGGCAAAGAGCTCTTAGTTCAATACCTACGGGTAGCTTCGTAGAGCCGGAGGAGGTCTGTAGGCTGATCCAAGTAGCTATAGAGCTCCCCAACCTTAACGGAGTTTTCCTAGAGTTAAGTGGAGGACTCTAGCTGAGACCCGGCTGCCTACCCCTTATAAGCCTCCCAAAGCTGTAGACCGCGGTGCCTACCGTGGGTAGGGTGCTAGCTACTATACTACTCGGGATGTTTAGGGGGGAGAGGTTTGGCTACGCACGTGCCGCGGTTATTGATGGCCTACATACGTCGTTCCTAGTGAAACCTGTAGCTGAGGATCTTAGGTGCGTGGAGAGGGTAGAAGGTCTGGAGGGGGTCTCCCTATCTATAGAGGGGGTAGGTAATTTCCTCTTAGACTCCGTATGCGTTATAGATAGAGCTGTACTTAACGGCTACGAGATACCCTACTCCACAGTCTTCCACGTAGCTAGGGTACTAAGCGGGTCGAGGGACTACGAGGCCTATATAGGGCTAGACCTAGTTAGGTACTGGCACCTGTACTTAGACCCAGTTACTAAT
Source organism: uncultured Desulfurococcaceae archaeon (assembly GCA_964442165.1). GTDB lineage: Archaea > Thermoproteota > Thermoprotei_A > Sulfolobales > NBVN01 > DRZP01. Next base: position 7,196 of record CAYTXX010000037.1, on the reverse strand, counting down.
ACGGTAAGAAGCGCTGTAGGTAGGAGGGTGCGAAGCTTACTGGAGTAACTGCTGTAGTAGCTCTCGAGGAAGGTCAGACAAATGCCTTAACATCACGTATCAGTGCCGGAGGAAGTCATCACGTACGGGTCGTAGCGTGGGTTACACATCACTACTCAGCGCTTATAGACCCATCTCATCCCTGAGTAGTACTAGGGTTGAGAGCTTTTATAGAGCTCCTCAATCCTCACATAGCTGCAGCTTTCAGCTACAGCCCACCTAAGGATACCTACCTACTTTATAGGCTGGTAGCAGCCTCCTCAAGTGGTTGGAGTACGTGGAGGGTGGCGTACCGGTTAGAGTTACCGCGACGATCAGAGCCCACCTAGGGCGGAGGGTTGCGGAGGCTCTCGCAGTAGCTCTAAAACCCGATGACACCTCAGCACCTAGGGGCTTTAAGCTAGTGAACCGCGTAGAGGGTGACTACCTGGTGTACGAGGTTACTTGCTCTACCTGCTCTACCGAGGACCTTCTAACACTTACATCTACGGTTAGCGAGCTACTACTCATGGTGTACAGCATCCCTAGAGCTCTGGAGAGTGTACCTTGAGGTGCTTAGGGCTGGGTATTGAGATAAGCTTTTAAGCATATCTGTGCCTTAAAGCTAAGGCGAGAGGAGTGTCGACAGCTGTAAGGGGTAAGTGGAGGGCTAAGAAGTGGTACACCGTACTAGCTCCAGAAGCTTTTAATAGCATACCCATAGGTACCATACCTACCGACGAAGGATGGAAGCTCCTTGGTAGGGTTATCGAGACAACGCTCTTCGACCTAACTGGAGACTTTACTAAGCACTACATACATCTCTACTTCCAGGTGTTTAACTATGATGAAGTTACCGCTACAGCCTACACGAGGTTTAAGGGCCACGAGCTGTCGAGGGACTACGTTAAGTCTATAATTAGAAGGAAGTCCTCGAAGATCGCGGGGATAGTTGACGTAACGACAAGCGATGGCTACGTCCTTAGGGTTATTGGGCTGGTTCTAACAGCGTACAACTGCAATACTAGCCACAAGAGGGCTATAAGGAAGGTCATATTCCAAACCCTAAGCGAGTGGGCTCAGAAGAACACCTTCGACGAGTTCGTTAAGGCCATGGTCTTCGGAAACCTAGCCGTAGAGCTGATGGTCCGCGCTAAGAAGATCTACCCAGTAAGGAAGGCCGAGGTGTACAAGTCGAAGCTTCTCGCAGTACCAACACCGGAGGGTCCGAGGCCCGCAGTTATAGTAGCTAGGAAGTCCCTCTAGCCGTAGTAGCAGTGGTAAGCTAGCTAGATCTTCTTAGCCCTTCTCTCCTGGATCTCAGCTTGCCTAGACTCAAGCTCCCTAGCTAACCTAAGAGCTGCACTTACCACCTCCTTCGAACCAGCGTCGAGTAGTAGTCTTAGGAACCTAGCCGCACATTTACTGCTATGGAATGCTACTACCCCACCAGCTAACCTAATCACTATACCCTGACCCTCCGGAAATACCTTACCGCATATACAGCACTTAAACCTCTCCCTATAGCTAGCTACCGACATCCTCTAGGTACACCCACTTCCGGTATAGAAACGCGGTACTAGGCTTAAAGAGCTGTTCACTAGGTAGCGATCTCCACTACCTTAGGTAGAGGGCTTTACGATAGACTCCGCAAGCTCAACCACCTTCTCTATATCTAGAGGTGAGGAGATTACAACACCACCAACTAGACCTTGAAGCTCTTCAAGCACCTCCTGGATGTGGCTGTAGCTGAAGTACTCCTGGTTAAGTCTATTGAATAGCTCCTTACTCCTATCTAAACCTAGAAGTAGGAATACGTAAACCTCACTTGATGTACGGGAAGCTGCTCTACATACTTCTCGTAGCTTCTCCCTCCTACTCGGTCCGTAGTGTATTACGAAGACAAAATCCGGCCCGTGCTCTAGCCTCCTAGCTATACTCTCCATAGGGTACCTTAAGCTCAGTACAAGCCCTAGCCTAACCTTAGTACCCATACTCCTAATGAAGTACAGTACCTCCTCACTCGACATCTCATCCCGGCCTACACCGTACTTCGGAGGGTCCCCCTTAGTAAGTAGGACACCGTATAGGTTGAAGTCCTCAGCTACCCTTACCTTCTCTAGTACGTGGTTAAGATTTACATCCCTAAGCCTGATGCTGAAGATAGTCCTCAGGCCGAAGCCTGTACTAAGGTAGATACTGGTAGCTAGCCCATCTAGAAGAGGTACACCAGCTGGGGCACTAGGTACGAAGACGGCATCGAAAGCCTTACCTACCTTGGGAGCTACACTATCGACCAACCTCCTACTAAAGGGTGGTAGCTCTAGTACGTACCTCACTTACTCCACCTACCTAGGTATTGGTAGCAACTACATAACTACTCTAAAGCTAGATAAAGGACTTTAACCTACAGCTCGTAGCTTAGTGGGTGGTACTCCGTGAGAGCTCTTAAAGCCATTAAGCAGGTCTTTGAGAGGTGCGGATACCCCTTTGAACTAGAGGAGAAGCTGAGGTTCCACGCGGGACGCGCTATTATAGAGGTGGGTGAGGAGGGTGGGTTGATTCTAGTTGAGGCTTCCATACCTCTCCCCTCCACTTCCTCTACTGAGGAGGAGTACTTAGATACCTCTGAGCTATTTAGGGACGCTATGTCCTTCTACAGTAAGGTAAGGGGTAGGTTAAGCTACGAGCTAGACCTAAGCCTACCGGACTACCCTACCCTAAGGGTTCTAAAGGTGGTTGAAAGGGTTGAGGAGCTAGCTGAAAGTATCCGTGACTACCTAGAGCATGGCGGTAGCTGTGTAGAGGTTTAGAGGACCTTCAGGAGCTCGTTAACAAGTACCTCAAAGAAAGCTAGCGGCGCTCTAAGCTCTAGGAGCTTCAGCACTCTAGGGTGGACCTCCCCCGCGTAGCCTACGACAATACCTTTAACTACGACCTTAGCAACCCTTCCAGGTATTGTTACGGGTAGGCTCTCGAGGGGTTCGAAGCTTGGCTTAAGCCCTAGGGTCTCGAAGAGAGTTCTAACCGTAGTTAAGCCATCTGTAAGGGTTACCCCAGGACCGTAGATAGCTCCGGAAACCCTCTTCGTTGAGGTTAGGCTATCGGGGTCTACAGCGTCTCCTACCTCGAAGACCTTAAGGTCCTGGAGACCGTACTTCCTTACGTTCTTAGATACGCTAGCAAGTACTGTCGGGGTGAGTGAGGGCCTTAGAGCGGAGTAGGTACGCATTTTCGGGTTCTCGATCTCAGCAAACCTTACGTAACCTAGCGAAGTAAGGTAGTCGGGGTCGGTAAGTATGAAGTTAACTACCTCAGTAAAGCCCATACCTACGAGTACCTCCCTAATAAACCTCACAGCTCTCTCTAATGGGTGTACTACACCTCTAGCTACAAGGCCTTCGAGCTGCCCTGATATAGCGTTGTAGTCCATCGAGATCGCTATATCCTCTATAACGTCGTCCTCGTCTATGACATCGGCTCTATAGGGGGGTACCCAGACCTTAGTGTAGTGCTCTGCGACCTCGAGTACTATGTACCCGTGCTTCTCCAGGTACTCAGCTACCTTAGATGGGTCTACGCTAACTCCTATGAGGTTCTCAGCTCTCCTAAGGCTAACTACAACCTCTCTACCTACTAGTGTACTGAAGAGCATCTCCCCAAGCTCCTCCCGCCCTAGTACTCTAGCTACCTCTATGGCCTTACCACCGCGCTCGTAGACGGCTAAGGCCATGGTAGCTAGTATGAAGGCCATTAACCTAGGTTCCGTACCGGTTACGTCTATTAGGACGTTCCTACTCCTCTCGGTTATCCTAGTATCCTCGGAGTTTATTATGGGAGGTAGGGAGAGCACGGTCCCCGCGGAGTCCACTAGTAGAGGGTACTCACCCCTCCTAACTAGGTGGCCGTAGAGCCTTCCCTTCTCAGTAACCTCAAGTAATTCCTCAGCACTCATGCTGGTAGCATAGCCTAGTGGCTTAAACTCTGCTGTAGGTACGGCTCTGTAGTATATCGGGGGCTTCAGGGCGTCTAGGTCGTAGAGGCCTATGGAGACCATCTCCCTGTTACCGCAGTGGGTTAGGTGGAGCTTCTCCTGAAGTTGGAATAGCTGGCTAATCGCTTCATCATCTAGCTCCACCTCCCTAACTACTGCTACCATAACGTAGGGTCTGTACCGCGGAGCCTCCCTAGCGTCTACATATACAGAGCTCCAGCTTACTGAGTAGGTCGACGGCTTCCTAAGCCCTAGTAGTAGTGCGAGAGCTCTAGCTAACCCCTCAGCTGAGTAGAGGTCCAGCCTATCGTGAGGTGCCTCGAAGGTTACACTATCTCCGTGCACCTCCTCGAACTCTAGCTTTAGGAAGTCAGATAGCCTGCGGAGCTCCTCAACGTCTATACTTCTCCCAACCAGCCTCTCCAGATCCCATAACCTAACCGAGACCGCGGGCACCTAGAACCACCCGGGGAGGTCTACGTACCTCCACCTCCCTAATGTCATCGCTGTACAGGTTCCTTATGTCGTCTATATCTAGTAGGATCATCGCTATCCTATCGACACCTATACCCCAGGCTGCTACGTTATACCCGTGTAGACCTAGGGGTTCTAGAACCTGCCTCCTAAACATACCCCCTGGGAGCACCTCAACCCACCCTAACTTAGGGTGCTTTACGTAGCCCTCAACGCTAGGCTCCGTAAAGGGGAAGTAGGCCGGCTTAAACCTCACCTCACCTAGGCCTAGAGCTCTGGTGAACTCCCTGAAGAACTGGAGGAGGTCCTTAAACGAGACGCTCCTACCTACCATAATACCGTCTAGCTGGTGGAACTCCATTAAGTGCGTTGGGTCCGGGGTATCCGGTCTGAATACCCTATCTATCGTAAAGACCCTGTACTCCCCCTCCCCACGCTCGAATAAAGTCCTAACCGAAACAGCTGTACAGTGCGTTCTCAGTACTAGCCTAAGGGCCTTCTCCTGGTCCCACGTATACCCTGCGAAGGCTTCGTGGTACCTCTTGACCTCGTTAACTAGTACCCTGCTTACAGCCTCCACAGGGCTACCTCCCTTAAGCCTGTAGACATCCGTAGGCCTCCTAGACGGGTGGTACTGCGGTACGAAGAGTACGTCGAAGTTCCACAGCTCTAGCTCTACGTGGGGTCCCTTAACCTCTTCGAAACCTAGCGATACCATCACCTCCCGCATGTAGTCTATAACGTCTACGAAGAAGTGCTTCCTAGCTAACCTCAGCCTAGGAGGCTCAACGCTGAGGTCGAAGGGCTTGAACTCAACGCTGTCCCAGCTACCTAGGGATATCACCTCCGGAGTTACTACCGTAACTACCTCCCCCCTAACGAGTGAGCTAGCTACTGAGAGTAGAGTCTCGGTAGCCTCAACCCTCATGTCCTTAACCTCCCTAGTGGAGATAAGCCCCCTCCTCCTTAGCTCCCTATCAATCTCTGCATCTCTAAGCTCCCTAGGGCTTAGGTACTCCCTAAGCCTAGCCTTAACCTTCCCAACGTACTCCCTAAGAGCTTCAACCCCCTCCAACCTTAGGGTAATACCATCCCTACCTACCTCAACTGCTCCATACCTCCTTAAGATCCCTACAGCCGCGTTTACCTCATCCTCAGCCATGCCCAGCTCCTTAAGGTCTCTAAAGCTCAGCCTACCGGCTTTAAGTAGCTTCTGGATAAGCCTCTCCTCCGGGAGGCCTAACTCAAGGTACCTCCTACCGCTCTCACTTACCTCAGCTACACGGACCTCCCTCTTAATGACTCTGATAAAACCCCTAGCCTCCAGCTCAGCTAGATCCCTCATTACGTCCTGCTCCCTCCTCCCTAGAGCTGCTGCTAGCTCTGAAACAGGTAGAGACCTAGATCTAGCTAAGAGCGTTGCGATATCGTAAAGCCTCGGCGGGAGCTTAACCGTGCTGGAGCCACCCATGCCCTACAGCCTACCAGCAAATACCAAGTAGGTAAGAACTAATAAGTACCGAGGTGAGTCCTTAGCTCACGTACTGCCACCTAGAGACCTTAGGTGAGCTCCCCGAAGTTTTTAAGCTCCAGCACATTACTACTTAAAGGAGGGGTGGGGCCCGTAGCTCAGCCAGGTAGAGCGGCGGGCTTTTAACCCGTAGGTCCCGGGTTCAAATCCCGGCGGGCCCGCCACACCTAAGGGGTGCCAAGCTGGTACCGACTAACCGCGTCGGGGAGTTTAAACGTAATCGCTCTTTACAGCTTACGCTCTCTGCTCTTCATGATATAGAGGAGGTTAAGTAGCTTACTAAGGCCTTCGGGAGGTTCCGGTGGGAACCGGAGGCAAAAACAGCTCTCTACTACCGCCCTAGAGCGCCTACCCTGACCCTTATACCGCCACTAGTTCTGGATACCGTTAGCTCCTGTAGGGTGTCTCGGAAACCGCACGATGGGCACTTCAGGGTGTACCTAACTACCGCTACCCCGTTGGAGACCGTTCTCTCGGTTAGTATCGTAGCCCTGTTCTCGCACCTAGGGCATCTAGGACCTCCATCGTGCTTCCACAGCATCGCTAGTAGCACCTCTCCACCTACCTTTAGATATATCTCTGCACTTCATGGTATTAACCCTACACACGGTTTTAAGCTCGCTAAGACTTCTAGGCTACTTACATAGAGCTAAGGGAGAGGAACGGTGGAAGCTAAAACACCCTAGCACTTATTTTCTGTGAATACCTTTCACGCCTCCTCATACTTTCTTGCTATTGATGTAAGTAGCTCGTGATGCCTCTCCTCATTCCTAGCTAATGCCTCAGCTAAATCCTTCAATACGGGGTATGGTACTTCCTGGGCGATCCTCCTGTAGGTATCTATCATCTCACTCTCTATGACCAGGTGCTCCTTAAGGAGCTTCACTATAACAGCCCTCTCCCTAGCCGACGGCTGTAGCTCCCCTATCTCCTTCATTACCTCGCTCTCCTTCTTAAGAGCTTCCTCATACGCTTTAAGCATCCCCCTCACTAGCTCTCTGTGGATTAAGGTCTCTACAGCTACCCTCTTAATGATCTTCTCCAAATCCTCCGTCTCCACCCCCTGGAGCCTCAGTATTCGAATAGCGTGTAGGTAGGAATCTACTGCTTTCTCCTCAATCTCTAAAGCTTTCCTAATTAATTCCTGTAGCATATTAACCACCGTGTAGGTTAATATAT
>CAYTXX010000036.1:0-12413 GCA_964442165.1 uncultured Desulfurococcaceae archaeon | reverse complement strand
AGAGTACTGGGGAGTGAGTTGAGGGAGCTTCAGGTAGTGGTGGTGGTAGCTGATGGGCTGGGGGACAGACCTGTCCCAGAGCTAGGTATGAAGACCCCCCTGGAGCTAGCGGACTTCAGCCCGGTCGCCGATGTACTGGCTAGGTCCTCCGTAGGTCTGTGGGACCCTATAGAGCCAGGGGTTAGACCGGGGAGCGATACAGCCCACCTAGCTCTTTTCGGGGTTAACCCAGTTGGTAACTACCCTGGGAGAGGGCCCTTCGAGGCGTTAGGTGCTGGGGCCTACCTACAGCCTGGTGATGTAGCATTCAGAGGTAACTTCGCAACGGTGGGGGAGGGTATGGTAGTTGTAGATAGGAGAGCTGGTAGGTTTATTCCTGAGGCTAAGCAACTGGTGGAGTACCTTAACGAGAGGTTGGGTACCATAGACGGGGTTGAGGTAAGGCTCTACCACGCAACGGAGCATAGGGTCGCGGTAGTGTTCAGGGGTGAGAACCTCTCCGACGCTGTTAGCGATACGGACCCGCACGCCGAGGGGGTGAGGGTACTGAGGTGCGTACCCAGATCCGGGGACCTAGCTGCGGTTAAGATGGCTGAGGTAGTGAACAAGTTCACTGAGAGGGTGCATAAGCTACTCGAGGACTGCCCAACCAATGCTGAGAGGAGAAGTAGGGGACTACCACCAGCTAACGCGATCCTCCTAAGGGGGGCGGGTAAGATGGTTAAGTACCCACCGATCACCGAGAGGCAGGGTACCTCCATAGCTAAGGCAGCAGCTATCTCAGCTACAGCCCTAGTTAAGGGGGTCTGCTCCCTACTTGGGTTCGAGGTCTACACACCACCCGGGGCTACAGGTGATGTAAGGAGCGACCTACTAGCTAAGGCTAGGGCGGCGGTAGACCTCTACAGGAGGGGCTACGACTTCGTGTACGTACACATAAAGGGTACCGACTCGGCATCCCACGATGGGAACCCGCAGCTAAAGGCGGAGGTAATAGAGAGGTCCTTGAAGGCCCTAGCTTACGTACTGAATAGGGTAGACCTAGGTAGTACCGTAGTAGCGTTCCTAGGGGACCACACAACCCCGGTAACCGTTAGGGACCACACCTCGGACCCGGTACCAGTAATGCTCCACGCCCCAGGGGTTTTCCCCGACGGCTTCAAAGAGCTGAGCGAGAGGGTAGCTAGGAGGGGGTCCTTAGGTAGGCTTAGGAACGTAGAGCTCTTCGGGGTACTGATGGACTACGCTAGGAGGAGTGAGAAGTTCGGGGCTTGAAGTTGAGTGAGGAGTTCGCTGGGATCAGGGAGAAGCTTAGGGAGGTAACCCGCGGGGACTACAGGGAGTTCGTGAAGAACTTTAAGCAGTCCATTAAGGCTGCCTCGCTACTTAGGCAGCGTAGGCTGGTAGCCCTCAGCGGGTCCGACGGGGTTAAGCTCTCAGGGCTAGCTGTAGAGCTCGTAATACGTTACCTAAAGACCGTAGCTAGGGGTAGCCCAGGTAGGGGTAGCTTTAGGGTACTCTACTTCCACCACGACGAGGTCCCGGAGGCTGTTGAGAGGGCTAGGATATTCCGTAAGGTACTGAGGCACTACGTTAGGAAGTCGGGTAAGGTCCGGGTAAACCTCGAGGTAGATGTCTACGAGAAGAGCTCCAGGTACCTAGGTACTACGGTTCAGGTCCTAGTGCTGGACCTCATGGACGACCTACGCCCAAACGACGTCGGTAGGTTACTGGGTATCGTAGAGGGAGGGGGCTTCATAGTTATGCTAACGCCTCCACACGATACCTGGCCTAAGGCTAGGACGTTATTTAAGCAGGTACTTACGGTACCCAACCACCCCGAGCCCCGCCACATATTCATATCCTGGTTCCTCAGGAACCTCTACAGCCATAACGGAGTGCTGGTATACGATGTAGATAGCTGTAAGCTCCTAAAGAGCTCCCAGGAGCCGGAGCTAGGGGAGGAGCTACGTAGGTCTAGACCCCCGCTGAGGATCCCGGCTAAGAGGGTGTTCCCAAAGGAGCTTTACGAGCTAGCTCTAACCCAGGACCAAGTTGAGGTCATTAAGGCTATAGAGGATAGCCTAGTCGAGAAGTTTAAGGACTACAAGCACCAGGTTGTTGTAGTTATAGCTGATAGAGGGCGCGGTAAGTCCTCAGCGGTAGGCCTAGGGATCGTGGGGCTGATAGAGGAGCTACTGAAGTTTAAGAACAGGGTTAGGGTAGCTGTAACAGCTAACGAACCTAACGCAGTCCAGTCCCTCATGGACCTAGCGTGTAGAGCTCTAGACACCCTAAAGAGGGGCTACAGAACGGTGAAGAAGGGGGGTCTGGTAGTCGAGGTAAAGGGGGATAGGTTTAGCATAGAGTACTGGCCCCCGCTGGAGGTCCTAAGGCTAGGCGTTGACGTAGTCGTAGTCGACGAGGCTGCCGGGATCCCGGTCCCCCTACTCCACAAGTTCTGGAGGGGGTTTAGGAGGACAATATTCTCCACGACGATCCACGGATACGAGGGAGCTGGTAGGGGGTTCTCCGTACGCTTCCTTAAGAGAGTTAAGGAGGATAGGAGGACTAAGCTAGCTATAGTGGAGATGGAGGAGCCCATAAGGTACTCAGCCGACGACCCGATAGAGAGCCTCCAGTTCGACGCGCTACTGCTGGACGCAGAGCCCGAGGAGCTTACGGAGGAGGACTTCGAGGCGATTAGAAGGGGGGAGTACGACTACGTTAAGCTAGAGCCCGAGGAGCTCTTCGCCCCGGGGAACGAGGATCTCCTCAGGCAGCTATTCGGGATCTACGTACTAGCTCACTACAGGAACGAGCCGGACGACCTAGGCATGATAGCCGACGCACCGCATCACTCGGTAAGAGCTATAATCCTGAGGAACGGTAAGGTAGTAGCGGCTGCTCAGCTAGCTGAGGAAGGGGGGCTCAGCGATGACTACGTTGACGAGCTATTGAGGGGCGGTAAGATACCGGGTAACATAATCCCCGATAGGCTCCTCAAGCACCTAAGGAGGAGGGTCTTCGGCTACGGGGTTGGCTGGAGGGTCGTGAGGATAGCTGTACACATAGATGCCCAGGGCATGGGTGTGGGGTCCGAGCTCCTCAGGAGGATAGCGGAGGAGGCTAGGTCGAGGGGATACGACTGGGTTGGCGCCGGTTTCGGTGTAACCTACGAGCTCCTGAAGTTCTGGCTTAAGAACGGTTTTAGGGTACTCCACGTATCGCCTGAGAGGAACCCGGTTAGCGGTGAGTACACAGCCCTAGTGGTCTACCCGATCTCGAAGGCATGGGTAGAGGCTGTGGAGGAGGCTACCGAGGACTTCGTAGTGAAGTTCGTCGAGTCCCTACCGTCGGTCTACAGGGACTTCGAGGTCGACGCAGCCTACCTAGTGCTAAGCTCTGTGCAGAGGAAGCTGAAGCCCTCGGAAAGGTTCGAGCTAAGCTCTACGCAGCAGGAGAGGCTATCCCTCTACCTAAGCGGTGTCTTCACCTTAGAGGTAGTCTTCGACGCAGCTCTGCTAGCCCTTAAGAAGCTGGTCTACGAGGGTAAGATGGGATGCCTAGACCAAAGAAGCGGGGAGCTACTCATAGCTAGGCTACTCCAGGGAAGGGACTGGGATGAGGTTACTGAGGAGGTAGGTATGGGTAGGGTAGCTGTAGCCAACGCCATTAGGGAGGCTCTAAGTAAGCTACTGAAGTACCTCTCCGAGGGTTGCTAGAGGTATCGCTTGAGGTACGGTTGCAACCTACTTAAAACCCCCTAAGGTGTTAGTCTGATCGGTGAACTAGTTTGAAGGTTAGGTGGCTAGGTCACGCAGCTTTCTACGTAGAGCTAGAGGGGGTTAAGGTCCTAGTAGACCCCTGGCTCGACAATCCGGCGTACAGGTCTAAACCCGAGGACTTCGCCGACGTAGACTACGTAGTAGTAACCCACGACCACGGGGACCACCTAGGGAACGCTATCGAAGTGCTCAAGGTCTCCCCTAAGGCTAAGCTAGTGGCTATCTACGAGATAGCCTCCTACGTAGCTGAGAGGGTTGGGCAGGAGAGGGCTATAGGGGCTAACATAGGGGGGCCTGTAAAGCTACCGGAAGGGTTCTTCGCTGTCCTCACCGAAGCTCTCCACTCATCATCTAGAGGGGCCCCAACCGGGGTAGTCTTCGGTAGGGGTGAGGAGGTCTTCTACCACGCAGGTGACACTGGGGTGTTCTACGGGATGACACTCATAGGGGAGCTCTACAGACCTAGAGTAGCTATGCTACCGATAGGTGGGCACTTCACCATGGGTCCGAGGGAGGCTGCTCTAGCTACTGAGCTACTGAAGCCTAGGTACGTAATACCGATGCACTACGGAACCTTCCCAGTCCTCTGGGGTACACCGCAAGAGTTCGTAGAGGAGTTAAAGAGAAGGGGAGTAAAGACCGAGGTCGTAGTCCTCAAGCCCGGTGAGGAGGTCTCCCTCTAAGAGCTTTTTCCCTCTAAAGCTCTAGGACTAGCTTCATGTACTTCTCCGTAGCATAGGTCTGCCTGAAGAACCTCCTAGCCTCAGCCTCTAGGAAGCTTCTGGAGCTGTACCTAGGTGATATGTGGTAGAGTAGCAGTAGCTTAGAGCCAGCCGCTGAGGCCGCCCTACCGGCCTCGAGAGCTGTACTGTGCTTAAACTCTACAGCTCTAGCTACGTCGATCCAGGAGAAGGTACTATCGTGGATTAGCACCGAGCAGCCCCTGAGGAGCTCTAAGGGTAGGGGCCTGGTATCGGTAATGTAGCAGAGTTCCTCCTTACTACCGAAGTCTAGGCGGTAGCCGTAGGTCTCAACACTGTGCTCTAGAGGTATAGCGGTAGCCCTAACCCTACCATAGAGCTCTACAGTATCCCAGCTCCTCACCTCCCTAATCTCAACGGCCTCACCGGGGTCGAAGAAGAGGCTGTTGAAGCTCTCCCTCAGGTACTTAGCGATACCCGGAGGACCTACGACCAGTAGCTGCTGCGTATCTCCACCCGTAAGGGTCCTAGTCTGGACTAGGGGTACTAACCCCAGTACGTGGTCGCCGTGAAGGTGCGTTACTAGGACGTACCTAACCCTACCTAAGCCGACCCCCATCTTAACTAGCTTATGCTGAACTCCCTCACCAGAGTCCAGTAGGATTACTGAGCTACCCAAGGCTACAGCTACGGCCGGCATATCGTCGGAACCGGCCTCAGGGCCCCCGGTACCTAGGAAGGCTATGGATACCCTCAACACGCCTACCTAGGGAATCCCGCCTCAGTAGCTAAAAACTCCGAACTTGGGGTCTGGGGCTGTGTAGGAGCTTAAAGACTTCCTAGCGATCTAAGTTCGGTGCTATGCTGGTTAGGAGGGATACCGTCACCACCCGCGAGAGCGTTGAGGAGGTCCTCATCTCGGGGGACTCAGCGAGCTTCAGTAGCTTAAGGGCTAAGGTAATCGGCTGTAGAAAGCTAGTCGGTGGTTGCTGGGCTGTAAGGTCTTGCCAGGGGTGCTCAGAGCTCACAAAGCTCTGCGAGGAGGTAGAGGCCCTAGCTAAGGTCCTTAACCCAGCTCGCTGCCCCGTTCCCGAGAGCTTTGAGGTAGGGTTCTACAGCGGTAGGGTAAGCCTAGGAAGCTTCGTAGATGCGGTGAGCTTAGCTAAGCCCCTAGTGGAGCTATGTGGGGAGTACTCTACCTCAGGCTACGATATCTCAGCTATCTTAAGGGTACGTAAGCTACTTAGGGAGATTAGGGGGGAGGCCTCCGGAGAGGCTGTAGAGGAGAGGGAGGTGGTTGAGGTATCCGTAGGGGTTAGATACGGTGTTGAGAGGGTATCCTACGGCTCCAGCGACTACGTACTCCTAGCTGGGGTAGAGAAAGACGTGGAGAGGGTACTGGAGAACCTACTTAGGCTAGCTAGGGATAGGGCGAGGGCTAGGGGTAGGGCTAGGAGGCTTGGTATTACAGAGGTCGGTAAGGCTGAGGTAATACTAATCCGCGAAGCATCGCCAGCCCTCTTTCACGAGGTATCCCATCTCCTGCAGGGAGACCTAGGTACGTCCCTACTGGGCAGGAGGGTCTTTGAGCACGAGAAGATATACGTCTGCGATAGCCCAGGGGATGTAGCTAAGCCCTCCGTACGCTTCTTCGATGATGAGGGAGTAGCAACTAGGAGGAGGTGGCTTATCGAGGGAGGTGTTGTAGTAGACCTGCATCACACCATAAAGACAGCCTACGAGGCTAGGTCCTCACCTGGCTCAGCCCACGGACTCTTCCACAGGCCTAGGCCCTTCCACACTTCCCTAGTAGTAGGTGGTGGTGACTGGAGGGAGGAGGAGCTCGTAGAGGAGACGAAGAAGGGGTTTGTAGTTGATGGTATTGCAGCAGCTTTCCTAGAGGAGGGGGTGGTTAGGATAGTCCCGCAGGCTGCGTATAGAGTTGAGAAGGGGGAGGTGAAGGAGCCCGTGGTAATCCGGGCAGTTAAGGTACCTCTAACTAGACCTATTAGGGTACTAGGCCTCGGTAGGGGGGAGTACTTGAGGTTCTCCTACGAGGACTTCGCCTTCACTACCGAGGCTGCACCTCCACTAAAGATCGAGGCGTACGTAGAGGTTTGAGGTAGTAGTGCACCGTTTTTATTCCCTTGCAGTATCCTAGCTTAGGTGGTCCTACTGAAGGTACGTAAGGTTCTAGAGCTACTGGAGGCTCGAGGTATCGATGCTCTAGTAGTTGCGTCACCAGCTAACGTAACCTACCTAACCGGGTTACCAAGATCCTCGGGGACGGTCCTCCTAATCCGGAGAGATGGTAGGGTGGTGGCTCTAACCCCCGCCCTAGACTACTGGAGGGTTCTAGACTCAGTAAGAGGTGTGGAGGTACTCCCTTACGCAACATACAGCCTACCGGACTTCGAGGTATCTCTTGCAGAGCCTCCGCACACGTACATCCCGAAGTTCCTGAAGTCGGAGGGGGTGTCGAAGGTAGCCTCCGATAGCCCCTACACCAAGATCTCAGCTGAGGTCAGTAAAGCCTTAGGTACGGAGGTCGAGGATCTCTCCGAAGCTCTAGCCGACCTAAGGGCTGTTAAGACCTCGGAGGAGCTGGAGCTGATGAGGAGGGCTCTCGCGATCACCGAGAAGGCTGTTGAGGAGGTTCTAGGGGATTTGAGGGTCGGCACTGCGGAGAGAGCTATCGCAGCACTCGTAGAGTACAGGATAAAGCTAGGTGGAGCCGACGGCCTAGCCTTTGAGAGCATAGTAGCTTCAGGGCCCAACTCCTCGTACCCGCACGCAGCAGTAACCGATAGAGCTATAGGGAGTGGTGAGCCTGTAACGATAGACGTAGGGGCCCAGCTTAGGGGCTACTGCTCCGACCTAACTAGGACGGTCCTAGTAGACTCAGTACCCGATGAGGTTAGGAGGGCTTTAGAGCTCGTAGCTGAGGCTATAGATGAGGCTACCGATGCCGTACGGGAGGGGGTTAGCGCTGAGGAGGTGGATACTAGAGCTAGGGAGGTTATAAGGAGGGCTGGGCTTGGGAAGTACTTCATACACTCCCTAGGTCACGGAGTCGGGGTTGAGGTCCATGAGAAGCCTAGGCTAGCCCAGGGGTCTAAGGAAGTGCTTAAGGAGGGTATGGTTGTAACCATAGAGCCGGGGATCTACGTACCTGGTAGGTTTGGTGTAAGGATAGAGAACATGGTCTTAGTAACGAAGACTAGAGGTGAAACCCTCAACAAGCTCAGTAAGATTATCTAAGAGGTTTTCCCGCTAAAAGTACCGTACCCAGCTTACGCCTTATCGTTTGACTCTGAAGCTCCCTCTCACTGTTTCTAGGGGCTCTACACTACTCACACCTCACAAGTTGTTAGCGTGGGGTCACAAATGGCTGTAGAGCTGGGCGGTAGCTCCTACCTACCTCTAGCCTGCCTAGACTTGGAGTTACACTTCCATAGTTTAGGTAGCTTCAGAGAGTAAAAGCGAAGAACCTGTAAGCACTACCTCCTATAATCAGCTACGGGGGTCGCCTTAGAAGTCTGCGGGTGCGGCTCTTAGGGTTAGGAGGGTTGACGTATCGAAGTGCCCTAGCAGAGGCTCCGCGGTCTTAAGTAGGGCGTAGCCCGACCTAATTACGTGAGACTTTAGAAGGGCTACTCTATCCGGTGCTAGCTCTAGTACTCGGACGTACTCGCTAGGTACGTCAAGCATCTCTAGGTACTCCCGCTCGCTCCTGAATATCAGCTTGGTATTCGAGAGCTGGATAACGATCCTGTGCACGTCCTTAGGTGAGTGCGTACTGAATATAATCCCAAGGCCCCTAGCCCTCCCGAGCCTAGCTATCCTAGCTATGAAGTCGGCCAGCATCTCAACCTCCTCAGCTGAGGTACCTTCGGAGGGGAAGAACCTATGGGCCTCGTCGAGTACTACGATCGTCGGCCTGCTAAAGGCTCCACCTGACTTCTTCCACTCGTAGAGGGATCTGAGGACCTCGTAGGCTAGTAGGTTAGCTATGAGGAAGTGGAGGCCCTGGGTAGTAGCGTAGTCTAGGTCTACTATAACCGGGCTCTCGAAGCTCTCGCTGAGTAGCTCAGGGCTCGGTATACCCACCGGGGCCCCCTCTAGGTATGTGTCGACGCACTCAGAGCTAGCTATAAAGTTCAGCACCCTCTCTATGTTATCGAGGGTACTCCTGTGGATCTTAAGGTTCCTCTCCAGCTCCCTACGCCTGGAGGTGAAGGCTGTAGATAGGTGGGTGAAGTTCTTTACCCCGCCCTCCTCCTGCTCTATGTAGTCCACTACGTGGCGTAGGAATATCTTAGCCTGCCTAGAGAAAACCGGTAGGGCCTCTAGGTGCGCTCCAACCTGCTGGTAGCTGAGGGCTATGGGTACTATGGAGAGCTCTACCTCACCGTAACTACCTAGACCGACCCCGGCCCTGGCTACTGGGGTATCGCGGGCTGAGGTTACCTCAACCCTTACCTCCGGGTCAACCCCGTAGTATGCCCTAGCTAAGCTTGAGATCCTCTCAACTACGTACCTCCTAGTAACGTACTCGAGGCTCTTAGCGTCCCTGGATATCGGTAAGAGTACCGTTATCCTCCTAAGCCCAAGCTCATCCGTATCCCCGTAGACCTGGGAGTCCCCAGGTCTACGTATAGGTGGGAGGACTACCTGCGTGTAGTCCCCTGCTGCGTCTACTACCAGTACGTAGACCTCCGGGAAGTTCCTCCTCAGGTACCAAACCGTGTTCTTTATGAAGGTAGTCTTACCGGAGCCCGTGGTCCCTATGACCAGTAAGTGCTTGAAGAACTCCCTAAGGGGTAGCCTAACCGCGATCCTCCCACTAGCAACGGATGAAGCGCC
This sequence comes from uncultured Desulfurococcaceae archaeon, assembly GCA_964442165.1. Classification (GTDB taxonomy): domain Archaea; phylum Thermoproteota; class Thermoprotei_A; order Sulfolobales; family NBVN01; genus DRZP01. The sequence goes on along the minus strand of CAYTXX010000036.1, from coordinate 3,058 downwards.
AGTATGTAGGTGCCCTAGGACCACCCCCTCCTCCGGTAGCCCAGCAACTCTTGAAACTAGAGAGGGGTCAGCTGGAAGTACTACCGGGGACTGGGGCTCTATAGGAGCTAGGTAGGGTAGCCCATCCTCATCTAGGAGGGGTACGGCCTCCACTACTATAGGGGCTAGGAGCCCCTCGGGGCTCACCCCGAGAGATACGGCTAGCGGTGTAGGTATCTCAGAGGCTATGTCTGAGCGCCTTACCGAGGTTATCCTAAGCCCCACAGCCTTCAGGGTCCTTATGTCTACAGCTACTAGGTAGTTACCTACGTCGAAGGAGTTTAGGTTATCGTAGTAGGCTTGCTGAAGTACCTCTACAAGAACCCTACTAGCGCTATCTGAGGAGGATGAGTGGGCCCTCCTACTAACGCTGCCGACTAGAGAACCTAGCTTAGATGCCTTAGAGTAGGCTGCTGATATTAGCTCAGCTATACGCTTAGTAGCACTACTCGTAGCTACCACCCGAGAATACCGCTAGAAGCCCCCTAGACCTGGCGGTAAGCTCTATAAGCTCTAGAACCCTCTTAACTAAGCTCTTAGAGACCCTATCCGCGGTGTAGAGGCCGTAGGGCACTGGTATACCTAGGCTTGAGGAAGCTGAGTAAACCTTTGAGAGGAGCTCCCTAACCCCCCTACCCCCTAGGGACTCAGCTGTAGCTCTAGGTAGCTCAACCTTAGCTAGGGTGTAGGTAGAGCTCTCGTAGGGTACCGCGATGTAGTAGGAGTAGATGTCGATACTACCCCCCGTAACCTCAGGTCCTACAGCTATAGCACGGCTAGCTCCGGGAACCCCCGCAGCCTCAGCTCTAACCCTCTTAACTACTCCGATAACCACCCTACCCTCAGCTGTAGCCCTAGATACTAGCTCAGCCCTCCTCTTCGCGTAGAGGGCTAGCTCATCGGACCAGTAGCCAGAGCCTACGTACCTAGCGCTAGGTAGTAGAGGTCCATCGACTAGTATGTAGCTATAGGGGGTTCCAAGGGCTATCTCCAGCCCGTAGAGCTCTAGGGCTAGCCTAACGTCTGACTCCAGTACAGCTGCATCTACGTAGGGGTCGTCTACGTAGGGTATACCTAGCTCTACGTACCTACAGGTAGCCCCGGGAACCTCCTCACCTAGGTATAGAGACGATAAAAAGGGAGGTCCGCGGAAGCTCTCAGAAGGTGCTGTAGGGTAGGTGTAGAGCCCCTCCGGAGATACTACAGCAAGTGCAGCTACACCTACGGGGTTACCCCCGACGAAGATGCTGGCTGAGGCTACGTCTACAGATGCGGAGCTAGCTAGGAGGTCAGCGAATCCTGCAACCTCCAGCTCTAGGTACTCCGCAGGGCTAGCTAGCTGCCTCTTAGTTACGACCCTACCCTCTGCACCTACAACACTCTCAACTACCTTAATGAGCGCTTCGTTCACCACAGGTAGAGGTTCTCGCAAGCTCTTAAAACCGAGCCCTAGGTATTAAGTAAGCTACTGCGGGTAAGTCTTCCTACAGCTTACGTGCATATAGTACCTACCAACTCTGAGGAACTCCTCAATAGGTCCCGGCGGATTCTCGTACTTGGTGCAGTCTGGGATACCTGCTAACCTGAAGGCTCTATGCCTATTAACGCAGCTCTCGCACTTACCGCAGTGGTAATCGCCGGAGAGGTAGCAGCTCCAGGTCTCGTAGACTAAGTCCCCAATTAGGGTAAAGCACCTAGATAGGTTCTCATGCTTCCTCAAACCCTCCCTACTCGGGCTCCACAGCTCTAACCTCCTGCTGCTCCTGAAGTGGCAGAGCCTAAGGGAGGTCTCCAGGGACTCTATGCACTCAGGGCTACAGTCCGGGTACCTAGGCTCCCACGTATCGTCCCTCGGTGAGACATCGTCGTACTGAGCTCCGAAGGCTACGCAGACCCTCTCAGCTCCCTCCCTCTCCAGTACAGTGTAGGCGTAGGCTGAGGCTATGGAGAGCATAACTACGTTCCTCACAGGTACAACAACCGTCGGAGTGTATCCAGCCTCGACCCTAACCTCCTCATCCGTTAGCTGAGTACCCCTCCACAGTTCCTTCATGAACGATACATCAACAACCCTATGCTCAACTACTCTACCCCACCCCCTCGACCTAGAGAGCTCTCCCAGCTTCCCTAGGAGGTTCTTCAGTACCTCAACCTCCCTCACACCCTTCTGACCGTAGACGAAGGTTAGTACGTGTGCATCACACCCCCTCTCCAACCACCTAACTAGGTAGCAGGTACTGTCCAAACCCCCCGATACCACAGCTACTACACGGCACGCCACGCTAGACCCTCGGCTCTATCGTAGGTAGCTTAGGTATAAAACCAGTGTAGTACTACTAGCATACCCGCGTAAGCGCACCTTAGGTAGGGGTAACTACTTGCATTGAGCTGGCTGAGGATGGCTAGCTACCGGAAGGTAGCTGAAGTCCGTACCTAGCGTAGCCCTCAATAGCCCTAACAGCATCCCTAGTAGCGGCTACGTCGTGGGTCCTCACCGCGTGGGCTCCGTTAAGTACCGCTACAGCAGTCATAGCTAGGCTACCGTAGAGTCTCTCCTCGGGTCTCTCCCGACCTGTTATGACTCCTATGAAGGACTTCCTGGAGACCCCGATGGCTATAGGCCTCTCGAGGGATCTGAGCTCCCGGAGGTTAGCTAGCACCCTAAGGTCCCAGACGTACCACGGTATGTCCCCGTACCTGAAGAACCCTATGCATGGGTCTACCACGACCTTCCTTAGGTCGTAGCCTACGCCGATAAGTAGCTGGAGGGTCTCCCTAAGTGCCTGTACAACCCTCTCTATAGGACTACCCGGACGCGGTACCCTCTCCTTAGCGCAGACGATTAGCGAGGGCTCGTACTCCCTAACTACCCTAACCATGTCCTCGTCCCCCTTAAGCCCCGTAACGTCGTTGATCACCTCGGCGCCTAGCTTAAGGGCCTCCTCGGCTACCCTAGCTCTGAAGGTATCTACGGATAGGGGCACGTCTACGGAGTCCCTTATGGACTTGATAGCTAAGG
>CAYTXX010000035.1:0-12516 GCA_964442165.1 uncultured Desulfurococcaceae archaeon | reverse complement strand
AGGTTAATATATACATAAGTTGTAGCAATACTCCTAACCTCTAGAATTTGAAAATCCTTCAGCTTCTTAGGGTGATTCCCTTAAGGTAGCTCTGACCTCCTCCCCACCCTAAAGGGCGGGAGGTTTAGAATTACATCTCCCCTGTGGTGGGGATTAAATCCCGGGCCGGGTCTCCGGCCCATTACCCCTACCCCTCACGGGGCTCGGGGCTATCGGTTTTCCAGCAATCATCGCCGACGCTCACAGTACCTAGACATTATCACCGTGAAACACCCACCCCAACAGCATTAATAAGATCTACCTAGGCGCCCTAAAGGGCGAGACTTTCAGTTGTAAACCCCTCCTGCTATCTAGGCAAACCCATTATGCTGTGAACTATTTGCTTGTTTGTGTGCTTGAGTTACTTTAGAAACGCGACGTTTATAAATATCCGTCTGCATTAAAGGTAGTGAAGCCGTCAGGCATTGCCGATGACAGCGCACTCTCCGTAACCCGCACCCCATGGTGTGCGGGGATGTAGCTCCCGATAAACCGTCGATAGAGATGGAGTGGTTGAGGGAGGCCTGTGCAGGTTTTCAAAGCACCCTTAGTAACCGAAAGATAGAGCACGGGCAATCACTGAATCCCTGTCTCCCTGACCTACCGCCGGGAGCTCTACCCCTCTAATGAGGGGGAGACGAAGTCTGCTACAGCTTCTTAGGGCACTCCGAGGCTACTATACAAGTACTGCATAGAGGTTTCCTAGCTTTGCAAGTAGACCTACCGTGCTGTATTAGGCTAAGGTGTGCTCTAAGTAGGTAGTCTGCTTCCCGCGGTAGTTCCTCCTCTACGCGCTTCCTTGCTTTTTCGTAGCTTTCCCTACGGTCTACAGCTCCGTATCTGTGTAGAACCCTCCTTATGTGGGTGTCCATAGGGAAGACGGGGTGCTTCCTGTACATAAGTAGGAATACGTCAGCCGTTTTGTAGCCTATACCTGATACGCTCAGTAGCTTAACTCTCAGAGACTCCGGCTCCTCGTACTCCAGCTCCTCCCTACTTAGGGACCTCAGTAGCTGCACTATGGTCCTAGCTTTAGCGTAGTGAAGACCTGAAACCCTTATAAGCTCAGCTAGCCTCTCAACCCCCATCTCAAGTACCTTACCTACGTCGATCGGTACCCCCACTATATCGATGAGATTTGCTAGAGCCCTGGTGGAGTTTACATCGCTGGTATTCTGGGAGAGTACCGTAGCTATTAGTATGTAGTAAGGGTCTGCAGGAGCTCTAAGCGCTGTGAAGTCCTGCAGGTCCATCCTACTCCAGTAGTACTCTATAGCTCTATCGCAGAGGTACCTAACCCTCATACTGCGGAAACTCTTTAACCTCCGGTTATAAGCTTCCAGGGACTGCGGTGCTCACCCTACTACTCTCAGATATACACGGTAGGGTATCCCTGCTAAGGAGAATTGTTAGGACAGCTAGCTACGACCTAGCACTTGTAGCTGGGGACGTATCCAACTACGCTGGTGGAGGCTACGGTGAGGTTCTCGAAGTACTCTCAGAGGGCGTACCCCTCACGGTAGTCGTACCTGGAAACGTAGACCCCCCGGAGCTTCTCGACCTAAAGCTAGAGAACGTCCTCGTAGTACATAGCTCGGTAGTTGAAGTACGTGGACTGAGGGTTGCTGGGGTAGGTGGTGGGATCGGGTTTAGCTTCTGGGGCATACCCTACCTAGCGGAGTACCACATAGCTGACTTCGTTAAGAACCTCTCCGAGGAGCTGAGGAGGTCCTCCATAAACCCCCACATACTGCTTACCCACACACCACCCTACAATAGCGGTGTCGATATGCTGTACAGCGGTGAGGTCGTAGGGTCCAAGGCACTGCGGGACTTCCTAGAGGAGTTCGCACCCCTCCTACACGTCTGCGGACATATACACGAGGGTAGGGGGGTCGCTACACTAGGTAGAACTACCGTAGTCAACCCGGGGCCGGCTATGGTAGGCTACTACGCAGTAGCTAGGGTACACCCAGAACTCGGTAGGGTTGAGGTCGAGCTCGCGAAGGTTAAGTAGCTAATAAGCTTCTAACTAATTGTAATCCGGGGGTGTGCGGGTAGGGCTGGGAGCTCGCCGCCTCCCCTCGCCGAAGGCGTAAAGCGGGGCCAGTAACCTATACCACCCGGAGACCCCCACCTCCAGAACTCCGCGTTAGCAGTGAAGCCCGCCCCGTGGGGTCGGCGGTGGCGGAGGTCCTCCTGGAGGGGAGAGCCTACCGCCTTTACGGAGGGAACCTGGCCAGGCCCGGAAGGGAGCAACCTAACCTCCGACGTCGACGTTCACGGGTCACCGGGTAGAGGACGGCGCGGAGAGATCTGGAGGTGGGTTAGCTCCAGGTGGGAGGGGGCCGCACACCCCCCTCCTGTATGAGGTTACGATAAGCTGGTCCCTTAGTAGAGCCCCGGCGCCCTGTAGACCTTCACCAAGGAGTGCCTAGCTAGCTTAACTACCCCAGGCTCTAGTAGGATGAAGCCACACGATTCCATTAGAGGTCTCTGGTTAGGTGAGGGAGCCTCTAAGACCTCTGCAACAGCCTCCTCCTCACTAACTAGCTTAACGAACCTTAATCTCGTGAAGGCTGTAAACCTCCCTCTGTAGGCGTAGTCGTGGCCTAGCTTTAGAAGCCCCACTAGGTGGTGGGCTACTGGCTCACCTCCCTGCATAACCTTAAGTAAAGGCTGGAGGAGGAAGACCGTCCCGGAGACCGTTGACTGGATAAGCCCGGGCAGCATTACCACCGGCTTCCCACGTACAGATGCGAGCGACGTCACCCTACCGGGCTGTACAGCTATACCTCTAGCTAGGACCTCAACTCCCTCTAGAGAGCTTACAGCTCCGAACGTTAGGTCCTTATCCCCCAGCGATGCCCCACCTACGGTCACTACCGCGTCGTAGTTCTCTATGCCTTCCTCAACTACCTCCTTAATGGACTTGACGGAGTCCTCCACCGGCTTAGCGACGGTAACTTCAGCGGCCAGGGACTCGCACATGCTTTCAACGACCAGGCTACTCGTCTCCCTCTTAGAGCCGTTTGTGAACTCCGTACCTACCGGTACTACGAGTACCCTAGGTCTAGAGAATACCCTAACCGTGGATAAGCCTAGCTCGGCTAGGAGCCTAGCCCTAGCTGGAGTGATCGCAGAGCCTCTCCTAGCTACGACCTCCGACCTAGCTACATCTAGCCCCTTACGTACGATCTCGAAGCCCTCCTCTAAGAACCTTGGGGCTATGACCTCGCCTCCCACTACGCGAGCAGCCTCCACTGGGAGCACCGCTACTGTACCCTCTGGAACGGGCTCACCTGTTCTAACGTAGGTGGCCTCGCACCTACCTAAGCTACCGCCTACTACTAACCTGTACGAGAGCTCGCTACAGGTAGATAGGGCAAAACCATCTACGTGTGATATATCGTACTCCGGTACGTCCTTAGGGGCTACCACGTCCTCGGCTAGGAACCTACCGATAGAATTAGCTACATCTACCTCCTCTACTCCAAGGGGCTTGAAGCGCCTCCTCAGGATACCCCTTAAGCTCTGCAGGTCCACGTACTTGAAGAGCCCCTCCGGTACTGAAGCTGGCATACACGTTCAATAGAGGAGCACTCTAAGGCTTTTAAGCTGAGGTGGACCTTAACCCCTCCTCACTATGGAAGCCTTACCCGGGATTAGCTTAGCTACATCGCTATCTGTAAGCCCGCGTACATCCGGGCACCTCTCGATAAAGTAGCTCCTTATCTCCTTGGAGACCTCCTCAACGCTGAGGCCCCCTGGGGCTATCTCAACCCATGCGACAGCTCTTGAAGCTATCAACTCCGGGGGTCCTATTACGATGTCGTAGCTATCACCGTAGTACGCTACCCCTATTCCAAGCCTAAGCTTAACACCCCTGATGTAGTTCCTCTGACCGTAGACCATGAACGAACCCTTCGGTAGGTACTGCCCTGGAGGTGCTGCTAGCTTAACCTGCTCCCCGTATACCCAGAAGACGTCGGTGGAGGTTAGCCCAGCTTTCCACGCCTTACTGTAGGAGGCTGCTAGCGAAGCTACCTCGTAGAGGTCCCTCTCGCCTACCTCACGCCCCTGGGTTAGTACGACGAAGACTGCGGCTCCGTGGATATCGGCGTGCATGAATATGTCCCTCGGTCCGAGGTACCTCCTAACGATAACCTCGTTCTGGGAGGCGTCGCGACCTCCTATAGCTAGGAAGCCCCCAGACGTCTCTACCCACAGGAACCTACTGTACCACGAGACCCTCCTAGGTCTTACCCTAAGAGACTCTAGGGAAGCCCTACGCCTCACTAGCTCGTCCAACCTCTTTCTAAGGTCCTCAACTACTGTTCTAGCTCTCTCGTACTTCTCGGTGGAGTGCACGTACTTACTCCTAAGCTCGCTGTACTGCTCTACGAGGTCCTTGTACACCACTAGCTTAAGCAGACCTTCAGGTAGCTTTAGGACTATCGAGCCCTCGGTCGGGTCCCCCTCCACCGGACCGCATCTCTCTAGGCAGCTCCAGCCACACTCCTTGATAACCCTTCTACAGCACTCCCAGACCTCCTCAATGATGTGGTAGTTCCTCTCGAAGAGCTCTAGCTCCTTAGAGAGGGTAACCACGTGCTCCTCAAGCCTCCTAAGGTCTTCCTCAGCCTCCTTTAAGGTCTTAGATACCTTAGCTTCCTCTTCCTTAATCCGCGAGAGCTCCACCTGCTTCTGCCCGTAGGAGGAGAGCTCCCTGAAGTAGTCTTCAAGTAGCTGGTTCATGGACTGGTACTCCACTACCTCAAAGCCCTTAGCTACCCTAGTAGGGGTAAACGGTAGGAAGCTAACAGGCCTACCGGAGGATACTACGAGGCATGGTTTAGGAGTCTCTAAGACTCTCTTAATGAACTCCCTAACCCTCTCAACGTACTCTATAACCCTCTCCACACCTAGCTCCGTAGCTTTAGCAGAGCGGACTTCGGGTTCTAAAACCTCGTTAACTACCTCTGGAGGTACACCGAAGACCCTTACCAGAAGCTGAGCTAGGTTCCCGGAGAACCCCCTCATAGCTGCGGCGACATCCTCAGCGCCCGCTCCTAGGATGTTGGTGAGTGCTGGTGGTGGTACGTACTTAGCGCCTGGGTAGACCTCCCTATCCTTAACCTTCAGGCTTTTGTTTATGGCTAGGACCTTACCATCGCTGTCTACTAGGGCTAGCACGCCCCGCGGTAGGAGCTCTACGTAGAGCTTAAGCCTCCTCCAACCTCTCTCAAACTCTAGTACAGCTACCCTCTCCATACCGAGCTGACCTAAGCCAACCAGCTTAGAGCCGTCCAAGAACTCTCTAAACTGCCTAGCAACACCTAGGGACTCCGTTGTGAAGATGTACCTAACTACGTGAAGCCTCCTACCCGCCTCAGCTACTAGGTAGAGTATGTCGTCGGCACACCTAAGCTCTAGGGCCAGGAGGTCTCTCAGAGGTACGTAGACGTTCCTAACAGCACACCCCAAGAGCTCCCTCAGCTCTTTAAGCACTACCGCTAAGTCTAGCGATGTGAGAGCCTCCTTAGGCTTCGCTAGGCTCACCGCACCCCCCACCAAGAATAGTTTTCTACCTAGTTGAGTACTCTACTAGCGGGTCGTAGGCTGAGGTACGTAAGTGCGTACTTAGGTACTTCCACAAATCGCGGTAGGGCTGAGCTTACTATACTTTGGGCTCCCTCACTCCTAATTAGTAGCCGGGAGCTAAGCGGTGAGGTACTTATCTCCGACTGCTCCCTCAGCTACTTCTTCAGTAGGCGGGAGGTAATCCGCGCGCTATCCTCCCTAGTACTACCTAGCAAAGCTGTTAGCTTAACCGATAGAGCCCCCGTAGAGGCCCCGGAGCTAGAGCCTTTCGGGTGCAGCCTGGAAGAACTGGAGAACTCCGTTAAGTACCTCCTAGAGCTCTCCGAAAGGCTTGCAGGTACCGGAGTCGAGTTTCCAGGAACTGCTAGGCAGATGCTCTCACACTTCCTCTCCCCCACTAGGCTGGTCCTAGGGAATACGAGGGGGTTTGAGGGAGGTATTGGTGCTAGGGTAGCCTCATCGTTAATTAAGGATCTGGTAGCTAAGCTCATGGAGTTCCTCAGCAGCGGGGTTAGCGAGGTCGTAAAGGTACTCTACGTAGTCAACCTAAAGAAGCAGCAGGTATTCGCGGTCTTCGGGGATAGGCTGGTGAGGAACCATGCAATTAGCTTAGAACTATCTAGGGACCGTGAAGCCCTAGGTAGGCTCTCGCAACTAGCTAGGTCCTAGAGTATAGCCAGCACGCTGCGAGGTGCCCTCTGGAGCTCTCGAAGAGTGGGGGCTCCTTAGCTCTGCATATATCCATAGCGTAGGGGCACCTCGGGTGGAACCTACAGCCAGGTGGCGGGTTTATCGGTGAGGGTGGCTCTCCCTGGGGCTTAATCCTCCTCCTCTCCTTAGATAGCTTAGGGTCTGGTATAGGTACTGAGGATAGTAACATCATCGAGTAGGGGTGCCTCGGCTCGCTAAAGACCCTCTCGGAGTCACCGATCTCCACCACCTTACCTAGGTACATAACGGCCATCCTATTGCTCATGTACTTAACCACAGCAATATCGTGGGATATGAACATGTAGGTCAGGTTGTAGGTCCTCTGAAGATGCTTCAGTAGCTCTAGGATCTGAGCCTGTACTGAGACGTCCAGCGATGATGTGGGCTCGTCGAGCACTACGAACTTAGGTCTAAGTATTATAGCCCTTAGGATAGCTACCCTCTGCTTCTGACCTCCTGAAAGCTCGTGGGGGTACCTGTAGAGGTGCTCACCGCTTAGCCCAACGGTTTCGAGCTGCTTAGCTAGATACTCCTCCGCGTTACCTACGTCTACCCCATGCTCCCTGAGGGGCTCTAGCAGGGTCTCGGCTATGGTAAGCCTTGGGTTAAGCGATGTATGAGGGTCCTGGAACACCATTTGGGCGTTCTTTCTAAACTCCTTGAGCTCCCTACCACCTAGCTTCGTTACGTCCTTACCTTCGAAGAGTATCCTACCGGATGTAGGCTCGTAGAGCTTTAACACGGTCTTCCCTAGGGTGGTCTTACCACACCCGCTCTCACCTACAACACCTAGGGTCTCCCCTGGGTAGATCTCTAGGTCTACGCCGTCAACAGCCTTAACCTTCTTAGTAAAGGAGCCTCTAACGCCGAAGTACTTACGGAGGTTCTCAACCTTAACTAGAGGCTCCACATCCATCACCTCCTCTCAACTAGCCAGCACGCAACTCTGTGGTTCCTACCTACGCTTACCAAAGGGGGCTCCTTAGCTCTGCATATATCCATAGCGTAGGGGCACCTCGGGTGGAACCTACAGCCAGGTGGCGGGTTTATCAGAGACGGTACGACGCCCGGTATACTCTCGAGCTTCTCGAGCTTCCTAGCCGGGTTCGGGACCGACCTCAGAAGCAGCCTAGTGTACGGGTGCTCTGGGCTGTAGAATACTCCCTCAGTTTCAGCTTCCTCAACTACCTTACCAGCGTACATTACGTAAACCCTCTGGGCCATCTCAGCTACTATCCCTAGGTTGTGGGTTATGAGTATTAAGCTCATCCCATACCTAGACTGGAGGTCCTTAAGTAGGTCAAGTATCTGTGCTTGAACTGTTACGTCGAGGTTCGTTGTGGGCTCGTCAGCTATCAGTAGCCTCGGTCTGTTGGACAGCCCTATCGATATTACTGCCCTCTGCCTCATACCTCCCGATAGCTCGTGTGGGTAGTTCCTAACCCTAACCTCCGGGCTTGGTATCAGAGTTTCAGCTAGTAGCTTAACAGCCTGCTTCAGTATCTCCTTAGTTGAAGCCCTCCTATGGGCCTTAACCGTCTCGACTATGTGAGTACCTACAGTGTAGAGGGGGTCTAAAGCTGAGGTTGGGTCCTGGAAGACGTAGGCTATCTCATCCCCTCTTATCCTCCTTAGCTCCTCATCGGGGACCTCGAGCAGGTCTACTACCTCCCCGGACCTCCTCCTAAAGAGAGCTCTACCACCAACTATCCTCCCGGGGGACTCTATCAGCTTCGTTATAGCTCTAGTTGTAACGGTCTTACCGCAGCCGGTCTCACCTACTAGAGAGATTACCTCACCCTCCAGAACCTCGAAGGACACCCCTGAAACTGCGTGAACGACCCCTGCGTAGGTGTAGAACCTAACGTCTAGGTCTACGACCTTCAGTACGTGCTTCCCTGTTATACTCTCCTCCACTCTACTCACCCTTGAACTCTATAGCTCTCCTAGTTCTAGGGTCGAGTATATCCCTTAGCGCGTCTCCAAGAAGGTTCCAGCCTAGGGCTATGAATAGCAGTAGAGTTCCGTAGTAGATCACTACGTGCCAGCTCCTCTCCGGGAAGTATATAGCTGCCTTAGATATCATGAACCCCAGCTCGGGAACAGGCTCCTGCGGACCTAGACCGAGGAACGAGAGGGCTGCGGCGAAGAGTGTAGCAGTTGCTAGGTCGAAGGTCATCATTACGATCACCGGTGATAGGACGTTGGGTAGTATGTGCTTTAGGAGGATCTTACTCTCCGGTATTCCCAGCAGCTTAGCTGCCTCAACGAAGGGTAGCTCTCTTACGCTAAGTACGCTACCGCGTACGATTCTCGCGTATCCGGGCCACCAGACGAGGACCATAGCTATCCACACCGATATGAGAGCTGCTAGCTGCCCGTACTCCTGAGGCCTTAGGCCGAAGAGAGCTGAGAGGGAGTCCTTTAGAGCTGGGTACGCTTCGAGGAACTCCCTGATCCTCCTCGGTAGTACGGATGCGAACGCTATAGCTAGTATCAGCCCTGGGAAGGCTATGAAGATGTCGGTTAACCTCATGATGACCTCGTCAACCCACCCCCCTCTATAACCTGAGAGGAGCCCTAGGAAGATACCGAGAGGTGCTCCGAGGATGACCACTAGTATGGATATGACTAGGGATATCCTGAAGCCGTATAGGGACATCGCGATTATGTCCCTACCCCACTCATCGGTCCCGAAGAGAGGTAGCTCTCTACAGCCTGGTGGTATGCAGGGTGAGTGTAGCCATAGCTCCGGTCTCACTACAGACCTGTACTCCCAGTAGGGTTCCCAGGCGATTGCCGGGCCTATTATAGCTAGTAGCACCACTACGGTAACTATGAAGCCCCCTAGAACACCTATCCTAGACCTACTGAAAGCGTATGCCATAAGCTTCCACTCCCTGATCCTCGACGAGTTCCTAGAGCTCCAGCCAGGGGATATCCTATCCCTTATGTAGACGTAGCCATCTATGAGCTTAGATAGGAGCCTGTAAACCGGGTTCACCTTAGGTCACCTCAGTACCTTATCCTAGGGTCTATCACCGCGTAGAGTATGTCTACGACTAGGTTTACCGTTACGTATATTATCGCGAAGAGGAAGGTACAGGCTATTACTACTGGGAAGTTAGCGCGCGTTATAGCTTCGTACATGAGCCTCCCCATGCCTGGGATGTTGAACGCCCTCTCAGCTATGATAGCACCTGAGAGTAACCCGCCGAAGTTTATACCGAGTACCGTTACTACAGGGACTAGGGCGTTCTTTAGAGCGTGCCCCCATATCCTAAGCTTACTCAACCCCCTAGCCTTAGCGTACAGTATGTACTCAGAGCTGAGGGCATCGAGGAGACTGTTCCTTACTATCCTAGCTATGAACCCCCCGTTGAGTAGCCCGAGGGCTAGCCCCGGTAGGTACAGCCTCCTGAAGGTCTCCCCTATAACGCCGAACTCCCCGCACATAGCTGCACCGAACATCGGTACGGAGCCTATAGCGCTGGCTACGGTACCTATGTAGGGGTAGTTCTGAGCTAGGGAGGCTACCATAACCCTACACTGGGCTGATGGTAGGGGTACCCCAGCTAGCTCTGTTGTACGGGTGTAAACGAACAGTATTAGGATTAGGTAGTAGTAGAGTACGAAGGAGGGTAGTGAGCTACCGACTAGTGCGAATATTCTTACGAAGAAGTCTACAACGCTATCCTTCTTAATAGCTGCGACTATACCTAGAGGGATCCCTATAGATACTAGGAAGACGAAGCCTACTATAGCTAGCTCAACGGTTATCGGGAACCTCTCGAAGATCTCGTCAAAGACGTTCCTATGGCGTATAGGGTCCTCAAGCTCAGCCTTCATAAGCTGGGTAACAAAGAAGGCGAACTGCTCGTACCAGGGGGCATTAAACTTGTACTTCTCCCTAACCCTCTCCAGAGCTTCGGGGTTTAGAAGCTTCTCGCCAACCCAAGCTCTAACTGGGTCCCCAGGTATCGAGTAGGCTATAATGTACGTTATCAGTAGCACCCCTATTACCGTCGGCACGAACGTGGCTACCCTCCTAGCTAGGAACCGCGCTAAGCCCACCTAATACCCCAGAAGAGCTGTTACCTAAGTAAAAAATTTCTTTACCTCCCTACGAGCACGCTAAGCCTACGGCTTGTACCCGTATAGCTGCTCCCAGAGTGTTGCGTTCCAGTAGTACTTGTTTAGCTTTAGGAGGATGTAGCTACCCTCCCTGTAGTCAGCTACGTAGTACGGACCTGTGGATACTGGCTTATCCTTAAGTAGCCTGTAGCTGGGGTCTTCCTCTCCAGGTACTACGTACTTGGCCCAAGCACTTGGGTTCTTACCGTAGTTAGACTCAGCTAGAGCTGCTTCGTACTTATCTCCGAGAGCGTACTCCATCGGTATTACGCTAGCTATAGCTGTTGTGAATATGTGGAGTATCGGTGGGTACGGGAAGTACAGCTTGAACTTAACTACACCGGCGGTCGGCCCCTTGTAGCCGAAGAAGTTCAGTAGCTCGTCCAGGGACGTAACGACCTTCTCCTTACCTCTGTAGACTGCCGCCAGCCCCTTAGCTAGCTCCTGCTTGAACTCCTCCTCGGTGAGGACCGTGGAGGCGTCCATGTCTATGAAGTCTGAGAACATCCAGGCAGCGCTACCTGGTAGGTTTAGCCTAACTACCCTCCAGCAGCTGAAGAGTACGTCGGTAGCGTCTATCGGGTAGGTTTTGTCGTTCCACGGGTCGTAGGCTACTACACCTCCCCTTATAACGAAGTAGAGCTCCGTAGCGTCCTCGCTAAAGGCCCACGCAACTGCTAGCTCTGGCTCGGGCTCTATCTCCTCGTAGCGATAGGTAACTGGCTTACTGTATATCTGCCAGAATATCTCCCAGCCAAAGGATTCGTAGGACTTAGCTGGGTCGAAGGTATCCGGCCAGCCTATAGTTGCTATCACCATGGTCTGCGGGTCGTTCTTAATCCCTAGGACACCGGTATCCCTAACCGGGGCGTCCGGGGTCTCCCAGACTAGGTCGTACCTAGCGAAGGCCGATAGCGGGTAGTACATGTTCTGGACCCAGCTACCGTAGTTCCTACCGGTAACTGCCTGCCCTAGCAGGATCATAACAGCCTCGTTGTTGAACACCCTAACGGCAGCGTTGATTATCGCGGCCCTTACCTCCGGATCTAGGACCATCCTGGAGAGCTTAACTAGAGCGCTAACAGGTACGTCCTTCCAGCCTGCAGCTCCTATAGTTACGAAGGCTAGTGGCTTCTCCCAGTTCTTAGCCGTCTTCTCCTCATCTAGTACGTAGCTTACCACTATGAGAGGCTTACCGGTAGGTCCGGTGTAGGTAGCACCTGTACCCTTAGGGCCTACCACTACTACGAACTTCTCCGTCTCGATAGCTCTCTCAACCTTAGATATGTACTTACCCACATCAGCTGGGGCTACGTCCTCGTAGTACTTCAGCTCTGTGAACTCAGCGCCGCCCCATACGAAGGGCATTAGGTAGTTATCGGGGTCTAGGTAGTCCGGTATCCAGCCTATGAGAGATACGTCGTAGTTGAAGTGGTCTACTCTATCTAGGAACTCTGGCCAGCTGTAGACCTCTACGAAGACCTTGAAGCCTAGCCTAGTCCAGAAGTTCTGTAGTAGTGCTGCTATCTGGGCTCTAGCTGTGTTACCTAGGTTGTATATTACCGTTATTGAGTACTTACCTGGGTCGAAGCCCTGCTCCTTAAGCTTACTGATTATCTCCCTAGCCTTAGCCTCGTTAAACTCGTACTTTATTATCCCGTACTCCGTGTACCCGAACATCCCCTTGGGGACTATCGTGTAGAGGCTCGTGTACAGGCCTCCGAATATCTGGTCGAGTATGGTTCCGTAGGGTACTGCGTAGGCTAGGGCTTGCCTAACCTCTGGTATGTTGAAGGGCTCCCTCATGGTGTTTAGCAGTATGTACTGGATAGTTAGCCTAGGCTTCTCCTTATCGATTATCAGGAGTAGCTTATGCCCATCTACAGGGGTTAGGTTAACGTCCTTCCACCTAGCTGGCGTTACCACAGCTATATCAGCTACCCCTGCCTTGTACAGACTTATCCTAGTCATCTCATCGTCTACTATAAGGTATAGGACCTGCGTATGTAGAGCCGGCTTAGGTGGTGG
>CAYTXX010000034.1:0-12518 GCA_964442165.1 uncultured Desulfurococcaceae archaeon | reverse complement strand
CTGTCCCAGAGCAACATCACTACATGGGGCAAAACCCGCCATGCTCCAGCCTCCGAAGCCGGAGGACCCGGGTTCAAGTCCCGGCGGACCCGCTAACCTCTAGGTACGGTCCAAGCCTCTAGGCCCCTTCTCGTAGCTCATAGACTCTACGGGGTGTTCACATACTAGAAACCACCAACGGTCCACGAGGAGCTTCACCGTTTCATCTACGACCTACGGTGAGGGCGCGGCACCCTCCCTAAGCCCCTTCCTAGGGGCCTTCTAGATGGGGTACGCTATGTGCACGAAGTGTTTTAGAACCCCTGTGGATAGCGCTATCGCGTTTGCTAGATCTACCTCCGCCTAATGTAGTTTAAGGTTTCCTCTAGGCACTTCCTAACCTCACTAAGACCTACGGTTACTGGCCTACCGAACCTCCTCCAGATGTTAAGTACAGGCTCCTCCTCGCTCTCCTCAGCTACAAGGACTACGTCTGCTAGGGAGCGGTTTACCCTCGATACTACCCTACTAATCGTAGCTGAGGACCTAAGTAAAGCTATCCCTCTACTCTTCAGCCAGAGGATCTGATTGTAGAGGAGGCCTACGTACCTACCTATACCGTTACTCGCCAGCATGGGTATGTGAACATCGTGGAAGTACACGAAGCCCGGGTTTAGCTCCTCGATAACTCTATTCTCAATAGCGTTTAGCTCAGCAGTACTATAGGCAAACGGGTTGTACGACCTAAACTCTACGAACTCTAAGACCCTCTCCAAGGTCTTCGTATCAGCTCCGTACCTTGGGAAATACTCCCTTAGGAGCCTCCTCCACGTGTCCTCGGAGTACCTGTAGCTAACTACGAGAGCTTTAAAACCGTTAGCTACAGCCATTAGGATTGGGAGTATCTCTAGCTCGCTGACCCTCATATGCGGTGGGTACTCGTAGAGCATGCTATCGGTAGTTACTAGCCTACCCAAACTCCTCCTGAGGGTCTCGCACGGTATGGTGAGCTCCCTACCCACCTCCTCAACTATACCGCTCAGGCGTTGCGGTATGAAGAACGCAACTCCGCGCCTTCCCCCTATGCTGAACGGTACTTCAGCTACTGTTAGCGGGGCCCCCCTCACCTTTCTAATCTCAATGTACCTAGTGATGAGCCCCCTCTCGATACTCTGCCTCAGTATTAGTACTAAGTCAGCTACGTACTCCAAGTCTCCTAGCTCAGCTCTATTCCCCCCTAGAGGCTCCTCCGCTACTAGGATAACCCCTTTATCTAAGGTCCTAGCTAGGTTGTAGAAGAAGTTCTGTAGGTATGCTCTAGCTCTAAGACCCCCTCCTATAGCTCTAAGTAAGGGCGTTACAGAGTCGACTACCACTACGCTAGGTTTAAACTCAACTACGGTTCTACCGATCTCTCCAAGCAGATCTACAGCAGCCTCCTCGCTCTCGATTACCGGGATCCTGTAGAACTTGAGGAGTCCTCTCCTCTCAACATCCTCCATGTCTATACCTAACGTTGCTACCTCCTTGTACAACCTCCCCCTATCCTCTTGAAGCCCTATGTAGAGGCACTTAAAGCTTCTGCGCGCGTTCTCGTAGCACGACTTCGCTGCTAGCACGGTCTTGCCGGTCCCGGGGCTACCAATAACGAGTATTAGCTCCCCGCTAGTTAGCGCTTCGGGGATAAGGCTATCGAGCTCCTCCAGGCCCAGCCCAACCTTCCGCTCCTCACCCACGGAAGACACCTAGGAGCACCTGCGCCGGCGTTATAGAGAAGGCTACAGAGGATTTAAACCTTATAGTCAGCTATCTGACGGCTACGCTTAAGCCTACCCCAGCCTTGCATTGAGCTAGTAGACTCCTACACCCCAGAGCGCCAGCTCTTCGAGGAGACGGTAAGGGCTAGTAGCTGAACCCTTTTTAAGAAATCTCTATGTCAGGTACCTCCAGGTGGGCTACGTGGTTAGCTCTACTACAACGTACCTAGAGGAGCAGATCTTAGAGGCTTTAGATAGGGTGTTCGGCATAGCAGCTGAGCTAAGGCTAGGGGGGAGCTCCAACTACAGTATCGGGGACCTAGTGGCAGCTACTGTAACGGCTATACTACTGGTTAGAGCTTACGGTATGTATGGCTACTTAGATACAAAGACCTGCTCAGAGCTAGAGGAGGTGCTTAGAAGCTTCCTAAAGGCTTACTTAGCCCCTGGTAAGCCTGAGGCTGAGAAAGCCTTAGAGAACCTACTGACCGTACTAAGCTCGGTAGCTGAGCACAGCTTAGAGAGGCGGAGGGCTCAGGTAGTTAGCTACGGTGAGACCTCCCTATAGGAGGTTAGTTTACACTCCTACTGCGCTACCGGACTTAGTTGGCTAGGTAGAGGAGCGAGCTTGAGGTACCTGTTGCAGTGCTTGCTCTAAGGTACGGGCTACTTAGGTTAAGTCTACGATATCCATATCCTTGCGGAGGATACCCCCTCGCTTACAATGCCCTTCACAGCCTCACCTCCACATACCGTACCACCTCCCCTCTCTACCTCTACCCTTGCTGTTGATGTACTTAGGTCGTAGAGTACGCGGATAGCTCCATCCTTAATCGACCCAGTAGCGTATACGTAGCTAATCCCACCTCTCGTAGCGACCTCCTTCAACTTCTCCATAAGGGAGCTGAGGTTAACCGTCTCACGGAGAACCTCTAGTAGCTGGGATGACTTCAGCACGGTGTAAAGGGTTAGCGGGTCTATGCACTCATCTGAGAGCTTAAGCTCGGGCTTTCTAGGCTCTACCTCTGGTTTGGGTGCCGTCTCTGCAGGTAAAGCCCTTGGTGGAGCTTCTTCCTGAGGTGGTAGCTGGGGTGGTGGAGTTGGTGGGGTAGGTGGAGTAGGTGCTGGCTGAGCTCTCTCCCGGATCCTCGCTGCGACCTCAGTCTCTAGAGAGACCTCTAGAGCTGTCTTCTCCTCAACTCTAGCTATGGGGAAGATGAGGGTATCTAGGAGTACGTAGTCCCTAGAGACCTCAACTACCTCAACAACACCCTCCGGTACGTAAAGATACTTCGCTGCAGCGCTACTGCACTCAACCCCTTCATACAGCACCTCCCTCTCTACCGGGCTGAAGATCACTGCGACCTTCCCAACAGCTCTGCAAGCTACTATATGCCCGTCGAGCATGGCTATCGTTATGTAAACCCCTTGGTTAACGTTCTTGTAGCTCACGTAGCCAGTAAAGCCCTTACCAGCGTAGTCGCTGAGTACCCTCCCGAATGGCTTAACACGGGACTCTGTTACCTCCACTACTCTACCGCTACCAATAAGCACCTCAGCACACCCGAGTAGACGTTCACCAACTACTTACTTCTATTAAGCTTTTTAAATAGCTCTACCACTTCGGCGTATTTATATACCTCCCGAACTAGGAGAAATTGGTGGGCTAGGTGTCTACATCTGTAAGAGAGTTCGAAAACATCTCTGAGTTCCTGAAAAGCGTTGACGATGCGATATCGGAGTATAGGAAGAGGTTAGGCGAACTCCTCAGAAAGCTCGAGGAGTTGAGGATTAGAGCCGAACAAGAGAAGAAGCTTAAGGCTATACTTAGTAAGCTAGGTCTATCTGAGACCACCGTTGCGAACGAGGTAGCGCTTCGGAACGTAAGGATAGTCGTTAACCCAACTGCAATGCAGGAGCTAGCGGCTATGGAGGCAGCTGTTGAAGCTCTAAACAATAAGGTCACGCTACTAACTGCAGTTAGGAAGGAGCTCGAGATACTCAGCAGTATAGAGGTTGGGGCAAAGCTTAGCGTGATCTACTTAGATGAGGTACCTAGGACTATCGTCCTAAGGCTTTCCTAAACCTCCCTTCTGAAAATTAAAGTTATTAGATCACTAGAATATCTCCTCTTCAGCTATAAGCCTTCTAAGTAGGGACGCCCTTATCCTTAGAGCTACGTAGGTAGCAATACCTATCCCCACTAGAGCTCCAAGTAGCGGTGCGTATCTCCATAGGATAGTTACTAAGGTAGGCCTTACACTTACTGAAACGTACCTGTTATCGTAGAGAGCTACGTACTCCTCGGTAGTAACGTAGCTCGGATGGGAAATTACTACTTTGTAGGTTCCGTAGGGGATCGACGTCTCAACAACCCCTCTATCGTCTGTGAGGAGCTGAGTTACGGTAGCACCGCTTTCCCAGCTAACTATAGTTACAAGCGCGTTGCTAATCGGGTTACTACCCTCTAGAACTACTACCCTAAGCCTATACGGCTTCCTCTCAACCAACAGCATTGCCGAGGTATCGTTAGTAAGTGAGACGGTTACCGGCTTAGACTCGCTGTACACTCTCTCCCAAGCACTCTCAGGTATTAGCCTAAGGACGTGGATACCGTAGGGTAGCTCTACGGTTACGTTAGTCCCGACCCCCGATGCTACTACTGTTCCATTAGCGTACAGCATAAACTTACCGATGAGTATCCCTATAGACCTATCAGCTACCCTAATACTGAGGACGTACGTAACCCTCTGTAACTCTACCCTAAGCCTTCTCGGCGCATTTAGAGCTATGCCTAGGTTTACAGGCTTATATACGCGTTCACCGGTATCCGAGGGTCTTACGCGGAGGCTGTAGTCACCGTAGGGAAGCATTACGAACACCGAGGAAGCTGGAGGCTCTACGGAGTAGCTATAGGTAACTGGACCCTCTATCGAGATAGTTACAGGGGTTAGTAGCCTCCCGTAGGGGTCTACTAGCTCCACTAGAAGCGAGTACATAACCCTCTGTACGGTGATGGATAGACTCTTATCCTCGTCTACTTCCACTACATTGGTAACGCTCTCGTAGACTTCTTCGTACCCCTTTAGAGGTGCTATTGTTATGTTCCAAACCCCGTAAGGGACCTGTAGCATAGCTGTAGTTACCCCAGTTAGGGTTTCCGCAAGGGTACCGTTTAGGTACACACCCAGCGGAGCTATGGTAACCCCGCTATAGGGATCTGATATCGATAGAGCTAAGCTGTAGATCCTCCTACTAAGCCTTACTACAGTAACCTCTGCAGGGACCTTGATTACTGTGGTAAGCTCTTCGTAAACCTTCTCGTACCCATTAGCAGGTCTAACTACAAGTAGGTACTCCCCGTAGGGTAGTACTAGGTCTACCTGCTTAAAGCCCTTAGGGACCGTAGTAGAGGTATTGAGTATCTGCACCACTAGGGGGGCTATCGGAGCTGAAGCAGTTGAGTTGTCTAATATTAGGATCGTAACAGGGTACCTAGAGCGCTTAAGCTCCAGTGCTAGCTCGACGTTACTAGAGATAAACACCTTTACTGAGGTCGGGACATACACCGCTTCAAAACCTTTTGAGGGTACTACCTCAACTACGTGCTCCCCGTAGAGTAGCGTGAACTCGTGAACTGTAGCTACAGAGGAGCGGGTAAGGATTCTCCCGTCTACGTATATATCTACGGGCGCTACGAGTTTCAGCCCGCTTACGTCATCTAGAAGTACTAGCCTTAGGGTAAACTCTCTGTACAGTAGCTCTGCAAACACCCTTAGCCCTACAACCCTAACCGGGGTCTTCAGGGACTCTGCAGTTAGTACCTCAAGTACGTTACCCTCCCTTAGGGTAAAGGTTAGCGAGGCGTTCTGCACGTAGGGTAGACCTGGGACTATGTCAATACGGTAGGTAATCCCTGAAACTATATTCCTAAGCTCTAGGGTCCCGTTCTGCAGAGGTCTGAGGAGTACCTCACCACCTGGGTAGGAGAACCTGACTATGGTGTTCTCTAAGCTCTCGTTACCTGGCATAACTATGCTAAACACAGCTGCCCTAGCTACTACGCTATCGATAGGTAGAGCTAGACCTCTTTCCACAGCTAAGGCGCTGTTCCTTATGACGGTAACACCTCCCTTCTCAAGCATGAAGACCGAGGTAAGGTCTGCTAGTACGTCTCCATCTAGGTACGTAGGTGCGGATGCGTAGAGTGTGGTAACGTTCCTAAACACCGGTAGAGGGTAGGGTAGTACCCTCAGAACCTGAATCCCAGCCGAGGATACTACCGCGTAGGAGTAGCCGGGTAGCTGAGGTAGAGGGGTTATCCTCCTAACCTCACCGACCATAGGGTAGACGTACCTAAGGCTGTAGCCCCCTGCGTACCTTACATACATCCTAACCCGCCCATCGGAAAGCCCTACCAGTAGGTAGCTTCCATCAGTATACGTCACCGCATCAGCTACACGAGCTCCTAAGCCTACGTAGTCCTCGATACCGGCTACCCACCTTAGGGTAGTCCCCACGAGCGTTGTGGTAACCACGTAGACGTAGCCCTTAGTGGAGTCCGAGTAAACCAGCCTCAGCTCTACCTCCCCTAACCCCCGTATAAGTATGGTTGAGTCTACTGTAGGGTCAAGTAGGAAGTTTGCTGAAGCAACCGTAGTACAGCTCGAAGGAGCTGGAGTCATATCGTATAGAGTTAGGTGTACCTTAAGGAAGCCTGGTACTCCGTAGACCTTCGAGGCAGGTCTACTATCGTAGAACTGTGTTGGTAGTATAATCTTAGGTAGGGGGATCTCGTCGGGTATGTACCTGAACTGCTTAGGGGAGTAGGTGTAGCTGTAGAACCATACGACGGCCCCTAGGTAGTTCCTTATCGTTAGGTTAATGTAGGTAGTCCTAACGGGATCTACGGGTACTGGTATGAGGGCTAGACCCCTTTCGTTAGCGTTAACGCCGTAGGTTATGGGGCTCTGCCCCTCTGTAAGTACTGTAACCTCCACAAGGGCTCCCGAAGCTGGTTTCTCTACAGTTTCCTCTACGTAGGTTACGTTTAGGGAGAACCTCACTACGTTCTTCGACGGTATGTAAGCTACGAGGACTCTAGATGCATCCCAGTAGAACCCCCTCTCCGTGTGAACCGCTAGAGGAGCTACGTCTTGTACGTACATACCCTCTAGGTACCTACCGAGGGCTGTAGCGTTCCCCACGGTAGGACCTATCCTAAGTATCCCGGAGGCCTCCTCGTCAAGTAAGTATATATAGCAGGTAGTGCAGGGGTATGTCCTAGGACCCCTCTCACTTACTAAAGCTACGACCCTAACCCTACCTACAGCATCCCTAGCTAGGTAGACCTTGTTCACGTAGAAGTCAGCTCCTAAAACTACGTAGAGGTGCTTAGCTAGCCTCCCCCCGTCTACCCTAAACACCAGTAACTCCCCGCGGTCGCTACCAACAACTATTCGGCTCTGCGGGAAGCCGTCAGCTCCTACGTACGTAGGACTACCGGTTAGGGGGTATAGATCCTCCAGCTTAGGCCCTACGTACGGGTCGGATACGTCTACTACAGCTACAGCTCCGACCCCTCCTACGGTCCCCGCAATAGCTACCCTCGAGGAGTCTAGAGCTACGATATACCTAGCCTCGATCCCTAGGGGGCCTAAGTCCACTGTATAGGCGAAAACCCTATCCTCAGGCCAGGAAGGGCTTGCCCACACGGTATGCAAGCCCACCTTAAGCTCTGGAGAGAGAGTAGCTAGAGCTAGTATGATCAGTAGTATGACCCTCCAGTAGTAGCCTATGCTATGTGATACCCTAGTAGACATCTGCCACACCACTAGTATGCTCTAAGTAATCCACGTATATATATTAAGAAACCACAGTACCTACAGGTACTGGAGGTGTCGGAGGAGAGCCGTAGCTCTAGGCCTAGCTTCTTAGCGAAGCTATTTAGGAGAGGGAGGGGCGGGAGAAGACCCGAGGAAGTAGCTGAGAAGATACTTGAGAGCATGGAGGGGGTTGAGGGGTCTAGGTACGTACGTAAGCTCTACAGTGCCTTACGTGGGTATAAGGTGGTAGAGTCATACCCGATCTGGGAGCCTTTCGCAAGTATAAACATAGTTGAGGACCCTGAGGGTAAGCTCTTCTACGAGGTCTACGAGATCACCTTAACACCTGAGGAGGAGAAGGTCTTCAAGGATATAAGAGACCACATAATCTGGGAAATTAAGCCCCTAGTTAAGCTAGACGTAGACGTAGCTACGGAGATTAGGAGGGTAGCTAGGAAGGTCATGAGGGAGTTCCAGATTAAGTTTACTAGAACCCCCGGGCTTTCGTGGAGTAAGATAGGCTACTACATAGAGAGGGATATCATAGGCTACGGTATCCTAGACCCGATATTCAGGGATAGGCACATAGAGGATATCTCCTGTAACGGCCCTGGGAAGCCCATCTACGTATGGCATAGGAAGTACGAGTCCCTACCAACTAACGTAGAGTTCCCAACTGTGGAGGAGCTTGATGAGTACGTGGTGAAGCTAGCTCACATGGCTGGTAAGCACATATCCGTAGCCTACCCAGTGCTGGACGCTATACTCCCCGGAGGGCACAGGCTCGCAGCAACCTTTAGGAAGGAGGTATCCACCTCGGGCTCTACCTTCACTATAAGGAAGTTCAGTGAGTCCCCGATAACTATAGTGGATATGATAACCTACGGAACCATAAGTCCTGAGTTAGCTGCTTACTTCTGGCTAGCTATGGACTACAAGATGACTACCCTCATCCTAGGGGTTACCGGTGCCGGGAAGACGTCTACGTTAAACGCTCTAGCGACGCTACTGAGACCTACGTACAAGATCGTAACTATAGAGGATACACCTGAGCTTAGGCTACCACACGAGAACTGGGTCCAGCTGGTCTCAAGGCCTTCCTACATAGGTAGTGGGGTTGGTGAGGTATCGCTATTCCACTTAGTTAAGCTATCTCTTAGGTACAGGCCCGACGTAATTGTAGTTGGTGAGGTTAGGGGCGAGGAGGCCTACGTCCTCTTCCAAGCTATGGCTACGGGCCATAGCGGTATGACAACCCTACACGCTGAGAGCATAGACGCAGCCGTTAAGAGGCTTACCTCACCACCTATGAACATACCCCCATCCTACATACCTCTGGTAAACATAGCTATGGTTATTAAGAGGGTGCATATTAAGGATGAGAAAGGGAGGATAAGACCGGCTAGGAAGATAACGAACGTCTGGGAGGTCCGCAACTACGAGGACTACGTAGAGGTAGCTAGGTGGAACCCAACTGAGAATATGTTCGAGGTAGACC
The DNA here is from genome assembly GCA_964442165.1 of uncultured Desulfurococcaceae archaeon. GTDB lineage: Archaea > Thermoproteota > Thermoprotei_A > Sulfolobales > NBVN01 > DRZP01. The sequence goes on along the minus strand of CAYTXX010000034.1, from coordinate 3,459 downwards.
TAGAGAGGAGTATCCTACTGGAGAGGGTAAGTGCTCTAACCGGTCTAACACGGGAAGCTCTCTTAGAGGAGATCGGTAGGCGTAGGTTCATACTGAGCTGGTTGGTAAAGCAGGGTAGAGGTGATTACAGGTCGGTAGCTACCTACGTCTATAAGTACTACACTAACCCGGAGAGGACCTTAAGGGAGGTAGGTGCTTAGTTTGGCACCCGCCTTCAGGAGGAGGAAGAAGGAGAGCAAGGTAGGCCCTAAGGAAGGTGCGGCTAGTGTAAAACCTCGTACTGTAGTAAGGCTTACAGCTTGGGAGGTCTTCGAAGCTCTCTCACTAACCCTTTTTGAACCCCTTAGTAAGAGATTCGTTAAGTTCTTTGAACTAGATAGGAGCCTTACTAGGGCTGGTCTAAGCGTACACCCAGTTAAGTACGGGGCTATAACGATAGCTCTCACTCTCTTCTCGGCACTATTCTCAACTGTTGGGATAGTAGTTCTAACCTTAACTGTACAGCTAACCTTCCCGCAGCTAATTATAGGTGTACTAGTAGCTTCTATAGTCCCCGTCCTAGTGCTAGCTATTAGGTTAGCCTACCCCTCGCTACTATCTACCCTAAGGAAGAATGAGGTGGAGAACGAGCTGCCGTTCTTCATGGCCTACTTAGCTACCATGGTTAGAGGAGGCTACAGCGTTGAGAAGGTTGTGGAGAGGGTTGCTGAGCTAAGGGTGTTTAAGGCTATTAGGACTGAGGCTAGGAGGATCGTTACACTGATTAGGATGTTCGGTGAGGACCCGGTTACAGCTTTAGAGAGAGTTGCTTCACAGCACCCAAGCCCTAGGTTTAGGGATGTAATCCTAGGCTACACCACTACCCTTAGAAGCGGTGGCGACGTACTCCACTACCTAGAGGTTAGAACTAGGGAGCTTTTCGAGTCTAGGGCTACGGAGGTTAGAGCACTACTAGGTAGGCTAGCCTCCTTCCTAGAGATCTACACGATATTCGGAGTAGTCGTCTCAGTAACCCTCTTCGTCTTCTTCGCGGTCTCGGCAGCTCTAACAGCTGCTCAAGCCCTTAGAGCACCTGCTGAGCTTACTGAGCTCAGTATTGATGTAACCGTACCGGCTCTATACAGCTTCATAGCCCTCCCAGTTATGGCCTTAGCCATAGCCCTAGCAATGCACCTAAACCAACCTAGGAACCCGATTAGCTACTGGGCTGTCTACAGTACCCTACTAGTCTGGGTACCGGTAGCAGCTGGTGCTTCAGTTACCGTACTAGTAGCTACTGGAGGTTTAGACCTCCTAAGCGGTAGTATCAGTATCGAGGGGGTTAGGTCAGCCATATACACGGTTTTAACCGGTCTACTAGTAGCCTCGCTACCCCCCGCGATCAAGTACGCGAGGATTGAGAGGAAGCAGAGAGGGCTTGTAAGGGCTGTGGCGGATATGCTTAGGGATATAAGTGAGATTAGGAAAACGGGGCTAAGCCCTGAGAAGTGCATGATCCTGGTATCCTCTAGGAGCTACAGAGGGCTTACCCCAGTAGTTGAGAGAGCTGCCGCAGCGCTAACAGTTGGGATGAGCCTTGAGGAAGCTTTAAGGGGTGCTCTCAGAGGATTGAGGGAGTGGTTTACCGTAGCCTCCTTTAGGTTTCTAGCAGACTCAATAACCGTTGGTGGGGGCTCCCCGGAGGTTATAGATACCCTAGCTAGGTATACTCAGATGCTTAGCGAGCTGGAGGAGGAGACCCGTAGGAAGATGAGGACCCAGGTCTTCGTACCGTACTTCGGGGCTATAATGCTCTCCTCGCTACCGGTAATGATCCTCTACATGCTCCTATCGATAGCTAGGATACCCCTAACAGCCCTAGCCCCGCTAGTCCTCTGCATGGTCATGGGGGCTATGGTAAACGCGTACGCCATGGGCTTAGTAGCTGGGAAGGCCTCCAAGGCCACGGTGGCAGCCGGCTTCATACACGCATCCCTACTTACGGTAGTAGCTGCAGCAGCCTCCCTAGCTACCCTAGCTTACGCAGGTGCGTAGCTGTGAACAGGTTCATAGCGGTTGTAGTCCTGTTGGCAGTAGCTATATCCCTAGCTGCCGCTGGTGTAGCCTGGTTAGTAACTACCTACTACTCAATGATGTGGAGGCCGGAGATACTGAAGGTACTGGAGGTAGACCTATACTACAACACCACGGACAGTAGCTGGTGGCTACGCGTAGAAGCAATAAACGAGGGAGAGGCAGATGCTGAGGTATATAAAGTAGAGGTACACAGCGTAGAGGTACTGACCCTAAACCCACCCAAGGTAGTTAAAGCCGGTAGCAGAGGGGAGATCTACGTAAAGTTAAGCAGTAGCTACATACCGGAGACTACCTACACGGTCAGGCTATACCTTAAGTCAGGAACGGTCTACCCGATACTAGAGAGGGTAGTAAGAGCATCTGCCTAGGCACCTACCTCCGCCACCCTACTTCGCTCACCGTATCTAAGCAATTGAAGAACTTAGTCAAGTCTACCGTGAATATATACCCCTCTTGGGAAGAGATCCCGAGGGAGTCTCTATGCGTAGGTTGGGTAGGGGTATAGAGCCGATAATAGCTGTAGTGATACTGGTAGCGGTAACCCTGGTAATAGCTATAGGCGTAATAGGGTGGATAATGGGTTGGTGGGGGACGTTCGGAGCAACGGAATCATTGCAGTTCTACCCAGACAGCTACATAGATGCTACTGGTCAAGTTCTAGTACTACACCTAAAGAACACGGGCTCAGCAAGCGCGGTAATATATAAGATAGAAGTCTCTGGTTTGACTACGGCAACCAACAATTTCGCCTTCCACGCGCAATTCAATACAGCAACTGACGCCAAGAGCGATGTAACTATCGGACCGGGACAGGAAGGCTATGTAGTAATTGAAGCAAAGAATGCTGTGGCGGGTGCTAACTACCTAGTTAGAATTTACACTAGAGCTGGCAACGTCTACTCGGTAACCGTGCAGGCAAGGTAGTAGGCTGGTGAAGTCCTTAACTCCGGTTATTAAGAGGTTTTTACCTCTTCTCCTACCTAGTAGCTTTATTTACTGTTGGTCAGCCCTTTTCCAGGTATTGAGATGGGGAGGCCCGCTCAGTAGGGGTAGAGCCGGAGCTTAAAGTACTATCTCCAGAAATCATATGAGGAATAGCTGTATGGAAGCCTTAACACTAGGTCACGTAAACTCTTGTTAGATGTGGTGGAGAGCCAGCATAAGGACTGTAGAGTTCTGACTATAAATTATTTAAACCTTTAGAGTTGATCAATGCTGGGAGTCTCTATGCGTAGGTTGGGTAGGGGTATAGAGCCGATAATAGCTGTAGTGATACTGGTAGCGGTAACCCTGGTAATAGCTATAGGCGTAATAGGGTGGATAATGGGTTGGTGGGGGACGTTCGGAGCAACGGAATCATTGCAGTTCTACCCAGACAGCTAC
>CAYTXX010000033.1:0-13056 GCA_964442165.1 uncultured Desulfurococcaceae archaeon | reverse complement strand
GTGGGAGGTCCTCTAAAATATAGCTAGCCGCTACGTAAAACAGAGCTCCGGTGGAGCCCCGTACCGCTACTCAACAGCCGCCTGCAACCCTACACCTTACAAGCAGTCGGAGTAGGTAAGGTGAAGGCCTCCAGGCACGGTGAGTAAGGGTAGGGTGGTAGAAGCATGTACCTAGGAGTTATCGACACACTCAGTACCGTCACAGCCGGGCTTGAGATCCCGGTAGCGTGGCAGTAATACGTGAAGGCCGCCTACTCGCGGAGACTTAAGAGCCGTAAGCCTAGCTGAGGAGCACGGCCCTACCCTCCGAATCGAAGAGTAAAGCTGAAGATGGCGTAGAGACGGCTCCCCCCATCAATAGGTAGGGGACTTACATTAGGGAACGTAGGGTTGCCGGTAGGGACCTCAGGGCTCTCCAAGTGCTTTAAGGTTCCTCCCAAAGCTAAGTAGCTCGTCTAAGCTTTCGGGTAGGTGTTGAGCGCCGTAGCCTGTAGCTTTGTACGCAGCTAGTAGAGACCCTAACCTTGCGGCGTCGACTGCTCTGTAACCTCTTAGGATCCCGTGGAGTACCCCTGCGTCAAAGACGTCACCACACCCAGTTGTATCGACTACGTGAACTCTGTAGGCCGGTACGGTCTCTACAGTACCTCCCTCCATAACTACGCAGCCTCTCTCACCTCGCTTTAGGAAGATGGTTTGCGGCTTAGTAGTGCTGTAGAGCTCGTCTAGACCTTCCTCAACGCTCTCAGCTCCAGTTACTTCGAGTAGCTCCTCCTCATTTAGAAATACGTAGCCTACCCTCCCCCTTAACTCCGGGAGTAGGTACCCGTGCTCCCCTGTAAACCCACCTAGGTCTATAGCTACCCGTACGCTACGTTTAGAGGCTTCAGTAGCTAAGCTTACGATACTCTCCCCGCGATCCCTATTACGTGCGGTGTAACCTGAGATAAACACTAAGCAGACCCCTCGTAGGAGCTGGGCAACTTCCTCAGCCCTAACGACGTTCTCCTCTGAGGCCCCCCTATAGGTGAATAGGGTTCTGTAACCACCGGGCTCTACGAAGCCTACGGTGATCCCTGTAGTGCTCCCCCCAAGCTTCCTTACGTAGCTTACGTCTACACCCTCACCTACCAACCTGAGGAGTAGATACTCCCCCACCGTATCAGCTCCGACAGCCGAGAGCAGACGTACCGGTGTTTTAAGCCTAGACAGAGCTACGGCTACGTTACCCGCAGCGCCTCCGGGAGATACCACCGCTTGCTTAACTACGTGGGCCCTACGGTCTACGCTAACCCTGCCCTCTACGTAGAGGAGTACGTCTAGGAGGAGGTCCCCGAATACGAGAGTACTGCACGTACAGCTCAAGCACTCCTCAACCTCCTTACGACACTCATAAGTCTACGCACTCTCTCAGGGTCGACAGGGTTCTGCGTCACGCCGTTAACCTTGAAGTAGGTGCCTACTATGGCTCCGTCAGCGTACTTAAGTAGCTTCTCAGCGTTCTCAGGATTTAGCCCGCTACCGACTATGACCGGTGTATCACCTACTACCTCCTTCACTAGCTTAACGTCCTCGGGTAGCGGCGGCTCCCCGGTTATCCTACCGGTAACTATGACAGCGTCTGCGAGGTAGAAGTCGCTCCACCTAGCGTGCGTTGCGAGGTCTATCCCCGGAAACGTAACGCTATGCTTCTTAACTACATCGGCAAAGAGCTTTATATCCTCAGCGTAGAGGTACCTCCTAAGCCTTAGGAGCTCTGCTGCAACTCCGTGGTCAAGCTCCCCAGTATCCCACACGGCTGCACCGGTGTAGAGGCATACCCTCACGAACTTAGCACCCGCAGCTTTAGCTATACCTAGAGCTACCCTACCGCCGTTGTGTATAACCGTTATGCCAACCGGTACTCTAACGCTCTTAACGACCTCACGTGCGGCTACAGCGTGTGCAGCTACCTCCTCCGGCGGTACCCTAAAGGCTCCGCTGTAGTAAGGTAGGTCCCACATGTTCTCAACTATCACCCCGTCAACACCGTTCTCCTCGTACACCTTAGCCTCCCTTACAGCACGCTCAACTATGGTATCTATAGGCCAGCCCTCGTAGGCTGGAGCTCCCGGAAGTGGGAGGAGGTGTACCATCCCAATAATAGCCTTATCTACGTTGAAGAGGTCCCTTACTGAGAAGAGCCTCCTGGAGTAGAACCTCCTAGCCCACTCCTCCACCATTAACTCCAAATCCCTACGCCTCACAGCTTACACCAGCAGCATAGTCAAGTCGGCCGAATTTAAAGGGCACCCTTAGGTCCTCTAGCGAGTACCGGAGCAACGTACCCTCGTTCACGGTGGGGTACCGTCGAGGTGGGTAGGGGTTCGGCTACTACGAGCGCCACTACTGGTAGCTTGGATACTGCAAAGGCTAGGTACTTCAGGAATGAAACCCGGATCTATTCTCTTAGCCCTAGGCAACGTAGCTCAGTAGCCTACTAGCTTTCTAAGAGTCCCCCCTAAATCTGCCTAGGTAGTAGTGAGGGAGATTGAGAAGGGCTCGCCCCTAGCTTAAAGGAGAAAGTCTTAAGCTGCACCCCCCGGCTAGCATGAGCCCCTAGGGAAGGGCCTTCCCCACCCGACTTTAACCCCTAGGATACCCTCTAGGGACTGCAGGATCCCGTATACCTCGCTAAAGGTGAGGAATCCCCCACGCGGTTCCCTCCTCACGAAGACCGCTACCCTCCCACCGAGTACGGGGTCTGCAACGAGCTCAGCCTATCTAAGGTTACCGTAGCGGAGCACTTAAGGAAGGCCTAGAGAAAGCTAGTTGAGATCTACTTCAAGAGTCTGCATAAACCTTAGCCTTAAGCGAAGTAACTCGCTAACGCGCCGTAAAGACCTCCAAGCCTTGAACGTGTAGTTAGTACACACTCTACCCTCCCCTAGTCTAGAGGGCTACCACCCCCATGACCACCTGCTTCTTAGCGCCCGTAGCTTTGGGGACGTTATTCGGTACACCGCTGAGGGCTTCGTGGGCTAGGACAGCCATCCCTAGAGCCTCCTTGTACTTGGAGTCTATCCCTAGCTCCTCGTGGGTGGTTAGCCTAAGGCCCCTCTCCTTAAGCTCCCTCTCTAGCTCCCTAACGAGGTACCTGTTCCTAGCACCTCCTCCCCCTAGTACTACCTCCGAGATCCTACCCCCGTACCTCCTTAGGATATACCTATCGTAGTTGTAGACTATACTCCTAACTACGAAGGTTGTTAGGGTTGCTACTATGTCCTCCTTACTAAGCCCGAGGTTAAGCCCCTTCCTCACTACCTTCTCGACGAAGTACCTCCCAAACTCCTTCCTACTAGCTGTCTTCGGTGGGGAGGACCTTACGAAGGGGTGCTTCATGAGCTCCTCTAGTAACCTACTATCCGGAGACCCTGCGGAGGCTGTAGAACCACCCTCATCGTATTCAAGTCCGTAGAGTAATCTCATAGCTTCATCGATAACCATGTTCCCGGGCCCAGTATCGAAGGCGTATACCTCGTTAAGCTCAGCTCCCGGGGGTAGTACTGTGACGTTAGCTATACCACCTATGTTCTGGACGAGCCTACCGACCCTCGCGTCGGAGAGTAGTGCCCAGTCTACGTAGGCTATGATCGGCGCTCCCTGTCCCCCGGCTGCTACATCTCTAACCCTGAAGTCACCGACAACCGGGAGACCTACCCCCTCAGCGATGACCGCTGGGTGCCCTACCTGTAGGGTACACCTAGTAGTGACCCGACCAACCCTAACATACTCCGGCATGTGGTACACTGTCTGACCGTGGGATCCTACTACATCTACCTCACCTACCCTAACCCATCCGGTACCGAATACCTCCACTATAGCCCTAGCGAAGTACCGCCCTACCGCGAAGTTCAGTACGCAGACGTCCCTACAGGTACCCCTCTCCGAGGTTCTTAGCACAGCCCTCCTAAGCTCCGGGTCGTAGGGTACTACACCCTGAGTAACAACCTTCCACTTAATCCCGCGGCCATGCCCTTCAAGCTCTACGACGACTACATCAACCCCGTCAGCGCTGGTCCCGGACATAGCGCCGACTACTACCCTCCTATCCCTACTAACTAGCTCAGTAAGCCTACTGGCTAGGTTCAAGGTACCACCTCCTAACTGATGATAGGACTGCATTGTGGACTAGGGGTCTAACCCTCCTTATCTCCTCGTTAGACCTACTTGGGTGGACCCTATTGGTGTAGAAAACTACTACTAACCTAGCTTCAGGAGCTAGTAGTACCGATGTACCGGTAAACCCTGTGTGACCGAAGAGTCTAGTAGGTCTAAGGTCTACTAGGGTACCACTACCAGCTCCAGGCTCGTAGACCTGCCACCCAAGTCCATAGCATACATCCCCGCAGACCCACTGGGCTAGTACAGCCCTAGCGGATGCCTGGGAGATCAGGGTATCACTGAGCCCGCTGTAAGCCTCTACAATACCCCAGGCTATCCTAGCTGATTCCACAGCTGTAGAGAAGAGACCCGCATGCCCTGAAACCCCTCCCATAGCGTATGCGTTCTCATCGTGTACTACACCAACTAAGGTACCCCCGCGCCACTCAACAACCTCTGTAGCTACGATCTCACTGCGGTCGAACCCCCTCTCTAGGGGGTTGAACACCGTTCTGGATAGACCTAGAGGCTTAGCTACGAGCTTTTCGAATAGACTATCGAATCTCTCCCCTGTAACTCTCTCAGCTATGTGGGTAAGTACTATGTAGTTTATATCGCTGTAGACAACAGCCCTCCCCGGTTCATAGGTTGGGAATGCTCTTACAGCTTCCTGAATAACCTCATCCCTACTGCGAGCAGTCTTGTAGAGGGGTAGCCACGGAGGTAGACCTGAGGTATGCGCTAGCAGCATCCAGACCTTCACGGACTCCTTAACCTGGTTAGGCCCCGCAGCAGTGTACCTGAAGTCGGGGACTAGCTCGACGACCGGCTGCCTAAGGCTGATGAGCCCCTCCTCCAGTAGCCTAGCGTACACTACCGACGTAGCTAGGGCCTTAGTTACTGAGGCCAGGTCAAAGAGCATGTCGGGGGTTACCTCCCTCCTAGCGGGTACTAGCTCAGCCGCCCCTGAGGCTTTTCTAGCTGCTACGCACCCGTCCTTGAGTACCGCTAGCTCGTAGCCTGGGTAGGCCCTACCTACGTTAGAATCGGCCACCTCAAAAGCCCTAGCTAGCCTATCTTCCCTAAGCCAGACCTCCTCCGGTGAGCAGTACCTCAAGACCTACACCACCCGCTAGGTGAGGAGGTGCTTTAGGTCCTCCCTAACGTAGCCAGCAGTACCCCCTACTATGGTCGCGGCAATGCTTAGGTCCTTCGGGTCTAGTACGACCATATCCGCCTTAAAGCCCGGGCGTATCGCTCCGATACCGAGCCTCCAGGTAAGCCCTAGTGAGAGGGCTGGGGCTAGGGAGGACATGTAGAAGGCCTCAGCCAAGCTGTAGTTTAAGCTAACTACGTTAGCGAAAGCCCTATCCATGGTTAGGGTACTACCTGCTAGGGCCTTAGTGTCTACGGTCCTAGCTATCCCCCCAACTACCTCGACCTCGACATCCCCGAGCCTGTACCTACCGTCCGGCATACCCGCCGCAGCTATGGAGTCTGAGACCAGGACTACCCTACGGTACGACGCGTAGTCTATCGTGAAGTCCACTACCTCCGGGGCTACGTGTACGAAGTCCACTATAAGCTCTAGGTACACATCCCTAGCTCTTAGGAGTGCTAGGGCAGCTCCGGGGCTTCTGTGGTGGAATGCGCTCATAGCGTTGTAGAGGTGGGTAGCCTTCGAAGCTCCTAAGACTACCGCCTCCTCAACCTCGGAGTAGGTAGCATCGGTGTGACCTACCTGAACCACCACGCCTTTGGATACCGCGTAGCTGATCAGCTCCCTAACCCCCCTAACCTCAGGAGCTACGGTAATAGCCCTGAGGAGCCCCCCGCACTCAGCTAGGAGCTCCCCAAACTCCTCTAGGCTCGCTTCCCGCATGTTACTGGGGTTCTGGGCACCTGCCCTAACCGGGTTTATGTAGGGCCCCTCTAGGTGTACCCCGGCTACTCTAGCCCCTCCCGGGACCCCCCCAGCACTAACAACGCTCCTGCAGAAGGCCCTCAGGGCCTCCCGGGGTAGCGCTACAGACGTAGGTATGAACGATGTTACCCCGAACCTGGGTAGTCTCCTGGATAGCTCCTCTACCTCACTGGGAGACGCTGTGCTCAGGTCTATACCTAAGGCCCCGTGGGTGTGGGTGTCTACGAAGCCCGGCCCGACTACATAGCCCTCCAGGCTAACCTCGTCGAACCCCTCGAAGCCCCTCGACGGCTCCCTCCCCACGCCGACGATGGTATCGTCCTCGATAGCTACGTAACCCCTCCTAAGGACGTACGTTGGGGTAACCACGGTAACCCCGCGTATTACGTACCTCCTCAAGCTAGTACCACCTCACCGACACCCACTAAAAAGTCCTAATCTACCTCTAAAGACTCCGTTAAAAACTACTGGAGTCTTTAGAGCGTGGGGTTAGTTGAGAGTACTCTCTCTAGCTGCGGCATCCCCTATGCACGACCCCGCAAGGGTCTCGAGATACGTCAGCACGTTCAGGGAGGCCTTACCTGGCGTACCGTTCCTGGGGCTAATCACGGAGCCTACTAGAGCTGAGGCGGACGTCCTGGTAGTTCTAGTAGCTACCGGGGGTACCGAGCACATAGTACTGGGTACTGCCAAGCTTAGTGGAGTTAGGTACGTACTACTGGTCTACCACGACTCCGATAACTCCCTCCCGGCCGTACTTGAGGTAGCTCCAGCTCTTAAGGACCTCTGCGAGGTGGGGTTAGTACCTCTCAGCTCGGTAGGAGCTGAGGCTAGACCTCTACTTAGGGCTTCGGAGGCTCTGTCTAGGATCCGCGGAGGCTCGGTCCTAGTGATCGGGAAGCCGTCGCCGTGGCTCGTCTACTCCTCAGGAGCTGAGGAGAGGGTTACGAGTAGGCTCGGGGTTAAGCTGGAGTTCCTGGAGCTCAGCGCCCTCTACGAGGAGCTCCGGAAGGTTGGGTATACCGAGGTATCCGAGGAGTGCTCTGAGCTAGCCTCGAGGGCCTCCGAGGTGCTGGTAGACGAGGATAGCCTACTAAAGGCCTGCAAGCTCTCGGTAGCTATGAGGAGGCTGTCCTCAGAGCTCGGGGCTGTCGCCGTATCGGTTAGGTGCTTTGACATAATTAAGGACCTCGGGGTATCGGGGTGCGTAGCCCTATCCAGGCTCCTAGACAGGGGCGTAGTAGCTGGCTGCGAGGCCGACGTACCCTCCACCGTGACCATGCTCATCCTCAGCGCCCTATCCGGTAAGCCCAGCTGGGTAGCTAACGTAGTCAACGTCGGTAGCTCCTCCGTAGAGCTAGCTCACTGCACTATAGCTACATCGCTAACCTCCAGGTACTCCCTGGTAACCCACTTCGAGAGCGGTCTACCGGTAGCCGTAGCCGGGGTGCTCGAGGAGGGGGTCGAGGTTACCCTAGCTAAGTACGACCCTAAGAGGGACCTGCTGAAGGCCTCCAGGGGTACGGTAAGGTCTGGTAGGCCTACCCACCCCTACAGGTGTAGGACCCAGGTAGCTGTGGAGGTACCGCCGGGCTTCGCGAGGAGCCTGCTGGAGGACCCTCTAGGTGCTCACCTAGTACTGGGGATGGGAAACCTACTGGACGAGCTTAGGTACCTAGCTACCCTAGCTAGTATGAGGACTGAGATCTTCAGGTAGCTAGGGTTGTCGGGGTCTGTAGGAGGTCGGAGCTTAGCCAGCTACCTAGGTAGCTACGCCCTAGTACTAGTAGCAGCATCCATATGGGGTACTACCGGGGTAGCTGCTAGGTACTCCTTCGACCTAGGTATATCACCGGAGGGTATACTGCTACTTAGGCTAGCCTTCGTGGTCCCCGCCTACCTCTACCTAGCCCTCCGTAGGCCCCGTCTAAACCCCTGGGTAGCTGCTCTGGGGGCCCTCGTGCTGGGGCCCTACCACATAGTCTACTACAACGCGGTGAAGCGCGTAGGGGTCTCCACAGCTTCCCTACTACTATACACCCACCCCGTACTCGTAGCTATAGCCTCCAAACCCCTCCTAGGTGAGGTAGTGGATAGGTGCACGGCGTTAGCGGTAGCTTCAGCCGTCTCCGGGGCTCTAATGATAAGCTTCGGGGATATCTACGTAGACCCTCTCGGGATATCCCTAGCTGTAGCGGCCTCAGCTACCTTCTCCCTCTACGTAGTCTTATCCAAGAAAGCTCTAACCTCTGGCGTAGGGGCTGAGGAGCTAGCTCTAGGGACATCTGCGTGGGCTCTACCTGCAGTAGCCCTAGCCTACGTAGCTAGAGGGGGTTCAGACGACCTCCTCAACCCCTACGTACTTGCTGTAGGCCTCTACCTAGCCCTAATAGTGACGGTGCTAGCCTACGTACTTTACATGAGGGGTTTGAGGAAGGTGAGAGCAAGTGTAGCTACAGTACTATCCACAGCTGAACCACTAACAGCTACGGTACTCTCCCACATTCTTTTCAACGAGCCCATAACACCTCTAAAAACCTTCGGAGGGTGTCTAATACTACTAGCAGTGTTTATAGTATCACTCAGCCGGGGCCGGTGAGGTACCTACCTCCAACTAGGTTCATTGGGGTTTAGGCTCTTGAGCGCACTTACCCTACCCGCGGACTCCAACCAGGGGTGTCCGTGGGGTAAGCTAATTTAAGGGGCTACGTAATCAGCTTCGGGGTTCGCAGCGTGGGTTGGGAGGTTATCGGGGTTCTACACCTACCTCCACTCCCCTACGTAGGTGTTAGACCGTCTCAAAGCTTAGATGAGGTAATTGAGAGAGCTATATCGGAGGCTAGAATACTGGAGGAGGCTGGCTTCACAGCTGTACTCGTGGAGAACTTCGGCGATTACCCTTACCGTAAGAGGGTTCGCGACCCCCTAGCTCTAGCCTCTATGACCGTGGTTGTTAGGGAGGTTGTTAAGGGGGTTTCAATAGGTGTCGGGGTCAACATCCTCAGGAACTCGGGGCTTGAGGCCTACTCGGTAGCCGTAGCTACTGGTGCTAGGTTCATTAGGGTTAACGCTCTATCCGAGGTGGTGGTCTCGGATTCCGGGCTCCTGGAGCCTGAGGCACCTAGACTTAGGGTTGTGAGAGCTAACTACCCCTGGGTTAAGGTCTACGCGGACGTGCTGGTGAAGCATGGAGGTAGCCTAAGCTTGGTTGCTCAAAGAGTTACCGGTGAGCTTAAGTCTCTAACCCTGGATGACGTGGTTAGGGAGCTAGTCCTAGACTACGCTGAGCGCGATAGGGCTGATGCCCTCGTAGTTACCGGAGGTAGGACCGGTGAGCCTCCCTCACTTGAGCTCCTCAGAACCGTACGTAAGCACTCCCCGGTCCCGGTAATCGTCGGGAGCGGTGCTACCCCGGAGAACGTGGGGGAGCTACTGAAGTACTCCGACGGAGTTATAGTAGGGTCGTACGTTAGGAGGGGTGGTAGAGCCGGTAACCCCATCGACGCTGAGAGGGCTAGGAAGTTCGTAGAGGCTGTTAGGTCAGTTAGAGGGTAGTAGGGTGGTCGAATCGCTTAAGCTAGTATACGATGAGAGGCACCGGCTACATAGAGATCCGGGGGATAGGCATCCAGAGGGTATTTGGAGGGTTGAGAGCTCCGTCGGGGCTCTAAGGGCCTCCCCAGCTTGGGACTACGTTGAGGTAGTGAAGGCTCTGGACCCCGACTACGGGGCGGTTCTCCTAGCCCACGACCCGGAGTACGTTGAGTGGATTAGGGGTGAGTGCGGTAGGGGCTTCCACTACGTCGATGCGGATACATACGTTAACGAGTACACGTGCGATGTAGCTGCGTCCTTCGCTGCGGTAGCTAGGGAGGCGGCCCTGAGGTCTGTGGAGGTAGGGGGGATGTGGTTCGTAATGGCAAGGCCCGGGGGCCACCACGCAGGTAGGAGGGGGCCTGCTATGGGCGCGCCGACCCTGGGGTTCTGCATCTTCGACTACGTAGCTGTAGCCGCTAGGGCCTTAGTGAACTCGGGGTACAGGGTAATGGTACTAGACTTCGACGCTCACCACGGTAACGGGACTCAGGAGATCCTGTGGGAAGAGCCTAGGGCTCTACACGTAGACGTACACCAGAGGTGGCTGTACCCAGGTACCGGGGACGTAGAGGACGTAGGTGGGCCAGGTGCTGAGGGGACTAAGGTGAACGTACCTCTCTACCCAGGCTCCGAGGACCCTCACTACGCGTGGGTACTTGAAAACGTAGTTGAGAGAGCTAGAGCTATATTCGAACCGGACGTGGTTCTGGTGTTCGCAGGGTTCGACGCCCACAGGGACGATAGGCTGACGGAGCTCGATGTAACCGAGGACACCTACGCCCTCTTCGGCACCTACCTCAGGGACCTGCTCAAGAAGGGGGAGGTCAAGGGAGTGGTCGCGGTGCTCGGGGGTGGCTACGGGAGAGGCATGGTCTCGAGCTTCGTAGCGTTCGTCGAGGGACTGCTAGGGGTTAGGGAGAGGCCCCCGGTAGCCCCCGCGTCGCCGGGTAAGTACGTAGAGTACGGTACTGAGAGGGCTCTCAGGTTGCTGGAGCACACCGTTAGGGGTCTCGCGAGGTAGTATTACCTGAAGCTTCTCAAGAGGTTTTAAGATCTGAAGCGCTACCGTAAGTAGCTGGTGGAAGCCCTGACTACGGTCAGGTACGTCATCGGTGAGAGGACCTTGAAGCTCATGCTGGAGGGGAGGCTAAGGGTCCTCCACGGCAGGAGGCTTAGGTACGGTAGGTACAGAATCGTAAGGAGGTACGTCGTTAAGGGTGTAGTAGTTGGTTGTCCGGGTGAAGGTCAGGGTCTCGAGGGGCGATAGGGCTCTAACCACGGTAGTGCTCGTCAGTAGCAGTGCCGAGAGCGAGGAGCCTACCGTAGTCCTGAGACCCGAGGCCGCCGAGGAACTAGGGCTACCGCTGGAGAGCTTCGACATAGTGGAGGTGGAGTTGGCCTCCGGAAGGACCCACAGCCTCATATCTAAGGATAGGGTCAGGGTCGACCTCTTGGACGAGGAGGGTAGGACCCTCTCCAGTACTTCCGCGTATCTAGTCGTAGACGAGAACCTCACGGAACCTCTGATAACGGATGCTACGATAGATGCGCTTGGTATAGTAGTCCTAAGCTTTAAGAGGGGTTTGTGGAGGCACTCTAGCGACCCACCGAATATCGTTAGGAGGAGTGCTGTACTACCTTAAGCTCTAACTGCCTGCTCTCCCTACAGCTCAACCTAGCTGTAGGCTGTCTAACCGGTTTAGGTGAGGCGAGGAGAGCTCTAGCTACTGCAGATAGGTCTACCCTCCTACTACTCTTTCGAAGTTCGTACCTACCTAGCTTAGCTAGCTCCCTAGCTACTCTTAGGACTAGTTCGTCTAGACCTAACTCATCGCAGATAACCCTATAGCCTAGGACTAAACCCGAGAGGAAGCCCCCGGGAGCTGCGTTCTCCTCTAGGGAGGCTACGTCGAGGACTGAAACCTCGAAGTACATCCCCTCGGGGAGGTCCCTCAGGGACTCCCTCACCTTTACCTCCAGTTCGAGCTTCTCCCTAGCACTAGCTAGCACGTCTACGACTACTAGTAGGTCCACATCTCCATACTCCCTAGAGTAGACACTACTCCCGAAGATAGCTAGTGCCCTCAGCTCCTTCCCGAAGCCCTTCACAACCCTCCTTACTCTATACAATACCTCTTCCTCTAAGATAATCCCTCGTCACCTCAACTACCTTCTCAGCTAGTATAAGCCCCCTCTCAGCTATATCCCTAGATACTACGTCCTCAGGTCCGAGAACCTCACCCCTTAGGAGGAACGGGTACCGGGACCTGGAGTAGTACTCAGTAAGAAACTCTAGAGCCCCCACAACAACGTTGAAGCCCCCACCTAACTCCCCACTGAAGACCTCGTAGAACACCGTAACCAGCTCAGGGCCGTGGTTGTAGACCACCCTCCTCTTAACCTCAAGCATAGCCTTAACGCACTTCTCAACAGCCTGCTGAGAGTAGAAGACGGAGCTAGGGTAGTCCTCGAAGGAGAGGGCCCTCCTAGCCCTCTCAAGGTCCTTCAAAGCCTCCTCAAAGTACTTCCTAGCGAACTTTTCGAATACAGACACCACCAACCCCGCCAACGATCCCGAAGTAGCATATAAAGCCCTAGGAGCTCACACCTACAGGTCCGCTCCCAGCCCTTAAGCGATTTAGGATTCCTCGCTCTACTGGACCCCTAAGCTTTACTGCAAACACCCCCTCCTACACTTAGACTGGGTGGAGGTATGAAAACCCCTTTCCCTCTCCTAAGGGGTTTCCCGATTACGATGGAGTGCCCGCACTTAATGTCCTCCCCGTAGCCTAGGGTAGGGGCTGTAGAATGGGGTCTGAAAGTCCTCTCGTTTACTAAGTTCTCCCACCTCCAGAGGTCGGATCCTTCAACTATAACCTAAGGCGAATACGGTGAAGCTTCGCGAGAAGTCTAGTATACAGCGTCTCTCTCTTCAGTAAATTACGTAAGTGGATGCTTATAACCCCTGGGGATGATACTAGTAGCGAGGCGAGGTATATGGAAAGGAAGAGAGATGTTGAGAGGTTGTTCATGGCCATCGTTGCGCTGATCTGGATCATGCTCTCGGCCGTTCTACCCCTAGTGAATAGGCCTGACGTCCATGTCCTCGGGATACCTCTGCTATGGTTCTGGATACTACTGTGGGTCTTCGTAGTCCCGGTAGTCCTTAGCGTAGCCTACTACGTACTAGAGGTGGCTCCCTAATGGAGGCTCTTATAGCTTCCTCAATAGTGATGGTTATACTCATCTTAACCTTCATGATAGGGGTCCTAGCTTATAAGCTGAGGATTAAGGTTCTGAGAGTAGATACGTACATGGTTGCCGGTAGGACCTTAGGGTTCGTAGTGACGTTTCTAAACATGGCTGCCGTTATCTACAGCGGCTTCGCGTTC
>CAYTXX010000032.1:0-13180 GCA_964442165.1 uncultured Desulfurococcaceae archaeon | reverse complement strand
GGCTCCGGTAAGACAACGCTACTAAGAGGGCTTGCTGGGTACTCTGGCTATAGGGAGGTTTCGGGGAGAGTAGTATTCTGCGGTGAGGATATTACTGGTACGACCGCTGACTACCGGGTATCTAGGGGGCTTGCACTAGCGCACCAGATACCCCCTAAGCTATCCGGGCTTAAGACTAGGGACCTCCTAAGTTATATAGCTAAGAGGTTCGGGAGGGTTGATGATGTGGAGGAGGTTGCTAAGCTACTCGACATAGGCCACCTAATGGATAGGGAGTTCGGGTGTGGGTTCTCAGGAGGTGAGCTAAAGAGGGTTGAGCTAGCTACACTCCTACTACTAAACCCTAGCTTAGCACTTGTAGACGAGCCCGACAGCGGTGTGGACGTGGACTCCGTAATGCTAGTTGCCGATGGTATTAAGAGGCTCTACGAGCTTAGCCCCTATAAAGCGGTAGTGGTTGTATCTCATACAGCCTTCGTAGCCCGGTATGTAAGCCCCACTAGAGTGTGCGTTATGAACGCGGGGACTCTACTTAGGTGCGGGGGTCCCGAACTTCTGGGCGAGGTGATGAGGTACGGCTTTAAGGGGCTGGGTTGAGGAGGTTAGGAGGAGGGCAGTTAAGGGGCTAGGTAGGCCCCCACCCTACGGTTTCGACGTAGACGTCCTCCACTACGTTGAGCTCAACAAGAAGGCTACGCCTAGCCTACCGGACCTTAGTAGAGCCTCGGAGGTCGGCGTAGACCTAGAGAAAGCCGGGAGGTCGGCGTACTACCTCCAGGTAGATCAGAGGGTACTCCAGTACCTCAGTAGGATACCTGGAGTAGAGGTTACTGCGGTTGAGGAGTTCGCTGAGAGGGAACCAGACCTAGCTGCCGAGTACCTCTGGAGACTCCTCGACCCCTCGGAGGATAAGTTTGCTGCAGCGGCAGCTCTCTACGGTTTCGGCGGCTTCGTCATTAGGGTTAAGAGAGGAGCTAAGGTTGAGGAGCCTATCCAGGCCTGCCTCTTTATGAGCTCCCCAGGTCTTCAGGCACCACATAACGTTGTAATAGTGGAGGAGGGGGCTGAAGTTACGCTGTACACTGGCTGTACGATAATGCCCGAACCCGCCGGGCTTCACGTAGGTATCTCGGAGTTTTACGTTGGTAAGGGCGCTAAGCTTAGGTATGTCATGGTTCATTCATGGAATAGGGTAACCCACGTAAGGCCTAGAACAGCCGTGAGGGTCGATGAGGAGGGCGAGTACGTATCGTACTACATATCACTCGGTAAGGTTAAGTCGATCCAGACCTTCCCAGCGGTACACCTAGGTAAGGAGGCTAAGGCGTACTCAGCCTCGGTAATCCTAGGGCTCGAGGACTCTGAGATAGATGTCGGGACCTACGTTGCTCTTAGCGAGGGCTCTAGTGCTCAAGTGGTATCGAGGGTCTTAGCTCGGGACTACTCTAGGGTGTGGACTAGGGCTATCATAAGCGGTAGTAGTGGAAGGGGGCATATAGACTGCAGGGGGATGCTGGTTCATGACACAGCCCAGATCTACGCAGTACCTGAGCTAAGAGCTCTAGGTAGGGAAGCTCAGCTAACGCACGAAGCTGCTATAGGGAAGCTCTCAGAGGATGAGATAGCCTACTTGATGAGTAAGGGGTTCTCCAGAGAGGAGGCTGAGGGTATCTTAATCCGGGGGTTCATAAGCGTTGACCTAGAGTGGCTACCACACCGGATACGCAGGTACGTAGAGGGGATCCTGAACCTGGTAGCTAGTAGAGCCTAGCACTGCTCAATTTGGTTTCTGGGAGTAGCCCTAAGCCCCCAGCTAAATACCTCTATAGCTACTCCTCCCTCTCTGAACCTATACCGGAGGTCTCCACTATCTCTATTAAGGAGTCTACTACGTGCTTAAGCTCTTTGAGCACCTTGACTATCTTCTCCTTAGAGAGCCCCGAGGCCTCGAGCATCCCGAGGGCCTGCTTCCTTATCCTACTCTCCACCTCGTCTGGGTCTACGCCTCTAGAAAGTAGGTACCTCCTCAACCTAAGCATGGAGAGTACTGCTCCCTCTACGTACCTTACGTTCTTATCGCTCTCCACCTTAGGCATTTGACCACCAAGCTGACTCCAGGTCTTACTACGGTCTAGGAGGTTATAAGCCAGCCGCCTACCCCTAGGACGGGGGCTTATAGTAGAGGGCCCTTAGCGCGTTACGGAAGCTCCAATCCTCCTTAGGAGCTCAACTCTCTCCGGTTTCACTACGTAGCTCCTCAGAGGTCCTATAACCCTCCTCACTAGATAGTCTGCGATGGCGGTCTTCAGGTCTGCTGGGTGTAGCCTACCCTCTACGTAGTCCTTCTCCAGCTCCTCGTACCTCCAGTAGGTTACGGGACCCCCGAACTTCTCGGGCCTCTCAACCCGGAGCTCGGCCTCACCGCCTCTGAAGATTATGTGCTTAGCTATGCCGAGTACTGGGTTACCCTCTACCTCTCTTGGTGGGCAGTAGGCTTTAGCTATCTTCATTCTGATATCCTCGTCGGAGTCCGTTAGGAATATAGCTGACTCAGGCTTGGACTTACTCATCTTTATCTCGGCTGCGAACTCGTCCTTAGGTAGGGACCTAACCTCCATCTTCGTAACCCCCTGGAGCGACGGTAGGAGCGGCGTGTGTACGGCTATAACCTTCTTCCTCCCCAGCTTCTCAGCTACGTCCCTAGCTAGCATGTGTGCCTTCCTCTGGTCTATACCCCCTAGGGCTACGTCAACGTCTAGCTCGTAGATGTCGGTAACCTGCATGAGTGGGTAGATGAACTTGGAGAAGTCGGCCTCAGCTTCATCAGCCCTCCGACCCATTATCGTTAAAGCCCTCCTAACCCTAGCTAGTGAAGCGTTCTTAGCTACCCTGACCAGGGTCGCCCAGTACTTCGGGTTACTTACAAGCTCATCAGCGTAGACTACCCTAAACCTACCCTCAAGACCTAGTGCGTTCAGGACATCGACTACGTGTTGCGCAGCAGCCCTGATGAGCTCTATGTCTCCCCCGAGCTTATCGTTTATCCAGGCGTGCCAGGTTGCTGCTAGGAGTACCATATCTACCCCAACATCGACCAGCTCCTTGAACTTGTAAGCCCAGATAAGCCATCCTACGTGGAAGAGGCCGCTAGGTTCGAAGCCTATGTAACCTCTACCACCACCCCTCTCTAGAAGGCTCCTCAGCTCCTCAACTGTAACCACCTCTTCAACATCCCTTAGCACTACCCTCAACTTGGACTCTAAGTCCAAACCTACCTCCCGCTATAACCTCCCAGCTATGTTTAAAATAAGTATCCAGAAGGGCCGGGGGTGGCCCTTCCTACCTCATCGAACCCCGTGACACGGGGTACTTAGTAGGACCGAGTAGTATGTGCTAGGAAGCTATTTAAGCTTACCCCCAGACCTCCTGATTAAAGCTGAGGGTATCGGAGACTCCAGCTCCTTTAACCTCTCCTCCATCTCGCCGATCCTCCTCATAACCTCTCTAAGGGTCTCGTCTACGAGAGCTACCTTACCCTCTAGGTACGTAAGCCTACCAGCAAGCTCCTTAACGCTTTTCTCGAGGTCAGACCTACCGGAGGAGCTGAGGGAGTCCTGTAGACCTAACCTTATGTACATCTTTATGAGGTCCGTTATCTGTATACCCATACTAGCTGCAACTCTCCTAAGCTCCTCGTACACGGAGTCCGGTAGCGATATGTGTACCGTCGGAATATACGGACCCTCAAAGAGTAGTACTAACAGGAGTTTATAAAATTATCTGTACTCCATGTCTTCCTCTTTAAGTCAGAGTACATATGGCCTAAGCCTTACTTCGATTATAAGCTTATGTCTCCAGATACTCTACGGTGAGGTCACTTGAAGGTTGTATCCCTCAAGGTAGATGAGAACCTACTACAGGCCCTTAATGATGCTGCTAAACGCGAGGGGGTTTCTAAGTCCGAGATCGTACGTAGAGCTTTGGTTAGGTACCTCGAGGAGATAGGACTAAAAACAGGCGGGGTAAGGGTTAGGCACGTAGTTCTAGCCTAAGGTCCGGGAGCAGTAGCCCTACCTACTACGGTGGGCTGAGTACGTATACCCTAGCTTTATGTAATTCCTGAAGCTCTTCGGGTACCAGCCTAAGCTCATTCGTCTCTAGAGTGGTGACCTCGTAACTCTCCCTAGCTAGCTCTACAAACACGTCTACGGGTAGTAACGGTAGGTTAACACCTTTAACCCAGTAGTGCATTGGTACAACTACCCTAGGGTCTAGAATCTTCAGTACCTCAATAGCCTCCCTAGGGTCTATGGTGAATGTACCCCCTACTGGTACTAGAACTAAGTCCACAGGCTTAAGGGGTGCTAGAACAGTATCGCTAGGTACGTGTCCGAGGTCTCCTAGGTGTAGTAGGGACACACCCTCTACCTCCATCCTGTATGCGACTACCTCACCCCTCCTCCTACCTCTAACCTTATCGTGGTAGAGCTTCAGCCCGGTAGCCCTATACCTACCCCCAACTAGGAACTCCCCCTCCCTCATGGAGTGCCTCTCAGCTCCAGGCTTAGCTACTGTGCTGTAAGCGTTGTGGTCGAAGTGCTCGTGAGTTATTAGAACAGCATCAGCTTTAAAGCTAGGGGGCTTAAGCCCTATGCTATAGCCGTCATGGGGGTCTAGAGCTATGGTAAATCCCCTGGAGTCAACTACCTCAAAACAGGCGTGACCGTGCCACCTGAGTATCAAGCTACCCACCAACTAGGTGTTTTCCTAGAGGTATATATCCTCAGCTTATAGACCTTGACCGCAGCCCCTTATATTAAGCCTCTGTAGTGCGTGTTAGGGGAGAGCTTGCGGAGGCTCTTCGGTACCGACGGTGTTAGGGGTGTGGTTAACGTTGACCTAACTCCAGAGCTAGCTCTATCCCTCTCCATAGCTATAGGTACGTACTTCAAGCCTGGGTCTAGGATCCTAGTAGGCTACGATACCAGAGCTGGTAACACCTTCTTAGTACCGGTAATCATAGGGGGTCTAGTATCTACAGGAGTTAAAGTATACGACGGCGGTCTAGCCCCAACCCCAGCTATCCAGTACTACATCAAGAAGGCGGGATTCGATGGCGGGGTCGTAGTTACAGCCTCGCATAACCCACCTGAGTACAGCGGGGTTAAGGTAGTTATGGCCGACGGAATTGAGGCGCCTAGAGAGGTGGAGGAGGAGATAGAGAGGATACTCCATGAGTCTAGGTTTAGGAGGGCCTCCTGGAGCGAGCTCTCCCATGGGGTCACTAGAGTTAGCGATGTAGTTACGAGGTACGTGGAGGGTATATTAGAGCTAGTCGATACCGATAGGGTACGTAGGTCTGACTTTAGGGTTGCTGTAGACCCCGCTAACAGTGTTGGAGCTCTTGCTACACCTACCCTACTTAGAAGGCTTGGGGTTAAGGTGGTTACGGTAAACGGCGAGCTGAGCTCTACTCCCTCTAGAAACCCGGAGCCTAGCCCGGAGAATATTGTGGACCTCGTTAGGTACGTCCAGAGCTCTGGAGTAGACCTAGGAGTAGCGCACGACGGTGATGCCGATAGAGCTATCTTCGTAGCAGACGGGGGTATAGTAGTACCTGGCGATAGCTCTGCTGTACTCCTATGCCAGCACATAGTCGAGAACAGGGGGGAGAGGGAGCCTCCAAGGGTAGTTACAGCGGTATCCAGCTCAACGATTGTTGAGAGGGTACTAGGTAGGTACGGTATCGAGGTGGTGTGGACTAGGGTTGGTAGCATCGTGATCGCGAGGACCATGCTGAGCTTAGGTGCTGTAGCTGGCTTCGAGGAGAACGGGGGCTTCATGTACCCAAGGCACCAGTACGTTAGAGACGGTGCTATGGCTGTAGCCCTAATGCTTGAGCTACTGTCCTATAGTGGGAGGAAGTTGTCGGAGTTAGTGAGCTACCTACCTAGGAGGTACATAATTAAGAGGAGGGTCTACGCCCCTAAGGAGCTCCTACCGGAGGTCTATGAGGAGCTTAGGAGGAGGTTCCCTAAGGCTAGGGTAGTAGATGTAGATGGAGTTAAGGTTATAGATGAAAGCTTCTGGATCCTGGTAAGGCCTAGCGGTACCGAGCCCCTCATAAGGGTCTTCGTTGAGGGAGAATCCGAGGAGGTGGTAGGGGATCTATTTAAGGAGGTCCTAGAGATACTTAAGGAGGTGTGTGGATGTGAGGTACGTACTGCTTAACCTACTAGCCTGCCCGATGTGTAGGTCCTTCCCCCTAAAGCTCTACGTATTCGAGGAGGTAGTCATAGATAAGGAGTTCTCAGTTAGAACACCCTTCTGCGATCTCTACTGCGCCTCCCGTGGAGCCTACGTGAAGGACCTCCAGATAGGGGAGTTAAACTGCAGTGAGTGCGTTAGGCACGATATAACCTGGGGTCTACTGCACTGCACTAAGTGCGGTAGGTGGTACCCGGTGATAGATGGTATACCGTTCATGTACCCGGATGAGCTCAGGGTTAAGCCTAGGGTAAGGAGTAAGGAGGAGGAGTTCCTCAGGAAGTTTAGCGATAGGATACCCCCCGAGGTACTGGAGAAAGACCCACTTAAGCAGATGAGATCCGGCTCCCCGCAGAGCTGAGGTAGGGCCTCACTATAGGTAGTTCCAGCACATCACTAAGTGCCTCCTCCCAACCTCTACGGGTTGCGGTCTCTCAGTTGCACACCTATCTTCTCTCCACGGACACCACCTATACACGGGACAGGCTACCTCCGGGTCGAGGGTAGCCTCCTCCTCAACCTTCTCGGGCTCTACTAGAACCCTGGTGTAGGGGTGTAGAGGCTCTGCTAAGACCCTATCCGTAGGTCCGACCTCTACCACTATTCCTAAGGCCATTACTGCTACCCTATCGGCTACGTAGCTTACCGAGTCTATATCGTGGGATACAACTATGTAGCTTAGCCCTAAGGTTTCCCTTAGGTCCTTGAGGAGGTTGAGTATCTGAGCGGAGGTTGAGACGTCTAAGGACGACGTGGGCTCATCCAGTAGGAGGAGCTTAGGCTTCGTTATTAGAGCCCTTGCTATAGCTACCCTCTGCTGCATACCTCCACTAAGCTCCCTAATACTCCTCCCCCTTATCTCCCTAGGTAGGTCTACGAGCTCTAGTACTGACCCTAGTAGGTGCTCCTGCGATCTCCTAGGGATTCCTAGAGCTAGCAGAGGTTCTACAACTATATCCCCAACCGACATCTTAGGGTCCATCGACTGGCTAGGCTCTTGGGGGACGTATCCTATCTCCCTTAAGATCCTCTTACGCTGAGGCCAGCCCAACTTAAGGATGTCGAGACCTTGGTAGATGATGCTACCCTTTAAGGGCTTTACTAGCCCTATTACAGCTTTAAGTAAAGTTGACTTACCGCTCCCACTACCTCCGACAACCCCTAGGGACTCCCCCTCTTCAACACCTAGGCTAACCCCTCTTAAAGCCCATACAACTCTGTAGCCCAGCCCTAGACCCCCTTTCGTGGTTCTAAAGGCTACGTAGAGGTCCTCAACGGATAGTAGCGGGCTCATCCCGACCGCCAGCGCCAGCAGTAGACTTTATGGCCCTCCCCTACCTCAACTACCTCAGGGTCCTTAGTGCACTCCTCCGAAGCTATGGGACAGCGCGGTCTAAACCTACAGCCAGGTAGGTACCTACCTGGTGGTGGAGGAGCTCCAGGAATATCCGCGAGCCTGCCGCTATTTAAGCGCCTAGGTACTGCACGTAGTAGTAACTTAGTATACGGGTGTACAGCTCCCTCTAGGATGTCCACGGTACGCGCCTCCTCAACCACCCTACCAGCGTAGACCACGGCTACTCTATCGCATACGTACCTAGCTAGTGTAAGGTCGTGCGTTATGAAGATGAGGGTTAGGCCTAGAGCTAGCTGAAGAGCCTTCAGCAGTCTAGCTATCGAGAACTTAAGGTAGGCGTCTAGAGCTGAGGTAGGCTCGTCGGCGACCACGACCTTAGGGGACGGGGCTAGTGCTAGAGCTATAGCTACCCTCTGCTTCATACCCCCGCTAAGCTGGTGGGGGTACACCTCAGCTACCTCCGGAGGTAGCTTAACTAAACTAAGTAGGTGCTGTACCCTCCTCCTAGCCTCAGCCTCTGTAAGCTGCCCTAGGTGGGCTTTAAGTACCTCCTCCAACTGCTCTTCAACAGTTAAAAACGGGTTAAGGGATGCTGCGGGGTCCTGCGGGATCCTCACTACAACCCTACCACGTAGCCCATTAAACCTCCGGAGCCTACCCTCAACAGCTTTAACCCCCATGAGCTCTAGGATACCATCCGTAACTGCGTATGGTGGGAGTAGACCAGCTATAGTATTACCTATAGTGGACTTACCGCACCCACTCTCACCAACGAGGCAGTAGGACTCACCAACTCCGACCTCCAGACTTAGCCTATCGACAACCCAGACTAACCCCTCGTCAACTTCGTAGCCTACGCTAAGCCTGTAGCTCCTTATAGCTAGAACCACTTAAACCACCTCTTCCTTAGAACAGGGTTAGCCTCTTCGTAGAGTACCTCGCCGAATACTGTGAACGAGATCGCTAGGAGAGCTAGGAAGATGGCTGGGAACAGGGCTACCCAGGGGTGTGTAGTTACGTAACGTAGCCCTAAGCCGATCATAACCCCTAGATCCGGCTCGCTAATGCTCTGAGCAGCTCCGAAGATGAAGGTTATTGTCGACATCTCTATAACAACGCTTCCGAGGTCTGAAAGAGCCTCCACCAATACCGGTGGAACTACGTGCGGTACTATGTGCCTACGTACTACGTACAGCCTCGAGAGACCGAAAACCCTCGGTAGGTTAACGAAATCTAGCTCCCGGATAGCCCTAGCCTGTGTGTAGGCAACGCGCCCGTACCAAGGCCACCAGGTGAGTACGAGAGCCACGATTAGGGGTACTAAACCACCTCCAGCAGTAGCTACTAGAGCAGCCGCTAAGAGTATCGAGGGTACCGATATGAAGAGCTCCATGATGTAGACGAAGACCGTCTCCACAGGCTTCGGTAGGACCGCTGCTGCAGAGCCTACGAAAAGCCCTAGAGCTGCGCTTACTGATATCACTAGGAGTGTTACGATCACAGCCCTCCAGAGCCCGAATAGCACTCTACTAAGGATATCCCTACCCATGGCGTCAGTCCCCAGTAAGTGCTCAAGCGAGGGTGAGAGCAGGCTCTTCTCGGGGACTACCTCAACCCCTAGACCCTGAAGTGGGTAAGGGGCTACGTAGGGTCCTAGAAGCCCTAGAGCCGTTAGGGCTAAAGCTAGTGAGAGAGCTACCCTAAACGCAGGCCTCCTCCACGCTCTACGCATGAGCCTTAGTAGGTCGCTTAAAGCCTCCGGGAGGGCCGTCAAACTACCACCCTCGGGTTAACCTTAGCTTGAACTACGTCGGCTATGGTATTAGCTACTACGAAGACTAGCGATACTAGCACTATGGAGCCTACTATTAGGGGGTAGTCGGAGGACTCCAGGGACTTTACCAGTAGGTAGCCTAAGCCCTCCCTGCCGAATACACTTTCCACAGCCATGGCCTCAACTAAGCTGTAGGAGAAGAAGAGACCGGATAGCTGAGCTACTACCGGTACAACGCTGGGAGCTACGTACCTCCTCATTACAGCCCCTGCTGGGATACCTAGGGAGACCGCCTGCCTGACGTACTCCTCCTCAAGAGTCTCCGCTACCGCGATCCTAACTACCCTAGCTAGAACCCCCATCGGGTAGGTTGATAGGACTACCGCTGGTGGGATAATCCTCACCAGTGAGTCGAGGAAGGCGTCCAACCTGCCCTGGATTAGGGAGTCTAGGGTAATAACCCCCGTGATCTCCTCAAAGCCTACCCTAAGCTCGGAGGATAGCCTCCCATAGATTACGGGGGTCCCCAGAGCCTGTGAGAGAACGTAGAGTGCTATGTAAGCAACTGCTGCTGTAATGAACCTAGGGGTCCCGGAGATAGCTGCTGAGAGGTAGTAGATAACCCTATCCCTAAGCTCCCCTCTAGATAGAGCTGCTGAGATACCTAGGAGGTAGCCGAGGGGTACGGCTACTAAGAAGGAGTAGGCTACTAGCTCTAAGGAGGATGCGAAGCCCCTTAAAACTAGCTCCAGTACCGGGGTCTTAAACTTCACGGAGGTACCCCAATCCCCACTGAGGAACCTCCCTATGTACGTGGAGAGCTGGTACCAGAGCGGTTTATCTAGACCTAGCTCCTGCTTAGCTCTCTCTATAGCTTCAAGAGCTCCAGGCCCCCTCGGTCTACCAGCCCACGTAAGGGCTGGGTCACCGGGTGCGTAGTAGGTTAGTACGAAGCTCAGAAGTAAAACCCCAACTACGAGGACCAGGGAGAGGGCGGACCTCCTTATGATGTAGTTAAGGGTTAGCATTTTACTAGCTTAGCACCTCTACGTACTCAAAGAACACTACATACGTGTACAGGGGGTTTAGAGCTCTACCCGGTACTAGAACCCTCCTAGGGTTGTAAACGTAGATGTGCTGCATGTCCCAGAGGTTTATAGCTGGCAGTTCCTCGTAGATGTACCTCTGTAGCTCCTGGTAGAGTGGGAGAGCTTGCTCCAGGTCAGCTAGGTCTACTTGGTAGGCCTCCCACAGCCTCTCGTCAAAGTCCTCATCGCAGTACCCAGCCCAGTTCCACGTTATGTAACCGCACTCGAGTAGGGATAGGTAGTCGTAGGGGGTTATGTAGGTGGGCCACCAGTCGTTTACCATCATATGCGGTGCTGCCTCCGGGTTACTCCATACCTCTGCACCCCTCTGCTTTACAAGGTCCCACGGTAGGGACGTAATCCTAAGCCTAAGCCCTAGCTTAGCAAGCTCGTGGGCTAGTAGCTGAGCGAAGCACTCCTCCTCCTCGTACCCCGATGTTATCACTATCTCGAGCTCCGTACCGCTCGGTATCTGGACCTCAGCTAGTAACCTAGCCGCTTCATCAAGATCCTGCCCTAGTCTGAGCTCCGGGTCGTAGCCGGGGAAGCCGTAGGGTATTAGACCGCTCCCAACCCTACCGTAGCCGTGTAAGCACGTGGGTACGACGCTATCCCACGGTATGGCTAGGGCTATAGCCCTCCTAACCTCGGTTACGTTGGTGGGCCACCTAAGGACGTTGAACATTAGGATGAAGTTGTGGTATGTATCCGCTGCCCGTACCTCAAAGCCTCCCTCTCTAAGGGATCTAAGCACGGCTCTAGGGACGCTGGAGGCTATGTGGATCTCACCAGCTCTTAAACCTCTCTCCTGCTCTCCGGGGTCCTCAACTATCCTAATTACCACTACGTCGGGTGCTCGTGGGTTGTTGACTACCCTCCACCCCCACCAGTCGCGGAACTTCTCTAGGACTACCTCCCTCTCGGGTTTGTAGCTTCTAAGCCTGTAGGGTCCGCTACCGAGCTCGTTACCTAGGTTGAACCACTCTATTAGCTTTCTATCTGTGAGGCTTGCCGCCCCGCTTAGCTGGAGCACCTTCCTACTGTACACGAAGGCTGAGTAGGCTGCTGAAGCAGTTCTCGCTAGCTCGCAGGGACCCTCTGTGACTACCTCTAGGTGGGTTGTGTTGAGTACCTCAACCTCCTTAACGCACCTCCACACGAACCCCAACCCTATACCCTCCTCGTAGAGAGCTAGGGACCTCTCGATGCTGAACTTCACGTCCTCAGCAGTTACCGGAGATCCGTCGTGGAATACCGCCCCCTTCCTAATAGCTATGAGCCACCTATCCTCAGCTACCCTCTCGAACCTCTCAGCAAGCCACGGTACGTACTCCCCGGTCCTAGGGTCGTAGCGTAGTAGGGTATCGTACAGGGCGTGTAGTACGACTACGCCGACGTCGTCCTCGGCTCCCGGGTCTATACCGGTGATGGCGTCCCTATATGCGTATACGACTACCCTGACCTGCTGGGGCTGCCTGTAGAGCGCTACTAGAGCTCCGGTAACTACTGCTAGAACTAGTACTAGGGCTACCACCGGGAGTAGCTTGCGGCTCAATTCCAGTCCACAGTACCCTAAGGTAAGACCTTATAAGCTCGTCTCCGGGTGCTCTGTAGCCGGTGGTCGCCGACTTATTTACCGAGCTCGAACCCCTTCCGGGAGCTAGCTTGCGGGAGGGTCCCACCCTGCTCGTACACCCGTACTGCCCGTCGAGCTTTAGGGTAGTTAAGTACGTCCTCGAGAGAGGCCTTACCCACCTGGTGAAGATAGTACCAGTCACCTCTAGGAGCCCCCTACGCCTTAGGGTAGTAGTCCCCTCGGTACCTGCTATAGCTGTAGCAGGTAGGGTAGTCGCTGTAGACCCCCTAGAGCCGGAGTTCGTGGAGGAGGTAGCCCTCGGTAGGGTGTCGAGGAGGTTCCTACCCGTAGAGCCCACCGAGGTCCTGGATAGGTTCTCGAGGTCCCTGAAGGCGAGCAGCCTCCTGATGTGCTCAACCTACCTCGGGGGGCTGATGGTATCCGACGTCGTAGAGACAGAGTTCGCTGACGCCGCTACGAGGACCTACTTCACTAAGCTGGACAGTAGCTACGTTAGGGGGGTCCTCAAGGAGCACCTAGAGGAGCTGGAGGGAGCTATCGCTGAGTCGGGAGCTAAGGCCGTAGCCTACAGCTACGTACGCGACCTAGTGGTATCCGTAGGGAGTAGATTGAGGGAGTACGTAACCCTGGAGAACCTTAGGTTGTGGGCTGTAGCTAAGCTCTCCCAGGGGATGGCCTTCTACCCCCTAGAGCTAAGCGCGGAGAGATTGAGGGAGGTGCTGAACTACCTACAGGAGAACCTAGAGAACCTAGCTGGAAGGGTGGAGGAGTACCTAAGGACCCTGGAGGCAGAACCCGAGGTACGTAAAGCCCTTACCGAGGGGTCTTAGGCTTTAGACCCGCCCTCGGCACCGCACTTAATACCCTCAAGAGCTATACTGTAGCGGATGATGAGTGGCGATGGCGGTGATAGGTGAACTGGTTGATCTACTCTGAAGTACCTCGGTAGAGGGGTGTCTAACCTCCCCACCAACACGCGTACCCGGACTGTAAGGTATTAAACTAGGAAGTCAAGGTATCTGGGCCCGTGGCCCAGCCAGGATGGGGCGCCGGCCTTCGGAGCCGGAGGTCCCGGGTTCAAATCCCGGCGGGCCCGC
>CAYTXX010000031.1:0-13383 GCA_964442165.1 uncultured Desulfurococcaceae archaeon | reverse complement strand
AGCTCTCAGCCTAGGCTAGTCCCAATGTTCGGGCTATCCTTAACTACCCGTAAAATGATGTTAGTAACAGACCTCCTAATGTACGGTACCTTCAGGATCCTCTTTATGAAGCTATCGAGCTCACTTACGGAGCTAAACACCGTTATAACAGCAACGTCGTACTCCCCGGTGATATCGTATACAGCTCTGACATTCACTTCTTGCGCTAGTAGCTTCTCTACGTCGGTTATGTATCCTCCCTCTACCTGGAGTAGCGTTAAGGCGTGTATTCCGTAGCCCAGCTTAGCGTAGTCAAGCAGTGCCGCGTACCTCCTTATTACCCCAGCCCTCTCCAAGCGCTTTAACCTCCTATGTACAACCGACGGGGACTTCCCTAAGGCTTTAGCTATCTCCCTAATACTTAGCCGGGCGTTATCCTTTATCAGGTCGAGTATCTGTAGGTCCAACTCGTCTACGAGCTCCTTAGTACGTGTGGAACGCAGTTCCATCACCTCCCCAACGAAATGTTCTACGCTAGTTAATAAGTGTTCCGCTTGATTACGGTGGTTTTTATTTAACGTTCCGGTACTAAGGCTATAGTAGGTACTGCTCGTGGCAGGTAAAGATGTGGGATCTTCAAACAGTGTACCGAGGAGTCTGAGAGGAGTGCTATGGGTTGAGCTACACTACACGGACCTAGTAGGTAGACTGCGAGCAGTTAGAGTAACCTCCCCTCCTAGCGTAGATACCCTAATAGCTAAAGTTGATGGGAGTAGCATAGGTATGGCACCTATAGAAAGGAGCGACCTATTCCTAGTTGCGGATAGGAGTACCTTAAGGCCTATACCGTGGCTAAACGGGTACTGGAGGGCTTTTTCAGATATTTACGATACGCAGAGTATTAGACATCCTCTAGATCCAAGGTACGTTACGCAAAGAGTTGAGGATTACTTCGATAGCCTAGGTCTAAGGCCTTTAGTTGGGGTCGAGGTGGAGTTCTTCGTCTTTAAGGAGATTAAGCTACTATATAGAGTTCCGGTTGCCGTAGCATACAGACTGAAGCTCGTGGATAGGTCATCCGGGAGGGGTCTAAGCTCGAACTACCACGCAGTAGAGGGGGTACTTAGTAACTACCTCAACGAGGTAGCTCTAGTTCTGAGGACTTACTTCGATGTTGATGTGCGGAGCTATCACCACGAAGTAGCCTCTAGCCAGGTGGAGCTATCGTTAGGTGCTAAAAGCCCTAGAGCTCTATCTGACGATATCCAGACAGTTAAGTACGTAGCTAAGTCCATAGCGTCGGCTAGGGGGTTTAAAGCGACGTTTATGCCGAAGCCGATATACGGGGAGAACGGCTCTGGAATGCACGTACACGTAAGTCTCTGGAGGGGTTCTACCAACGTATTCTATGACTCAAACGATGAGTACAGTATAAGCCAGGTAGCTAGGTACTTTATAGGGGGCCTACTTAGCCACTCAAGAGCTCTAGCAGCTATAGTAGCTCCCACGGTGAACAGTTACAAGAGGCTAGTACCTAGGTACGAAGCCCCGGTGTACGCCAATTGGGGCTTAGCCAATAGAAGTGCTATGGTTAGAATACCTAAGATTTTAGCTCCCTCAGATGCTAGGGTGGAGTTTCGACCTCCAGACCCCTCATCAAACCCCTACCTAGCTATAGCAGCAGTACTACTAGCCGGTCTAGACGGGATCAGGAGGTCCATAGACCCAGGTGAGCCGCTTAGAGAAAACTCCTACAACCTCCCCAAACCACCCCGAGAGAAGACCCTACCTAGAAGCCTAGGTGAAGCTCTCGAGGAGCTCGAATCTGACAGCGAATTCCTTAAGCCAGTATTCACCAAGGAGCTTCTCGACGTGTACGCGGAGGTAAAGCTTAAGGAGCTAGAGGAAGTATCGTCAGTACCTACTCCTATAGAGTTCCTCAAGTACCACGATATATAGCTAGAAAAGCGGTGTAGAGCTGTGGTTCTCTAGCCTGGAGGTACAGATCTTCAGGAGAGGCTTCTATGCGGACAGCTGAAGTGGCGCCGGGGGCGGGATTCGAACCCGCGTGGGCACGACACCCACCGGCTCTCCAGGCCGGCCCCTTAGGCCGCTCGGGCACCCCGGCTCCGGTAGGTATATGTTAAGGTAGCTTTTAAAGGAACCTAGCTAGGGGTCTCCTAGGAAGGGTACTACTAAAACTACCTTAAAACCTCTATCTCTATGAAGACGTCGTCTGGTACCCTAATCCTCATTATCTGCCTCATGAACCTATCGTCAGCGTCTACGTCTATTAGCCTCTTGTGTATTCTCATCTCCCACTTCTCATAGACCTTAGTTCCCTCACCGTGTGGTGGCACTAGTACAGGTACTACCAGCCTCTTGGTTGGTAGCGGTATAGGTCCCGATATGTTGACCCCTAGCTTTCTAGCGTGTTCTACTATCTGATTTACTACCTCGTTTAGGTGTGATACGTTAACACTCCACAGCCTTATCCTTACCTTAGCCATTAGCTTGACCCTAGCTCCTCAGGTTACTTAGCCTTTATCTCGATCTTTGCCGGTACTATGTCCACTATGGTACCGATACCTACGGTCTTACCCATATCTCTCATTGCGAACCTTCCTAGCTGTGGGAACTCGCTGTACTTCTCTACTACCATAGGCTTTATGGGTTTGAACCTTACTAGAGCGGACTCACCAGCCTTAATGAATTGCGGGTTCTTCTCAGTTATCTGCCCGGTTCTAGGGTCTAGCCTACCTATGATCTCTACTATTCTAGCTGCTACAGATGCTGTGTGAGCATGTATTACCGGCGTGTACCCAACGTGGATAGCTGAGGGGTGCCACATTACGAATATCCTAGCAATAAACTCCTCAACCACTGTTGGTGGGGCGGTTAGATGTCCGACTACGTCACCTCTCCTTACCTGCTCCTTGGATACTCCCCTAACGTTAAAGCCTATGTTGTCACCGGGTAGTGCCTCGTCTAGTGGTTCGTGATGCATCTCGATGCTCCTTACCTCCCCGACCACCGCTGGAGGCATGAACACTACCTTATCCCCTACCCTAAGCCTCCCGGTTTCAACTCTACCTACAGGTACCGTACCTACACCTGAGATGCTGTAGACCTCCTGTACGGGTATCCTAAGAGGCTTGTCGATAGGCTTCGGAGGCTCTCTAGCTGTGTCTAGGGCCTCTATTAGCGTCAGTCCCTTGTACCACGGCATGTTCGGTGAGAGCTTTAGTATGTTATCCCCTAGCCAGCCTGATACCGGTACGAATGGTATCTCATCGACCTTGTAACCTAGGGTCCTCAGGAACTTCTTTAACGTGTCAACTACATGCTTGTACCTAGCCTCACTCCACGGTGGGTCTGTTATATCCATTTTAGTTACAGCTATTATGAGGTTCTCGATACCCATGGTCCTTGCTAGTATAGCGTGCTCCCTAGTCTGGCCCTCAGGGCTCATCCCAGCTTCAAACTCTCCTGTCTTAGCGGATACTACGAGTAGAGCTACATCGGCCTGGCTGGTACCGGTGATCATGTTCTTAACGAAGTCCCTATGTCCTGGAGCGTCAATTATAGTCCAGTAGTACTTCGGGGTCTCGAACTTCATAAACGATAGAGCGATAGTTAGACCTCTCTCCCTTTCCTCCTTAAGTCTATCGAGGAACCAAGCAAACTTTTCAGACTCCTTACCGGCTTTCTTAGCGGCCTCCTCAACCTCCTTAGCTGTCTTAGGGTCTATAGCTCCGAGTAGAAGGAGCATGTGGCCTACTAGAGTGCTCTTCCCGTGGTCTACGTGACCTATTACGACCAGGTTCATGTGTGACTTAGTAGGTCTCCTGCTCATACTTCACCCACCTAGCATCTCGTCCTCACACTCTACCGCCAGAAGGTTTTTAAAGCTTTACAACTGAAAGAGTCATCGCGTACTGTGATCCTACGCTCCTAAGTTAAAGTTAAACCTATAGCCTCTAGCCCTAGTTGATGATATCAGAAACCCCTAGGATGAAGCGCCGTAACGGGGGAGTGTAGGTAGCTAAGGCGCTAGGGTCAGGTACACTTTTAGAGGAAGTGGGCTCTGCCGGTAAGCTTTAATGGGTTCTTACCCATAGAGAGGTTATGTAGAGCTGTTTGTAGAGTATTTTGAAGAGCCTACAGGTCCCCAAAGCTCATCCCGCCTCCTCGTAGAGAGGTTTCAGCTTGATTACACCTAGCGCCTCAGCTATCTCTAAAACCCACCCAGCTAGCTGCACTGAGACCAGGGCTACCGCATGGCTTTCAGGTAGATCTATTCCAAGTACTTCCTTAGCAGCCCTCAAGCTACAGCTCACGTTAACTCTATCTAAGAGCTTCTTCTTGAGTTCGTTTAGGACGTACTCTAAAGAAGCTGAACCCCTTGATACGAGGTACTTAACGTACTCTACGTCTGCCGGTGTCGGGATGGACTCAGAGGCCTCCTCGCCGCATACTTCAAAGTACCTCTCCAGTAGGCTGTAGTCGTTGAAGACCTTCCTACTCAGGAGGAATAGCTTTGGGCTTGAACCCACCTCTCCTCGCCGCCTCCTTCCTAGACCCCACTCCGTAGAAGTACCTACCGCTTCCATGTAGAGCTGGGTTAGCAACGTTGGGGAGGTAGCCGTACCTATCGACTACACCCTCACGAACGCGGGCCTTAACTACTTGAAGCACGTATAGGATGGACTCACCTACGTGGTGCTTGCTGAGAACCCTAGTCTCTAAAACCGCGAGGGCCTTCCTAATTCCAGGAGGCTTTACGCTTATGCTGTCAACAAGCTCTACCCCGTACTGGGATACCTTATCTACGTCCCTTCCCGATATAGAGCCCAACCCGTAGATGAGGTCAGCGTCATCTAAGCTTAAGACGTTTAGAGTAGCCTCACCGCAGTAGTCTAGGCACTCCCTAGTATAGCTACTCGAGTCGATAGCTACGGCAACGGTAGGCGGCTCCTCACTAACTGGGGTGTTCCAGCTAGCTGGCATGAAGTTAACCCTACCGTTCGGACACACCGAGCCTACAACAACTGTAGGACGTGGGTGAAGTAGGTAGTAGAACCTCCCCGTGTAGTCCCTGAACACCGCCGCACCCGACTTAAGGTTTTTAGCTGAGCTAATAACGTTAATACAAGATAGAGCTATGAGGTCTGTACCAGCCGTAGTCGTAGCTGGAGGTTTAAGGTTAGTAGAGATAGTTCCACCACCTATTAAGAGGGGGTACGTACTGGCTAAGCCCCTAGCCGCAGTTCTAACACCTCTAGACGTAGCTGTAGCAAGGGGCTACATACCCTACACCTACGGTAAGGTAGCCGGCTCAGCGGGCTTAGTTAGGGTTGTAGAGCTAGGTTACGGAGTAAGCGAGTTTAACGTCGGCGAGGAGGCTCTAGTAGCCCCTAAGTGCTTCGTAGACCTAGCAACTAGAGCTGACGGCACCATGGCTGAGCTCCTAAGCATACCCTCAGAATGCCTGCTACCAACACCTCGCGGTATCGAAGGCCTCCTCGGGGCTAGGGTTTCAGTACTAGCGCATATACCATCCGTACTAAGGAGGATTTCAGGCTCCACACTTCTCATAGCTGGGTGCGGGTTTGAAGCTCTCTCACTAGCTTACTCCGCAAGGGGGTTGCTTAGAGTAGAAGCCATGTGCTCTAGCGAGATAGGTCTCCAGAGGGCCTCAAGACTTGGGATCAGGTCGTACCTATGGGAGGAAGCTGGGGGTAGCTATGATGTAGTTTACATAGCATCTCTCAACCCGTATCTAAACATCTCAGCATCTAGGAAGTGCCGCGAAACCCTCGTAATCTCACCATTTATACTCAGAGAGTACGTACCTACAGTAGCAGTAGAGAGGGTAGTGTCCTGCTCCAAGGTCGAGCCTGATGTGGCGAAGGCCGTCGAAGTAGCTAGCTCCCTTCCGAACGATCTAGGTAAAGCTATTAGGGTAGTCGATACTCTCCAGAAAGTTATTGATACTACCTCAATTACCTACAGTAGCTACGTAGTCTACTTAAGGCAAAGCTAGCTACCTCTAAGGGCCTTCCATAGAAGGTACTGAAGTTCGATAAGCTTATCAGTAAGCAGACCTGCGGAGGTTGTTAGAGCTATCATCCCTACTCTAGAAAGTGGAGCTTTCAGTTTGATATCCCCTGGGTACGTTATCCTAGTAGAGTACTGGGAGCTAGAAATACTAAAACCTTTAAGTTAGTTTAACTTACTGTAAGCTTAGCTCCCTCCTTACTAAGGTACCTAGGAGCTCTACACCCTTCTTTATATCGCTTACAGATGGGTAGCTGAAGTTAAGCCTCATTGTATTAGTGCCGCTCTCGTCTACGAAGAATGGAGCTCCCGGTACGTACACCACGCCAGCCTCTACGGCTTTAGGTAGCATTACCTTAGTGTCTATAGCTCTGGGTAGCCAGACCATTAGGAAGAGCCCACCTACAGGCTTTATCCACCAGGAGTCCTTAACTAGGTGCTCCGATAGGGCTTCCACCATAGCATCACGCTTAACCCTGTATATCCTCTTAGCCTTCTCAATGGTTTCCTCAACGACTCCGCGTTCTATAGCTTCCTTAGCTATGTACTGAGAGAAGGATGACGTGTGGAGGTCCATGCTCTGCTTAGCTCTTTCGAATACATCTACTAGTTGCTTATTAGCGAGCATCCACCCTACCCTAAGCCCTGGAGACAGTATCTTACTTAGGGTACCCATGTAGACCACCCTACCCTCGGTGTCCAGAGTCTTCAACCTCGTTACATCGGCCTCGTCGTAGACGAAGTAGGAGTAGGGGTCGTCCTCTACGACGAGGAAGTCGTACCTAGATGCTAGCTCAAGCAGGTGCCTCTTCCTCTCCAAGCTCATGGATATACCAGTAGGGTTGTGGGCTGTAGGTATAGTGTAAACGAACCTAAGTGTAGCTCCACGGGACTTAAGCTCCTTAAGCTTCTCCTCGAGTACGTCAACCCTCATGCCCTGGGAGTCCACCGGTATCCCAACTATGTTAGGTCTAGCTGGTCGGAAAGCCGTTAGGGCTGCTAGGTAGGTCGGGTTCTCCGTTACTATGTAATCGCCGGGGTCTATCATCGTCCTGGCTATGATGTCCAATGCCTGCTGAGACCCGGTAACTACTATCACGTCATCCTCGTCGAGGACCTTAACCCCCTTAGACTTCAGCCACCTGGTCAAGGTCTCCCTGAACACTGTAACGCCCTTGGTGGGAGCGTACTGAAGAGCCTTATCACCGAAGTTGAGTACTACATCATAGGCTATCCTAGCTAGGGACTCCCTTGGGAAAGTCTCGGGATCCGGGTAGCCACCTGCAAAGCTAATAACCTTCCGTGCCTCCACCACCTTCAGTAGCTCCCTAATTTCAGAAGCTCTGAAGACCTCAGCTGATCTAGCTATGAACTTTCTGTAATCCACGTGCACACCGTATTAGCAGAGCTAAGAGAAGTTAAAAAGGTCTTTAACTACACGCTACTGGGTATTATTCTGCTTTAAAGGTTTAAACTTAAGACCGTAGTATATTACCCCATACGGGTCGTCTGAGGCATAGCGCCTCAGTACAGCCTCAACTACCATACCCTCACTTACCTCATCTACCTTAACCCCCACAACCTCACCTACGACTCTAACCCCCTCGTTTAGCTTAACTACAGCTACAACTTCTGGAAGCCTATCTTCACTGGAGTCCTGCTTGTAGTAGACCCTAGTAAAGCTCTCTACCACACCTATACCCTGAGACTCTTCGTGGACTACCTTCGGTGAACCGCAGTAGGGGCAGGTAGGTCTCTTAAATACCGATACCTTACCGCAGTTCAGGCACTTAGTTAGGACGAGCTTGTAGAGGGACTCCTTTACCCTCCAGAACTGGGGTACAGAGAGCCTCATTACTTCCACCTCCTTAGGAGTAGTACCCTGGAGAGGTTATCGGGTCCACTCATAGAGTGCACTACACCCACTTCGGAGTTAGTAGAAAGTCCGTCGAAGCCTCCAGTAAGTAGTTTAAACACCTCGTAAACCTGGTAGGCTCCGGTAGCACCTATTGGATGCCCTCTAGCCTTCAGCCCCCCGCTTAAGTTTAAGTAATCAAGCCCGCTTAGCTCACACCTAGTATCTATGTAGCCTAGGGAGTGTAGTAGAGCTATTGGGTAGGGTGTATAGCTATCGTGTAACTCTACAACAACCTTTCTGAGGTCTACCCCGAACCTCTCTCCCAGCTGCTTAAGTAGCTTAGTAGAAGCCGCCAACTCGGATACACGATCCCTAGAGTAGGCTGGGAGACCTACCTCGGATGAGCTGTACTTCACCTCAACAGCTACCTCGTAACCCGACGGCTCGGAGGATAACGCTATAGCTGAAGCTCCATCCCCTAGGGCGAAGCTGTCGTAGAGGGTTACGGGTTCTGCAAGTACTTGAGCATCCTTAAACGACTCCACCGAGATCTTAAACCTCAGCATTGCGTGGGGGATCTTAGTAGCGTTCTCGTGCATCCTAACCGCCCAGCTACTGAAGCACTCTCTACTAAAGCCATCCCTCAGTAGCTCCTTCATAGCTAGGGCTGCGTATACCGGTGGGCTAACCCCCCTAAGTACCTCGAACTCGTAGTCTAGGATGAAGGAGTACATGCGGTTAGCTATGTAGGTAGGGTACTCAGTAACCTTCTCAACCCCCAGTACTACGACCTTCCTAGCCGCACCCGAGCGTATTAGGGAAAATGCTACCTCTAAAGCTGCTACACCTGAGGACTCCCCAGACTCTACCCTAACTACGGGGATCCTCCTCCCAGCCCACTGAACTATGTGGACCCCTACGTCTATCTGATGCGCCATTAGCTCAGGTAGGGCTGAAGCTACTACAACGTAGTCCGGATTCTCGCAGACTTCACAGCTTGAAAGCACTTTGTACGCTAGGTCTCTGTAGCCGTACTCGAAGTGCCTATCAACCTTTACTACTGACCCTCCTACTATATAGGCTCCCACGGGGACACCCTACACGTTTCTTAGGAGTAGGTTGCGGAACTTAGTGTACTCAGCGTAGGTAATCGGATGTCTATAGCCTATCATATCGGCTACCCTAGGCCCTAAGTTAACGATGTCGGCTATGGAATCCTTGACCACTATACTAAAGGCATCGCTGCCAGCGCCACTACCGAAAGTTACGGTAAGGATCCTACTACCTGGCTTCGCCTCCTCAAGGACCTTAGCTAGCCCTAGTAGAGCTGAGGCGTTGTAGGTATTCCCTATGTAGGGGGTTACTAGACCTGGTAGAACCTTCTCCTGAGGTATACCTAGAGTCCTAGCTACCTGAAGGGGGAACTTACCGTTAGGTTGGTGGAAGATCGCGTAGTCGAAGTCCGAAGGCCTTAGCCCTGTCTCCTCCATAAGTAGCTTGGCTGCACTAATTATGTGATGGAAGTAGGCGGGCTCACCGGTAAATATCTCACCGTGCTCTGGATAGGGGGACCTATCCCTCCTCCAGAAGTCTGGTGTGTCTGTTACGTAGGTAACGCTAGCCTCTATAGATGCTACTGAGCTACCCTCCGGACCTACAACGAAGGCTACAGCTCCCGAAGAGGCTGTGAAGTCGAGTAGGTCTCCAGGGTTAGCCTGTGCCGTATCCGACCCTATAACTAGGACGTTCTGCGCGAAGCCTCCCCCAACTAACCCTACACCTATTCTAAGCCCCTCTCCAGCTGCCCTACAAGCGAACTCCATATCTGAGGCTAGCTTCCTCCTCTTAATACCCAGGGCGTCGGCTACTATAGTAGCTGAGGGCTTAACTGCGTAGGGCTTAGACTCGGTACCGAAGAATACCGCATCTATCTCTTCACCCCCTACTCTAGCTCTCCTAAGAGCTACTTTAGCTGCGTACCAGCCCATGGTAACGGCATCCTCATCCTCCTCAGCAACGGACTTCTCAACTATATTGAGAGCCTTAGGTATCCTGGAGTCGTAGCCCCACAGGGATGCTATCTCTAGAGCGCTAAGCCTAAACCTAGGTATGTACGCTCCCCAACCTCGGATACCCGCCTTCAAGTACTACCTCCGGGTAGAGGTTTTACGGCTAGGTATAAAAGCTTAAACTAACTGCCTAAAAGAAGTTTAGGCAAGCTGTAGTAGGATTAGCGCCTAGAGTACAGCCAGCACTTAACTGTACGCCCCCTACCTAGGTCTACAGTTGGTGGCTCCTCAGTTCTGCAGATATCCATAGCGTACGGGCATCTCGGGTGGAACCTACAGCCAGGTGGTATGTTGGCAGCGCTTGGGATCTCGCCCTTTATAGGTACCTCCCTAACCTTGAACCTATTCCGGGGGTCTGGCTCTGGTACAGCTGCTATTAGGGCCTTGGCATACGGGTGTTGCGGATCGTTTATTACCTCATCGATCCTACCGGTCTCGACTATGGTCCCTAGGTACATTATGGCTATCCTATCGCATATGTAGGAGGCTACAGCTAGGTCGTGGGTTATGAATATGTAGGTCAGGTTCCTGGAGGCTTTAAGGTCCAGCAGTAGCTGGAGTATCTCAGCCCTTATGGAGACGTCTAACATGCTTACTGGCTCGTCTGCGACAACTAGGGAGGGCTCTAGCATGATGGCCCTAGCTACGGCTACCCTCTGCCTCTGACCTCCCGAGAGCATGTGTGGGAACCTCTCCGCGAACTCCTCAGGTGGCGTTAGCTTTATCTCCTCGAGGATCCTGTAGATCCTCTCCCTCCTCTCCTCCTCGGTATCTCCGATTCCGTGTATATCTAGGGGTTCCTTAAGTATGTCGTATACGCGCATCCTAGGGTTCAGAGAGCCGTAGGGGTCTTGGAATATTATCTGCACATCCCTCCTCAGTAGCTTATCCACGAACCTCGGTAGCTTAGCTGTGAGGTCTACGTACTTACCGTTAACTAGGAGTGCTGGAGGTATTGAGCTGAGTACATCATCTCTAGGTCTGTAAAGCATCTTACCCCCAGTGAACTCTATCAGCCTTACGACCAGCCTTCCCGTAGTAGTCTTACCGCAACCGGACTCTCCAGCTAGGCAGAAGATCTCACCCTCCTCAACGCTGAAGTCCACTCCGTCAACGGCCCTAACGTATCTAGGTCTCTTAAAGGTCAGTATCTCAGTTAAGCTCCGCCTAAGCGGGAAGTACTTGTAGACCTTTTCAGCTATGAGCTTAGGCGGCACCTTCTATCACCTCCTAGCGTACAGCCAGCACGAGACTAAATGCTCCCTACCTAGGTCTACAGTTGGTGGCTCCTCAGTTCTGCAGATATCCATAGCGTACGGGCATCTCGGGTGGAACCTACAGCCAGGTGGTGGAGCTCTAAGGTCCGGTGGGATGCCGGGTATCCACGTTACCTTCTCCTTACTCCTCAGCCTTGGGATGCTCCTCAGTAGGCCCTGCGTATACGGGTGAGCTGGGCTGTTGAAGACATCGTCGGAGGATCCTATTTCAACGATCTTACCTGCGTACATTATGGAGGTCTTATCCGCTATCTCAGCTATTAGGCTTAGGTCGTGAGTTATGAATATCATGGCGTTCCTCTCCCTCTCCTTAATCTCCTTGAAGAGGTTCATTATCTGCGCCTGTATGACTACGTCGAGAGCTGTTGTAGGCTCATCAGCTATTACTAGCCTAGGCTTCAGTAGGAGGGCCATAGCGATCATAACCCTCTGCTTCATACCTCCACTAAGCTCGTGCGGGTACCTCCTCAGGATATCCGGGGTGAGGCCCACCTTCTTAAGGGTCTCAGTAGCTATCTCAAGTGCTTCGCGTACATCCATTCCCTTATGGAGTACTAGGGGCTCAGCTAACTGATGCCCAACCGTGTACACGGGGTTTAGAGCGTTCATAGCCCCCTGGAAGACCATGCTTACCTTAGCCCACCTAACCTTCCTAAGCTCAGCTAGCTTAAGCTTAGTTAGGTCAACACCGTCTAGAACTATGGATCCATCGGCTATCCTACCTGGAGGTGGTATAAGGCCTAGGAGACCGTAGCCTAGAGTAGACTTACCGCAGCCAGATTCTCCCGCAATACCTAGGACCTCACCATCCCTTAAGCTGAAGGATACCCCGTCGACGGCCCTTACAACTCCAGTTAGCGTGTAGTAGTATATCTTCAGGTCGTGTACCTCAAGTAGCGTAGATGACACTCGTCTCACCTTCTCCTAGAGCTATTCCCTGTAGCTTATATAAGTATATAATTTCGTAAGCTATAGCTTACAGTGGGAATCGCCCAGCCTAGGAAGTGATGAGGTGGGCAGCCCAGGAGTGGTGACGAAACTAGTTCACACTGACGTGCTCACCGGCTCCCCCCGGAGGTGTAGTATAGGGCAGTTTGAGCCAGCTCTCTGAGCTTCTTATATCCTAGAGCCGCTAAACTACTACCAGGTGGTGCGTATATCCAGCGGAAGCTCCAGCCCAGTAGCTCTAGGTATAGTGCTGGGGTATAGGAGGGGTTCGAATACCCAGTACGTTAACCAGGTTTACATAAAGGTCCTAAGCCACCCTAACGTACATAGCTTAGTAGGCTGTAGGGTTAGAGTAGTTGACGGTTACGGGAACACCTACCTAGGTAGGGTGGTAAAGGTCCACGGGAGGGGTAGGAACGGCGTAGTCATAGCTACCTTCAATAGGAACGTCCCTGGGCAGGTTATAGGTAGGGAAGTTACCTTCTACCGCACTAGCTAGCTGCTCTCACGTAGTTGCTGAAGTCCTTAAGCAGGTGTAGATTACTGACCTCACAGCTAGTTCCTTCATGCTATCCGCGTAGCCTGCGAAGAGTATTGAGCTGGAGTACGGTACCTCAAGTACTAAAGGCTCCTCTTCTACGAACGCCAGGGGCTTAACGTAGTGTCCTAACCTAGTGTCCTCCACACGTGCTAGCTCTAGGTTCACCAGCTCTCCGAGCTCGACACCGTAGAGAACAGGGTGGCTGGACCACAGAACCCTAACCCTCCCCGAGCACTTAGTCACCACGACACCCTCCAGACCCCGTAGGTCAACCACCAAAGGATTTAGGAGGTGCCTGATCAGCTGCTCCTCAGTAGCTCTGCACAGAACTCGGCACCTACCTCCCGAGGAGCTCCCCCCGAAGATCTCCCTCACGTACTGCGCCAGCAGGCAACCCCCCTCAACAGCTACGTCCTCGGGTACAGGGACGAAGCCCCCCTCAACCCAAGAGTCCTCCGCTACCACGTAGTCGAACTCGATGCCGCACCGCTCAAAGACCCCCAGGTCAGCGGCTAGGGAGACAGGCGGTACGACGACCTCCACTACCTTGCTCCCCGGGCCCTGTATGGCGACAGGTGAGGGTTTGGTCAGGAAGGCGACTCCCCCTA
This sequence comes from uncultured Desulfurococcaceae archaeon, assembly GCA_964442165.1. Lineage (GTDB taxonomy): Archaea > Thermoproteota > Thermoprotei_A > Sulfolobales > NBVN01 > DRZP01. The sequence goes on along the minus strand of CAYTXX010000031.1, from coordinate 43 downwards.
CCTCACCGCACCTCACTAAAGTCCTTACGAGCTCAGAGAACTT
>CAYTXX010000030.1:0-13462 GCA_964442165.1 uncultured Desulfurococcaceae archaeon | reverse complement strand
GGAGCCCATGAAGTGCGGGTGAAGCTAGTGAACCCGCACAGAGGTGTAACCCCGCAAACGGGATTACAAGTATTTACGAATACCACCAAGTACCGTTAGCGGGGAAACGCTTTCGGACACTAGCTCGATCTTGCTTACCTACAGTACAGCCGAACCCCCTCGACCTTTTAAGGTAGGGGCTAACAATTACGATGATTGAGGTATAAATTGATATCGCATGTTCTATTCTGTGGTGGTGTCCTGGATGAGCAAGGAGCTCGACTTCGTTATCACCACCGACAGGAGCATGATGAGCGACCATCACGGCCGCGAGTTTCTGGGCTTCATTGCAACAGGTCCCCCGCTCTTTCTTCCAGAAGCTCTCTGGAGGCTTATTTGCTGCCCTAAGCCTAAGGTGGATGAGCTTGGGAGACCTATTGAAGCTCCCTACGGCTTGAGGAAGATCGAGGCAGCTCTCCTCGACTCGGGGTTTAAGGCAGCCGTAGTGGATCCGGACTACGTTGATAGGTACTTGAAGAGAGCTAAGGCCGTTATGATAGGCCACCACGATTTCTTTGCCTACGGGCCACCCTCATCTGAGTGGTGGCTGATTACAGGTAAGGTACCGGAGAATCGTAGGCTCTTCACAAGGCTTATGGGGAAGATCTCCTCCTATAAGAGGAGGTACGGCTTCAGGATCATCGTAGGAGGGCCTGCCGCTTGGCAGTGGCTATGGGAGGAGGATAAGGTAGACCTATGGGAGGTTGATACGGTAGTTGATGGAGAGGCTGAGCTAGTAGTTAAGGAGCTAGCGGAGAGAGTAGTCCGCGGTGAGCCCCTACCTAGGTACGTCTACGTAGGTGTTGATAGGGTACCCAAGCTCAACGAGATCCCGGTTATCAGGGGTGCCAGCGTTAACGGCCTTGTTGAGGTAATGAGGGGTTGCCCGAGAGGGTGCTCCTTCTGCAGTGTTACCCTTAGACCTCTTAGGTACATCCCCTTAGACCACATAGAGAAGGAGATCCAGGTCAACGTTGCATACGGTGTAAGAGGAGGTATTTTCCACTCCGAGGACGTACTCCTCTACGGAGCTACCGGGATCATCCCCCGTGCAGAGCCCCTCTTAAAGCTCCACGAGCTAGCAGTAAGGTATTTAAGGAGCTTAGCGTGGGCGCACCTATCCCTAGCTTCACTTGTTGTGGCGCAGCGCGAAGGGCGTATAGTGGGCAAGCTTACTGAGCTCATATACTCCAAACTCGACCAGGACTTCATAGGGGTTGAGGTAGGGATAGAGACCGGGTCACCAAGGCTAGCTGAGAAGATAATGCCAGGTAAGTCCGCCCCGTTCCCACCTTCGAGTTACCCGGAGGTAGTTGAGGAGGCCTTCGCTATAATGCACGAGCATAGGATAGTCCCAGCAGCTACATTCATACTTAACTTCCCCGGCGAGACAGCTGAAGATGTTATTAAGACAGTAGAACTCCTCGAAAGATTGAGGCAGTACCGCTCAATTATCGTACCCATGTTCTTTGTACCTATGGGAAGGCTTAAAGGTGAGAGGGAGGTAATCGCGCGGGTTAGGTTAAGGAGGGAGCATCTAGACGCGATGAGGGTAGCCCTAGAGCATAGTCTAATCTGGGCCGAGAGAATAATGAAAGAGTTCTACCTAAAGGACTGGGAGCAGGCTCCCGTTAGGCTGCTCCTGAAGTACTTCATCAAGGCGGTTAGACGGAAAGCTATGAAGGTCCTAAAGGGTTTGGAGAACTTCACTGAGAAGGAGCTAGTAATACCGAAGTTGTAGAGTTTCGACAGCCCTTATCCATAGTTAGCGTAGCAGCTCTTACTCCCTATAGTAGTCCGTAGCTTCCTTTAGGGAAAGCTCACGAAATAACTTATAACCTTTAGGTAGTGGTTTCCGGGTATGCAGAGGGTAGAGCAGTTCCAGACAACGGAGATCGACGGATTTCTGTAGCTCATTCGAGGCTGGGTATTTGAGAGGTAGACTGTGAGTATCCTGAAGTCAGTAGACGTGAGGAGCTGTGATCTACCGTATACCGAGGAACTACGTAGGCCTACGCACCTATGGGAGGGGCTGGCTGTAGCTAGTCCTCTGCCGGTAGGATATTAAGTACTTTAGGAAGGTCCTGTAGGCTCTCCAGAGTAGGTACCAACCTAGAGCACACTCTATCAGCCTCAGCTTTCCTAAGCTTAAGTAGGCCTACGTAGTAGATAGCTCTTAAGCCACTACTTAACGCTCCCAGGACATCGTCAACGCAGGAATCTCCTACGTGCACTACCTCACTACCTTCATAACCTAGTTGCTCTAATAGCTTTAGGAATATAGCCCTCTGGGGTTTAGTTAAGCCTACGTCTGACGATGATAGCACGTAGTCTACGTACTCGCCGATCCCCACATTATTCAGTAGCCTCCTAATGCCCCTAGCTGTAAAGCTGGTATTGCTAACTATAGCTACCTTCAGTCCAACTTTCTTCAGCTTCGGCAAGACCTCAGCAGCCTCCTCGTTTAACCTCGGGGTGAAGCTATCTGTGGAAGTTTCGTAAGCTCTAGCTATCTCCTCGACTAACTCCTTGTCTCTAAAGCCTAGGGCTGTGGAGATAATGGATGCCAGCTCCCTAACTGAGAGAACCATCCTAGAATGACCAAGGCCCCTGTACACCCTTAGGATCAGCTCCTTAGGGACTTCATAGCCCCTAGATCTAAGCACATTCTGTATGGAGCTTACCCTTAGGTCGGTGTAGAGCTCTTCATCCTCAGGATGCTTCTCCCATATTAGGGTGAACCAGAGGTCAAATGAGATAGCTCTCACCATAGCTCTGGACCCGTAACCTAGGGTGTATAGGCATATAAGCCGTATTAGAAATCCTTGAGGCTCTTCAACCTATTTTAACGTATATGTGTTAACTAGTACGCGACTCCTACTTAAGCGTTCTTATAAGCTTATACAACACTATTGTAGTGGTGGTAAGGTGAGCGGTCTACGTATAGGTCGCGTACACGCTTGGCTAGCTGTAGGGTTAGTTGTAGGGGTAGCTATCGGGGTAGCTGCAGGCTGGTACCTAACCTCTAGTAGGGGTCAGGCCGCTCTAGCACATATTAGGTTTACCCTAGACTGGGCGTATCAAGGTCCTCAAGCACCCTTCCTAGTAGCTCTTTACAAGGGGTTCTTTGCTGAAGAGGGGCTCTCAGTAACTATAGATAGAGGTTACGGCTCCGCTAAGGTTATAAGCGACGTAGCTGCAGGTCTTTTCGATATCGGCTTCGGGGATACGAACAGCCTCATAGAGTTCAAGTCCAAGAACCCGGACGCTAAGGTGAAGGCTGTAGCTGTAATACACGTGAAGTCCCCTCTAAGTGTTGTAACGCTAAGGGATAGGGGTATAGAGAGCCCGAAGGACCTAGAGGGTAGGAGGCTCGGAGCACCTGCTGGAGATGCTGCTAGGAGGATGTTCCCAGCTTTTGCTAAGGCTGTAGGTATAGACCTAGACAAGGTAACGTGGGTGACTATGGACATACCTATGAGGGAGCCTATGCTAGTTAGAGGTGATGTAGATGCTGTTACAGGGTTCTACTACACCGTAGTAATAAACCTACTCAACTTAAACGTCTCGGAGAAGGACATCATAATATTCAAGTACGGGGACTACCTAGACATAGTTGGTAACTGCATAGTCGTAAACGAGGACTTCCTAGCTAAGAACCCAGATGCTGTTAGGAGGTTCCTAAGGGCTGTGATTAGGGGGATTAAGTACGCTATCCAAAACCCAGATGAAGCTATAAGCATACTTCTTCAGAGAGACCCAACTCTAAGTAGGGACGTTGAGAAGAAGAGGTTACTAATGGCTCTCGAGATAATATACGTTAAGGGGGTAACAGATAAGTACGGTTTCGGGTACGTCGACCCAGCGGTGATCGAGAGGAATATCAACACCATAGTATCAGTCCTAGGCTTGGAGAGGAAGCCCTCCCTCAATGAGGTAGTAGATTTCAGCTACCTACCCCCACTGGAGTACAGGTTACCCTAGGGCCGGCAAGCTATGAGATACCTGCTAAAGCTTAATGACGTTGAAGTGAGGTACAGCAATAGAAACGGCGGTCTTACAGCAATCACTGGGATTAACCTAGTAGTAGCACCTGGTGAGGTTGTCGGAGTCGTTGGGAAGAGCGGGTGTGGTAAGACGACCTTACTTAAGGTTATAGCAGGCCTCGTTAAGCCTACCCGAGGTGAGGTGATTTACAACGGTACTCAGAATGGTGGAGGCTTTAAAGGAGTTGGAATGCTCTTTCAATCTCCACTGCTACTACCTTGGAGAACAGTTCTCAGGAACATCCTCCTACCTATAGAGCTAAGAGGGGAGGATGTAGGTAGCTACGTTAGTAGGGCTCTCGAGCTAATGGAGAGAATGGGCTTAAAAGGGTTCGAGAACAGCTACCCGTGGGAACTCTCCGGTGGTATGCAGCAGAGGGTAGCCCTCTGCAGAGCTCTCATACATAGACCTTCGCTTCTCCTCCTCGACGAACCGTTCAGCTCCCTAGATGCTATAACCCGGGAGGAGATGTGGGTACTACTACAGGAAGCCATATCCTACGAGAATTACACGGCAATACTCGTTACGCACGATATTAGGGAGGCCGTTCTCCTCTCTGGTAGAGTTGTCGTAATGAGCAGTAGACCCGGGAGGATTAAGGCTGAGGTCCCAATACCGTTTAGGAGGCCGAGGAGCCTCGAGCTTCAGTACAGTCGGGAGTTTAACGACTACGTAGCTCAGATAAGGAGCCTTCTAGGTGATTAGTACGTCCTCCAAGGTTAAGGCTGTAAGCTCCATCCTAGCTTTGCTCGCGGTATGTGCAGTCTGGGAGCTCTCAGTACGCTTACTCAATATACCTCGTTACATACTGCCAGCACCGTCAGCTATAGCGTTAACTATAGCTAGGTACAGGGACTACCTCCTGCTAAACCTCTTCGATACCTTACTTACCTCAGCCCTAGGTCTAGCCTTAGCAGCAGCGTTCTCGCTGACCTTAAGCATAATCCTAGCGTACAGCGATAGCGTTAGGGAGGCTGCCTACCCCCTACTATCCGGGTTTAACGCTATCCCTAGAGCAGCTTTAGTACCTCTACTAGCTCTGTGGTTCGGCCTAGGCATGGTACCGAGAGTTCTAACGGCATTCCTAATAGCGTTCTTCCCGATCCTAGTCCCAACATTGACGGCCATGGTGACCATAGAGAAGGAGCTTTGGGAGATGCTTACAGCCTTCGGAGCCACTAAGGCTCAGGTACTGACTAAGGTAGCTATACCGAGGGCTACACCCTACTTCCTAAGCTCCCTACACATGGGCCTTACGAGCGCTGTAGTGGGATCAGTAATCGCTGAGATGGTAGCCTCCGATAGGGGTATAGGCTACGTTATACTCTCCTCAACCTCGAGGTTAGATACCTCACTAGCTTTTTCCTGCTTGCTACTTTTAGCTCTCACAACGTTCGCTGTATCTAAGGTCTTGGGCTTGGTTGAGAGGAGGGTTGCGAGGTGGGCCTACAGAGCAGGTCTCTGATCTTCAACCCGGAGCTATGCACCGGCTGCGCTATCTGCGAGCTAATATGTAGCTTCACTAGGTTCAAGGTCTTTAACCCGAGGCTCTCTTTAGTGAGGATAGAGTACAACTACGAAGTAGGTAAAGTAGAGAGGGCTACGTTCTGTACGCAGTGTGGTGAGTGCAGTAGGGTTTGCCCTACCGGAGCTCTCTACATAGCTAACGGTGTAACCCTCCTCGACTACTCCAAGTGCATTTTCTGCTTGGCCTGCGCTGGGACCTGCCCTACCGGGGCTCTTAAGGTTATCGATGGGAGACCCGTTAAATGTGACCTATGCGGAGGTAACCCCCTCTGCGTGAGGTACTGCGTTAGGGGTGCTCTCCGTGTATCCTAAGGGCTACGCAGGTAGGATACTCTACGTAGACCTCAGTAAGGGGAAGTACTGGGTCGAGCAGCTACCGGTATACCTAGCTAAGGCGTACGTAGGCGGTAGCGGTCTCGCAGCATACCTCCTGTGGAACCTTACCGACGAGAGAACAGACCCACTAAGCCCTGAGAACCCCCTCATCGTAGCTACCGGACCAGCTACCGGAGCGCTAGCCCCCTCATCAGGTAGGTTCGCAGTGGTATCTAAGTCACCGCTAACCGGTATATGGGGGGAGAGCCACGCAGGGGGGTTCTTCGGGCCCCAGCTTAAGTACGCTGGGTACGACCTCCTCGTAATAACCGGTAGAGCTCCCAAGCCCACCTATCTAGTCATAGATGACTCCTCCGTAGAGCTCCGCGGAGCTGAGGACCTCTGGGGGTTGAACACTAGGGACACTACTAACGAGATAAGGAGTAGACTCGGCAAGGACTACCACGTCATGTGCATAGGACCTGCTGGAGAGAGGTTAGTTAGGTACTCGTCGATCATGGTAGACTACTACAGGGCTTTCGGGAGGACCGGGATGGGGGCAGTTATGGGGTCTAAGAACCTGAAGGCCGTTGCTGTTAGGGGTAGTAGAGGTGTTGAGGTCTACGACCCGGATAGGTATGTGGAGGTCCTGGAGGACGTCCTCTGGAGGAATACTGAAGGCCCTTGGGCCCTCCCAGCTCAGATGAGCCTAGGTAGGTACGGGACCCCCTGCCTAGTAACAGTGATAAACGCTATAGGTAGGCTACCGACTAAGAATCACTGGACAGGGTACTGGGAGGAGGCCGATAGGATAAGCGGTGAGGAGCTACTGAAGTACAGGGTCTCTAGGGGTTCCTGCTTCTCCTGCATGATTATGTGTAAGCACATAACTAGGGCCCCCGACGGTAAGTACGAAGGGGCCTTCTCTGGAGGGCCCGAGTACGAGACCGTGGTTGCACTAGGCTCCAACCTACTGATATCCGATATAAGAGCCATAATATACATGAACCAGCTCTGCAACCTCTACGGGCTTGACACGATCTCGACAGGTAAGGTGCTGTCCTTCGTCTTCGAGTGCTACGAGAAGGGTATACTGTCTAGGGAGGATCTAGGGGGTATGGAGCCCACTTGGGGTAACGCTGAAGCCGCTATAGAGCTCATCAACGCGATAGCCACGAGGAGAGGGATAGGTGACCTACTTGCTGAGGGCGTCGCTAGAGCTGCCGAGGCTATAGGTAAGGGTTCGGAGGCCTACGCTCTCCACGTTAAGAAGCTGGAGGTCTCAGCCCAGGATCCGCGGGCGCAGAAGTCCGTAGGCTGTACGTGGACTATATCTGTTCGAGGAGCAGACCACCTACGCTCACTAACAACAGTTGACGAGCTTGGCTACAGGGATATAGCAGCTGAGAGGTACGGTTTAGATAAGGTCGAATGGGTGTGCGATAGGCTCTCGGAGAAGTACAAGGGCTACATAGTGAAGGACCAGGAAGATCTATTCGCACTGGTAGATTCAGTAATAATGTGTAAGTACGGCACTATGTGGCCACCTATGTACTACTTCGACTTCATAGCTAAGTTGCTCTACCCCCTAACGGGGATTGGAGAGTTCGGGGACGTTAAGTACCTTAGGCTTGCAGCTGAGAGAATAGCTAACCTAAAGAGGTGCTACAACCTAAGAGAGGGTGTTGGGAAGGAGTCGGAGGTACTACCTAGGAGGTTCACTGAGGAACCTATGCCTACAGGACCTTCAAGGGGTTACGTATGTGATTTAGAGCCAATGCTTTACGAGTACTACGAAAGCCGTGGATGGGAATACGAGAGCGGTTTACCTTACGAAGAAACCCTAGAGAGGTTAGGTCTAGGGTATGTAGCTGAGGTCCTTAAGAAGAGGTACAAGCTCCCGAGGTTAAGCTATGGTGGTGGTAAGACTTCACGGAGTGCTTAGAGAGGGGGTAGGACTTACGGAACTCGAGGTCGATGGAGCGAGTTTAGGGGAGGTTCTTCAAAAGCTGCCTGAGAAAGTTGGGGAGACGCTGAGGAAGTACTCTAGGTACCTGGTCTTCATAGTAAATGGTAGGGTAGTGAGCGATGTGGGTACTCCCCTCAAACCCGGTGACGTTATTGATTTAACGATATTTGTAGGTGGAGGTTTTAGCTGTAGAGACTAGGGTAGCATTGTAGAGCTAAGAGTTCCACGATTAGCTGTTTTTAGCTATAGAGCTTAGTAACTAGGGCTACCGGAGATGGTGCAGGTAATTAGCCTACCCGGGGATCCAGGTTTAGGTCCTGAACTAGCTCGCTACCTAGGCACAGCCTACAGTACGTTCTTCTCGAAGAGGTTCCCCGACGGTGAGGTCTACATAAGGATGGTCGAGCCTGTCTCTGGTGATAGGGTACTGCTCGTTCAATCCATGTACCCTAACCAAAACGATAGAGTAGTTGAGCTACTCCTAGCCTTAGAGGTACTTGAGAGGTACAGAAATGAGGTAGTGCTTATCTCCCCATACCTAGCTTACTCTAGGCAGGATAAGGAGTTCCTTCCAGGGGAGTCGGTAAGCCTTCGCTCACTAATGAAAACCCTCTCTTTACTAGGCTTAGGTACCTTGGTAACTGTAGATGCACATAACCCTACCGCGGTTAGAGACTTCTTAAGCGGTAGTAGGTACCTTAACGTAGTCCCCGTAGAGGTATTTGCTGAAGCTTTAAGGGGCTACCGAACTCAGGAGCTTACGGTGGTTGCCCCAGACCAGGGGGCTTCCGAGAGAGCTAGGGCGCTAGCTGAGAAGCTAGGCTGCAACTACACCGTCGTTAGGAAGAGTAGGGATAGGGTTACCGGTGAGGTTACACACTCACTAGAGCCTCTAGAAGGGCTAAAGGGGGTGGCGGTGGTCTTCGACGATATAGTTAGTACCGGAGGTACTGTAGCTAGCATAGCCTCGTTTCTAACTAAGAGAGGTGTGGAGGTTGTTCTAGCTGTATCGCACGCGCTACTTGTCGGCAACGCCTTGGAGAAGCTCGTGAGATCCGGAGTTCGCGAGGTCTACTCGATACCTACAGTACCCATAAGGATCCACGGTGTTAAGTACCTAGAGCTAGCACAGTACCTAGCTAAGTTCCTTAGGGAGGGAGGGGTTGTCTAGCCCTATGCGCTTCTAGTAGCCCTCTCGGATGTAAGTATGCTGCTAGCTCACGGTAATCTACTCTACGCGTATCTCTCCGGGTTTCATAAGACCCTACCGAAAGCTGAGGTACTAGCTATAGCTGAAGCCGAGGGGATAAACCTACAGGTGGTTCTAGACCTAGACCAACTCCTTCTACTCCGAGCAGATCGTGAGTTAGTCGACCTCCTAGGTGCTAGGGCTGCGTTTACTAGGAGGATCGGTAGGGTTCTATGGGTAGGCCCTACTGAGGAGTACATCGACGGGGTAGACGTAGCCGCAGGTGTAGTCGTCGAGGAAGGTCTTGGAGCAGTAAGGCTGGAGTTTAGGCGCCTTAGAGGCTACTCAGATTACCCCAACTACGAGGACGTAGTAAGAGCTCTACTTAACCAGAGTATTCGCATAGATAGAAGGAGTAGTACCGTCTTAGAGTTCATAATCTCTCAGGGAGTACTAGTCGTAGGGCTACGGCTACGTGAGATTCGGGTTAGTGACTTTGCCAGTAGGTGGACCAATAAGAGGCCTGTCTACCTCCCAGGAGCTCTCAACCCCGATATATCAAGGATATTCGTCAACTTAAGCAGGGCTAGTATTAGGAGGGGAACCACATACTACGACCCCTTCTGCGGTGTAGGGAGCTTCCTCTTAGAGGCCTGTACCATGGGGTTGAACTACGTTGGGAGCGATATCGATGAGAAGTACATCCGTGGTGCTAGAGCTAACCTAGAGTACTATGGCTGTAGCCCTAACGTTGTACTCGGAGATGCGTGTAGAGCTCCCGTAGATAGGGTTGATGCTATAGGTACGGACATGCCTTACGGAAGGCAGACTAAGCCGTCTAGGGCTACCACAGTAGAGCTACTGGAGTGCTTCCTAAAGAGCTCTGAAGGTATCTTAAAGAAGGGTTCCTACCTAGTCTTCGCACAGGATAGCGATATAGAGGAGGAAACCTTAAGTATAGTTAGGAAGTACAGCTACGAGCTAGTAGAACTACATAGGAACTGGGTTCACGGTTCCCTAACTAGGAACATATACGTTCTGAGAAGAACCTAGTTGGAGGTGATCGTAGTTAGGGTAGTACTACTACTCACACTCTACGGTATAGCCTTCCTAGCCCTACTACCACTCGTAGTTAAGCTCCTAGTAAACCTAGAGAGGGTACTAGCAGCAAGCCTAGGAGCTTTACCAGCGGCTATAGCGATCCTAGCACTTCTCGGGGCTCTAGTGGCAGTAGCTCTCTACGTGTGGTTCCAGATAGCTAGAGCTACCGTTAGGAGGGCTTGCAAAGAACCCGCTACTACCACATAGCTACGGTCATCCCTCACAGCTATTTACCGTACCTCACTTACTGAGTGCTTAACTGCTTTAAGGTTTTCTAGTAGGGTAGTTAACGGTGGTTGAGTTGGCGACAGAGCTCCTATATCAGAAGGATAGTTACCTAAGGGAGTTCTACGCCTACGTTATCGAGATTTCAGGCAACGCTGTTGTTCTAGATAAAACAGCCTTCCACCCAACCTCCGGGGGTGTGGATAAGGACCTAGGCTTTCTATATAGAGACGGGAATACCTATAGAATCGTTGACGTAGTTCTTGAGGAAGGTGGGGTGGTTAAGCACGTAGTTGAAGATCCCTCAGGGCTCCACCCAGGGGCGCTGGTTAGGGGGGTGATAGACTGGGAGAGGAGATATAGGTTAATGAGGTTACACACAGCAACTCACATATTATCGGCAGTGATGTACAGGAGGTACGGTGCTCTAATAAGCGGGGGACACGTGTACCCCGAACACGCTAGGGACGACTTTGACTTAGAGCTCTTCGATAGAAGAATCTTTGAGGAAGCCTTTGCTGAGGTTAACGAGATAGTGAGGAGGGATCTGGAGGTCAGGATCTACTGGCTCCCACGCGAGGAGGCTCTGAAAATACCTGGAGTGTTTAAGCTAGCCGGAAAATCCCCACCTAAGGAGCCTGTACTGAGGATCGTTGAGATACCTGGAGTAGATGTGCAAGCTGATGGAGGCCCCCACGTGAGGAGGACATCGGAGATAGGTAGGGTAGTGATGCTAGGTGCTGAGAACAGAGGTAAGAGAAGGAAGAGAGTTTACTACACTGTAGAGCCCTGAGAATCCCCTAGAGAAGTCTGCAACTGCTTTAAACTTAGATTACAGTGTTCTAACGGTGATGGAGTAGCGTGTCAGCACTTTACCTCAGGATCCACCCTAGCCTCACCCTAACCTATAGATGGGGTTCCCGAGAGGTAGTGCGACCCGGTGAGGGCCCTGTACTAGGATTACGCGGGGTGCTACCTCATTGGGCTTGGCCGCGGTAGGTAACCAGGTTAACCTGCTGGAGCTATCGGGGGAGCAGATTTCCGAGCTACTAAAGTCCGGTAGGCTTTCCATAGCGGTATTCGGTCTTGGAGGTGTAGGGATGGCTGTAGCGGCTGTTTGGTTAAGAGCTGGAGCTAGGGTTATAGGGGTAGATGTAGACATTCGGAAGGTTGAGGTGATAAGGTCCGGTAGGATCCCACATCCTGAGGAGGTTGTTGTTACAACACTGCGGGAGTCCTTAAGTAGTGGTAGGTTCAGCGTTACTACTGAAGGATCTGAAGCTGTGAAGTCCACTCACGTAGCTGACGTAATAGTACCCCTAATCTACAGTTCGGAAGGTCCTGACTTCGCACCCCTGGATAGGGCTGTAAAGGTCATCGGGAGTAGTATGAGGAGGGGGTACGTAGTAGTAATTGAGACCTCCTTACCTCCACTTACGACTGAAACAAGGGTTAAGTCCACGCTGGAGAGGCTTTCAGGGCTTCGAGCAGATGAGGACTTTGCCCTGATCTACAGCCCAGAGAGGGTGCTAGTAGGTAGGGCTATCGAGGATATAGAGCTCAGGTACCCGAAGATTGTTTCAGGCGTAGGTCCCAGATCTCTTAGGGTTGCTGAGGCTCTGTACTCTAACATAGCAAGAGCTGGGGTACTGAAGGTATCCAGCCCGCGTACAGCTGAGTTCGCTAAGCTAGCTGAGGGGGTTTACAGGGACGTTAATATAGCCTTAGCTAATGAGCTAGCTAGGTTAGCTAGAGTTCTCGGAGTGGACTTCACTGAGGTTATTAGTGCAGCTAATACACAACCCTACTCCCACCTACATAGACCTGGTGCTGGCGTTGGAGGACACTGCATACCGGTGTACCCAAGGCTACTTAGCTGGGTCGCGCAACTCTTCGGGGTACGCCTAGAGCTAGTCGACCACGCTAGGAGTATAAACGAAGCCCAGCCTCTTGAGGTAGTACACCTACTAGTGGAGGAGCTAGATAGGTTAGGGTATTCCCCAGCTGATGGGCTTAAGGTATCCGTACTTGGGCTAGCCTACCGCGGGGGAGTTCCAATAGCTACTAACTCCCCTACTTACAGGATCGTTTGGGAGCTTCTAAGGCTCGGCTACCAGGTATCCGTACACGACCCGCTAATAGAGTCTGATGAGTACCTGAGGTCTACTGGGGTAGAGCTATCGAGGGACCTACGGGAGGCTTTACTAGGCTCTGTAGCTGTTATCGTAGCTACAGACCATAGGGAGTACTCTAGGCTAACGCCCTGCGACCTAGTTGAGCTCTCAGGTAGTAGTGTAGTGGTAGTAGTTGATGCTAGGGATATTATGAAGGTTGACCCGTGCTGCGGGGCTGTATACGTAGGTATAGGTAGGGGTAGGAGGTGCAGTGCTACAGAGGGTTAGAGTCTCCAACTACGTGAGGTTCCGTGAGGAGGGGTAAGATATTCTTAAGAAGGCACCTCATGGTTCGGGGGGAGTTTGTTAAGCCCATACTCGAGGGGGTTAAGAAGGCTACCATACGTATAGGGATCGTGGTACCTAAGTACGATGAGGTTATAATACACGGTGGTGGTAGGCCCATAGCTAAGGCTAAGATAACTGAAGTTACCTATAGGAAGGTCTCAGAGCTTACAGATGCTGACGCAGCTTTAGACGGCTTTAATAGTAGGGAGGAGCTTATAGAAGCTCTTAAGAAGGTCTATGGGAGGGTGTATTCGGACGACGTAGTAACGATAATAAGGTTTGAAGTTATCCAAAGACTCGATGACGTAAGGTCTGATGACGTGTACTGCGGGCTTAGCCCTTCGGACATAGCTAGGATATACCTAAGGTACCTAAGGGAGGAGGCGAGTGGGGAGGATAGGGAGATACTAGAAATGCTGAGTAGGGGGCTATCTATACGTGATGTAGCTAAGAAGCTGTACGGCTCCGCTGAGAGGAGGGCTAGAGTACGTAGGGTTGTTAGGAGAGCTCTGAAGGAGCTTATTAGTAGGGGGGTACTCAGCAAGTGTAGGAGGGATTGAAGCTGGACCGCGTAGGTTCCGGTAGTAC
>CAYTXX010000029.1:0-13845 GCA_964442165.1 uncultured Desulfurococcaceae archaeon | reverse complement strand
GCGTATAGCTCGATACCGTACTTAGGTACCTGAACGCTTTCCACTACGGTTATGGTCGTATTCGGTAGCGGGTAAACCCTAACGAACGTTTCAGTTACCGGGTTAACTACGGTGTACGTAAGTATCTCAACTACAGTTCTCTCAGCCGGGAGCTGGTACCCCTCTACGTAGGGGTACGCAGCGACGACAGCTATATCTCCGTATTCCCTAGAGTAAGTTCTAAGCATACTGTACTGGTCCTCCCTACTTTCTGCTAGGATATCCAGTACCCTCGGGAGTAACCCCTTAGTTATGCTATCTGCAGTACGCGATACTATCGGGGAAGTCCCACCTTCATCTGATATCTCTACTAAACCATCTGGAGAGTTGGGGTCGTAGGCTGAAACAGCTACTAGGTACCTCCACTTGCTGGGATCGGCCTCTACCCTCTGTAAGAGATCCCGCGGGATCCTAGCGTAGATCGTTTTGTTCTCCACGTGGATAGCATCGATAGGTGCTACTGTACCGTTAGCATAGACTAGTTGAGGTCTCAGGTAGTCTAATCCTGGGGCTATAACTACAGCATAGCACCACGCATCAACAGCTCTAAGTTTTACGTTCAACCCCAAGGTCTCTACCCTCCTAGGAGCGCGCTCGCCGCCAACTACGTAGATATGTACCACCTGCGGTGAGAACCCTAGAGGTGCTTTAAGAGGGTTATCCAACTCCTTGAACCTAGCTGCAAACACTACTTCAGTACTATTTACTGAAACGTAGAACTCCAGTAAGTCAAAGTACTCAGGTCTGTAAACATCCTTAGCATCCCTATAGTAGTAGTCTCCCGTTCCATCGGAGTCCCCTTCAGGGTCAGAGAATCTTAGCTCAATTACATCGGTACCTAGAGTACTTATGAGTAAGGAGCTATTTAAACCTATGGAAACAGCTACGAACGCTGTAGCTAAAACGGCTATTAACCTCAAGCTACTCCTCTTCAAGTCTCACACCTAAACTAAAGCCTGGGTCGAGCATAAAAGCATTCAGAAAATACCTCCAACAGCGACACCTGCACCTTAAACAAGTACGGGGTTATGGGTCTTTAGGGAGTTTACGTCCTTTAAAGACGGGAGAGGCTTCGCCTTTAAGGCGAGGAGGAGGTCGGCCACGTGGTTAAGTTTATAAGTTCCTGGGTAGAAGACCTCCAGGGCCCGTAGCTTAGCCTGGTTAGAGCGCCCGGCTGATAACCGGGAGGTCCGGGGTTCGAATCCCCGCGGGCCCACCAACTTCCTATGAGAAGCTACCTCAGTAGAAAGGAAAGATCACTTAGCTGCGATACCTAAGTACTTCCACATAGCTCTCAGCCCTAAGCTTAAAGGGCTTGCCTAGCTCTAGGCAATCGCATAAGATAAACTTATATCCCGTTATTGTAACCTTGCTCGGTGAGGCGTCTGGACATAAGTGCTCTGCTGCCTGGGCTGTACTTCGGGGAACTTACAGAGCTAGCAGTAAAGCTGATCTTCATAGCTTGGGGATCTATCCTCCTCTACTTAGCTATCAGGAAGGGTGTTGAACCTCTCCTACTGCTACCCATAGGCCTAGGTATGGTCCTGGCTAACATCCCAGGCCTTCACCTAGCTAGGTATGTGTGTAGCGACATCGCGGGGGGTCTACCGGAGAGCTTTAGAGGCTTTGAGGGGCTGGTTAACGTCATAGACTTCGGTAGCTCTATTAGGGTATGCTCCCCTGAGTCTACCTCCCTCCTGGGGTGGGTTTACCACCTAGTGGTAAGAAGTGAGATTGGACCGATACTTATCTTCGTTGGTATAGGGGCTCTCTCTGACTTTAGAGCCCTCCTAGCCTTCCCCGTAGGAGCCTTGGTGGGCTCTGCAGCACAGCTCGGGATAACTGCTGTTACGTTTATCGCACTATCACTTGGCTTCAGGCTAAATGAAGCTATGGCAATAGGTGTTGTAGGGGGTGCTGACGGTCCTACGACCATCTACACAGCCGTTAACGTAGCCCCCCACTTAGTCGGTCCTCTAACTATAGCTGTCTACAGCTACATAGCCTTAGTACCGGTAATACAACCCCCTATCATTAGGGCCCTCGTACCTAAGAAGTACAGAGCTATTGAGATGCCGAAACCACCTACTGAGATACCTACTACACACATCTTAGTGTTCTGGTTAGCTACGTTGGTTATAGTAGGTGCTCTAGTTCCAGCCGCGTTTCCACTCGTTGCTGCGCTAGCTCTAGGTAACATAGTTAAGGAAATATCGAGCAGATTCGGTGAGGTAGAGAGGTACTTTAAGACTATGGCGGACCCCCTCCTTGATATAGCTACAATACTCACAATGCTGGGAGTTGGAGCTACCCTCTCTTACGACTTCCTAGGTCAGTACGTACTTGAGGGAGCAGCTGATGCCTACCTAAGCTTCATACTCAAGGCTTTCACCATACTAGCCCTAGGTCTAATAGCCTTTGCGGTTTCTACCGTAGGGGGGCTACTCTTCGCGTGGGCCCTCTACACCGTAACTAGAGGTAAGGTTAACCCAGTAATAGGGTGTGCAGGGGTCTCAGCTGTCCCAATAGCCGCTAGGGTTGCCCAGAGGGAAGCTCAGCTAGCAAAGCCCGGTCTCTACATACTCTTCCACGCCTTAGGACCTAACGTAGCTGGGGTCATAGGTACGGCTATAGTCGCCGGCTACTACATATCGTACATTAAGCACTTCTGGACACCCTAAGAGGGTTCTAAAGGCAGAGCTAGCTGTTTTTAAGCTACCTGAGCGTATTTTAGATTGGTGTGAGAGTGGACATAGCTACAGCTGTCTTAATCCTGCTCGTACTCTTCATATTGATACCTCTACTAGCCTCAAGCATAAAGGTCCTAAAGGAGTACGAGAGAGGAGTACTATTCAGGTTGGGGAGGCTTGTAGGAGCCAGAGGTCCCGGACTATTCTTCATAATACCATTCGTGGACTCCCTAGCTAAGGTAGACCTTAGGGTAATGACTATAGACGTCCCCAAGCAGGAGATAATAACCAGGGATAACGTTAGCGTTAAGGTTGATGCTGTAATCTACTTCAGGGTAGACGAACCGATTAAAGCTATTACTAAGGTATCGAACTACATGTACGCCGTATCCCTAATGGCTCAGACGATACTGAGGGATATAGTAGGTCAGGTAGAGCTAGACGATCTCCTAACCAAGCGCGATGAAATTAATAAGAGGATCCAGAGCATAATAGATGACGTGACAGCCCCCTGGGGAATAAAGGTCGTTGCCGTAACTCTAAAGTCCGTTGAGCTACCCGAGAGCATGGTTAGAGCTATGGCTACGCAGGCGGAGGCGGAGAGGTTGAGGAGGGCTAGGATAATCCAGGCGGAGGCGGAGAGGCAGGCTGCTAGGATACTGGGTGAGGCAGCGCAGACCTACGAGGAGAACCCGAAGGCTTTAAGACTGAGGGAGCTTCAGACTCTCGTTGAGATAGCTAGAGAGAAGAACCTCATAATAGTAACCGAAACGTCTTCGGTCCTAGGTATAGCTGCCTCAGCCTCTGCCGCGCTGTCCCGGCAGGGTACTCAGGCTGGTAAGTGATGCGTAGAGAGTTAACTGCTTTACTAGTACTAGTACTAATCTCCTTTCTAAACCCCTATTCAGCGGAGGGCTCCGTAAGTGTAGATAGAGCTATACTCGTTAGGATAACACCACCTTGGGATGTGATAGACTCCGGAGTTGCTGAGTGCGTTGTTGATGCGATAAGATACGCTGAATCTACTAGAGCAGTGGTACTCATCGAGCTAGAGACTTACGGAGGCTACTTAGACCCCGCCTTCACTATAGCTGATACCATAGCCACAGCTAAGGTGCCTGTAGTAGTCTACGTATCCGGTGGTAAGGCTTTTAGTGCTGGGACCCTTATCTCACTACCTGCTCACTACCTATACCTCTCACCTATAGCGACTGTAGGGGCTATGCAGCCGGTAAGCGTAGATCCTCTAACCGGACGCTACGTACCAATAAATGACACCAAGATAATCAACCCAATAGTAGAGAAGGCTGAGTTCTACGCTAAGCTTAGGAATAGAAACGCTACGGCCGTAAGGCTTTTCGTAACCTCTAACCTAGTTCTAACAGCAGATGAAGCTGTAAGGAACAGTATTGCGGACGGTATTGCGGAGAGCCTCCAGAGCCTACTAAGAGCTTTAAGAGGTAGGAATGCTACCGTAGATGGAGTAGTTTACATGCTCTCGGATCTGCGGTTAGAGGATTACTCCTGTAGCATTAGGTCTAGGTTCATCTCACTACTGTCCAACACCCTTCTATCTAGCGTCTTAACAACCATAGGAATCATGGCTACGATATTTACTATAGCTTCAGGGAGATTCGAAGCACTACCGCTAGCCCTAGTATTCCTAGCTTTAGGACTCGTAGGTTCCGGCTTTAGCCCGAACTTCATTTCGCTATTTTTAGTACTTGCAGGTGCTGCACTGCTCTCTATAGAGCTCTTCCTAACCCCCGGGTTCGGAGCTCTAGGTATTACGGGAATAGTAATGCTTGCAGTAGGCTTCGCGCTTCTACCAACAGGTGCTCCAACGTACATAGCCCCTGGTGCTACTCTATTAGAGGTCTCGAGGTACGTTGCTATAGGGTTGGGGACTTCGCTCGGACTCCTAACGGGCTTCATAGTGTACAAAGTTATCCAAGCTAAGAGGAGGAAAGTTGAGCTCTTCGAGCTCGTGGGTAAGGTAGGTAGAGCTATTGACAATATACCAGCTGGTAGTACGGGCTTCGTCATAGTTGAAGGCGAGTACTGGAGAGCACTCTCACTGGAAGACGTAGAGGCAGGCACCCTAATAGTAGTGGTAGAACGTAGAGACGGGTTACTCGTAGTGAGAAGATATGTCGGGGGTAGCTGACCTACCACTCCATTACGGTCACGTACCGCCGTGGATCTACGATATAATGAGGAGAACCGCCAGGGCCATAGTTAAGCTAGTAGTCCATGAGATGGGTGTTGTAAAGCTACTTGAGAGGCTCTCAAACCCCCTCTGGTTTCAAGCATTAAACAACGCCATAGGTATGGATTGGGATAGCAGTGGGTCTACCACAGTAACAACAGCTGTTCTAAAGGAGATCCTACGTGAGGAGAACCTGGGGGTCTTTGCTGTAGGTGGTAAGGGGAGGTACTCGAGGTACGTTCCAAACGAACTGAAAGAGCTAGCCGAACTTAGAGTCGTGAGCTACGAAAAAGCTGGAGAGCTAGCTACCGTATCTAAGCTTACAGCTAAAGCCGACTCAACCTTACTCCAAGATGGTTTCACCCTTTACCACCACGTAGTATTCTTCGATGAGAGCGGTAGGTGGGTCGTCATACAACAGGGCATGAACCTAGGTGAGAGGCTCGCCCGGAGGTACCACCTAGCCTGGACTAAGGCAGAGCCCCTGGATATCACCATAGAACCGCATAGCGGGGTCCTCTGCGAGAGGATTACCGTACCCCTTAACCTAACCGCTAGGGACTCCTTAAAGAGTAGGGAGGTCATAGTCGACGTAGTTAAGGAGGGGGTTACGAAGATATCTAAGCACATAGCTCTAGTCAATGCAGCTATCAAAGGCTATAAACCTCTCGTAGGCAACCTACCTAGACCCATAGTAGGGGATCTACCGTATTACAAACCTATTAAGCTTACCCAAAACCTCTTAGCCGTACTTAAGGAGGCCTACGAGGTAAACCCAAGGAACTTCCAGGAGCTTATTCTGGAGACCCGCGTAGGCCCGGAGACCTTGAGAGCTCTAGCGCTGATATCCGAGCTCATATATAGGGAACCCCCTCCCCTAAGGGATGTAGAGGTCTACAGTCCCTTCAAGTACTCTTTCGCTATAGGTGGTAAGGACGGTATTCCGTACCCGATAAGGAGGGAGCTTGCTGAGGAGGTGCTTAGGGAGCTTTACGAGATTGTGAAGGCAGCTGAGCTAGGGGAGAGGGATAGGGTTAGAGCCTTTAGAAGCCTCTCAAAGCTAGCTCCACCGGACCTATTACCACTTTAAGCTCTGCAGTTTACGTTGAGCTAAGAGGGTCTAGATCGGAAAAGCAAAATAAGTAAGGTGTATTTTAGCTTAGTTGAACTCCAAGTTGCCTAAGGGTACCGATAGTGAAATCTAGACCTAGCTTCCTTAAGGTCTCCTCTCTGGGTATACCGTTCTCATCCCAGCCTCTTACTTTGTAGTAGTGCTTAAGCATAGTCATGTACTTGTCTAGGTCTAGCTTAACCCCTTTAAACGGTCCCTTAGTTAGAGGCTGTGTAAACCACTTCACCGGAGGTAGGTCCTGCTCGTAGGTCCACCTAACTCCAGCCGCCGTGTACTCCCTCACCCAGAATGCCCTAACTAGGGTGTATATCCTGTTAGCTACCTCGTGGATCACCTCCCAAGTATAGGTGTACCCTGTAGCAGCTGTGAGGAGCTTCGGATAGTAGTCTAGGTCGAGGCCCACCTCAACCCACGGTAACCTGCAGGTCGTTAGAGACTCGAACATACCGCCCCTTATGTTCTGTAGCCAGATGACCCCCTCAGCCTTCTCAGGTACGTAGTCCAGCCTACCCATCCTAACCTCCCTAGCTATGAACCACGCATCCTTGTGGTGGGCTCCTATAGGCGATGTTGCGTAGGCTAATGCCATTCCAGGAGCTGCGTGGCAGTCGTATGCTGAGACCTCAAGGCCCTTAACGTGGATCGCGTACTTAAGCGCGTCCCCACCTACCCTATTAGCTATCCTCATTACCCCCTCTGCCAGCAGGTCTCCGAGCTCCCTTCTATAAGCTATCTGCTCAACTAACTCCTTAACCTTAGAGTAGTCACCCCACTCTACCTTCTCGCTGATTAAGCCCTTCTCACTTAACTCCATAGCGTACCCAAGTACGTTGCCTAAGCTTATGGTATCTATCCCGTAGTGGTCGGCCATAAGGTTTATGTGGGCTACCTTATTTAGCGGTGCTAGACCTATGTTAGAGCCTAGCATGGCTACATTCTCGTAATCTAGCTCCGCCTCCCCCTTATCTGCTGAGGTAACGTACTTAACTACGTTACCGCAAGGCATGTTACAGTAGGGACAGCCCTTCACCCTTACCTTCATGGACTCCATGATGTAGCCATCTATACCCTCCCACGCGTCGAAGACTCCTTCACTGAAGTTGTAAGTCGGTAGGCACGAGTTCTTCTGGGACCACTCTATAGTAGCCATGGTTCCCTGCCTAGTCCAGAACTCGTAGCCCGGGGACTCCTTAACCTTCCTGTAGGCTTCAGCACCTAGCTTCACCAGCTCCTCCCTATTGAAGGGCTCCGGCTCTGCGCGCCCCCTAATAACAAGGGCCTTCAGGTTCTTGGAGCCCATTACAGCTCCCATACCAGGCCTTCCAGCAGACCTCCCGAACTCGCTTATGACGGTTGCGTACCTAACTAAGTTCTCACCTGCAGGACCTATCGTAAGTACGGCTACGTCCTCTCCGAACCTCTTCTTAAGCCTCACCTCGGTTTCCTCTGTCGTAAGCCCCCAGTACTCGGTGCCGTCCTCAAGGCTAACCTTCCCGTGGTCTACTACTAGTACGGAGGGCTTAGGAGCCTTCCCCTTTACAACTATGGCGTCGACACCCGACTTCCTAAGCTCAACAGCTGCTCTGCTGCCTATGTTACCATCTCCATAGCCTCCCGTGAGGGGGGACTTAGAAGCTATAACCATCTTCCCGGATGACGGTAGGGGGTACCCGGTTAGAGGTCCTACAGCGAATACTAGGTGGTTTTCCGGTAATAGGGGGTCTACTCCAGGCTTGTTAAGGTCCCACAAGAGCTTAATAGCTAGGCCCCTACCACCGATGAACCTTATGAGATCCTCTTGCGGGATGTCAACGTACTTCGGTTCATCGTGGGAAGCTAGATCTATGTAGAGATACTTCCCTGACCAACCTTTCATAGAGATACCCAGATACCTCTTACCCAAAGCTATTTAAACTTAAAGTACTAATCAGCTGACCTCCTCCCCGCTCTAAGGGTAGGGGTTCCCTTGTAGGGCAGTTCACGGGTTTCCTGCATCTATTTGGGTTTACAACTGAAAGCCTCGCCCTTTAGGGCGGGGAGGAGGTCAGGGTCCTTCATCTTCTATGCTTTTCGTCTATTTCCTTTGCTAGCTGTATATTAGCCTCCTCGCTAGGGTCTGGCCCCTCTACAGAGAGCCACGCGTCTACAATCTCCTTAGCAACTATGTCAGTTACGAGCCTACCGCTCATAGCAAGTACGTTAGCATCGTTCCATAGCCTAGCACCTCGCGCTGTCTGGGCATCGTTACATAGAGCTGCCCTAACTCCCGGGACCTTGTTGGCAACTATCGAAACCCCCGTTCCAGTGTAGCACACAACTATACCCCAGTCAGCCTCACCTCTAGCTACCGCTAAGGCTATTTCGTATGCGACCTGAGGCCACGGTTCCGGCCTGCCTGTCCTCAGAGAGCCTAAAGCTAGTACCGCACAACCTTTCTCCCTTAGGTACTCTACGACAGCTTTAGCACACGCATAGAGGTCGTCTGAGCCTACTACAACCTTACAACCCTTAGAGGAGGTCATCCGGCCCCACACCATGGGCTGATAAACCAGTTAAAAAAAGTTACTGTAGGGGTTAGATATGAAGGAGGTCTGCGGAGTAGTAGCTCTTCTAACGGACTTCGGTAGCGCGGATCCCTACGTTGCAGCTATGAAGGGGGTGATCCTATGTACCTGCCCTAGGGTAACTATAGTCGATATAACCCACGAGGTCCCTAGCTTTGATGTGGTCCACGGCGCTCTATCCCTACTATTTACCTACAGGTACTTCCCTCCTGGTACCGTATTCGTTGGGGTAGTAGACCCCGGAGTAGGGAGCTCGAGAAGACCTATAGCTATAGCAGGTAGAAATTACTACTTCGTTGGCCCGGATAACGGGCTACTAGTACCGGCAGCGGTGGACGATGGTATAGAGTACGCTGTAGTTCTTGACCGAGAGGAGCTCTTCAGAAAGCCTACTTCAGTGTCTTTCCATGGTAGGGACGTCTTCGCCCCCATAGCAGCTAGGATAGCCTGCGGAGAGCCTGTAGAGGGTCTGGGAAGCCGCATAGACACCGGTACCCTAGCTACCCCGGGAATTAGCCTAGGGCATAGGGTAGTAGGGAGGTGTGTAGAACTCACAGCCATATATGTGGATAAGTTTGGTAACATCGTTCTCTCAGATAAGTTCGAGAATGTAAGGAGAGCACTTAACCTAGGCCTACGTAGTAGCGTTGAGGTACGGAGTGGGGGAAGAATAGCTACAGCAACCGTAGAGAGGGTGTTCTCCTTAACACCTCCAGGAACTTTAGTACTCTACGAGAATAGCTTCGGCTACGCCGAGCTTGCAGTAAATAGAGGCTCTGCTGAGAAGTTCCTACAAGTCTCTAGGGGGGATAATCTGGTTCTCTGCACCTAACCTTCCTCTACTTTAGATCAGCTTTTAACTAGCTTAGAGCAAGTACCTTCTTGGTGAAAGAGCTTCGACCGTTAAAGGTCTTAGTAGGAGAGTCCGTAGCTTTATTGGAGCTGTATCTAAGGTTGCAGTAGATTACATTGAGATTCTGGAAGCTATCCTCGTAGTAGTACTTATGGTGTTAGCTCTCATAGCTTTGGCGATACTCATCAGAGACCTAAGTATACTTAGAGCTGAGTCCTCACTAAGTGAATTTCAGATAGTAGTTTCAGATGTTCTAGTACTAGTAATACTAATAGAGCTTACCAGGAGCTTCGTAATCTCCAGCTTAGGCGGTGAGAGGTACCTTGAGGGGTTTATAGAGATGGGCGTGATAATACTCGTTAGAGAGATCGCGATGGCCGCCATGACCGCCAACATACTTAATGCTCTAATGGCTAGTGGTGGAGTAGCTCTACTGGTCTTAGCTCTCTGGGTTATTCGGGAGAGAAAGCTAATGGGAACGCGAAGTTAAGCATGAGTATAGGGGCTTTATTTTTAGCTATATGTATGGTCTGGGGGTGAGCTTTGGGAGAGACTGAACCTAGGTCTGGCCCCCTTATAGAGAGGGTTAACTTTGGGATAGACCCCCTTGACTGGGGTGCCCCAGAGGGGGTTCTACGCTCATCAGCTATAATGATCTCTGGTGAGTCTGGTACTGGGAAGTCTGCTCTAGTAGCTCACATTGCTGCTAACTTCATGTTCAGAGGTGAGAGGTGCTTGTACGTAGCTCTAGATGACTCTCCGGAGTCCTTTGTCGAGCAGCTTGAGAGCTTCGGCTGGCGTGGTAGGGAGCTCCACCAGAGGGGCTTACTCTACATAATAGACGGCTACACCTACACTACCGGTAGGTACGTATCCTCTCCCTTCTCCAATAGGAGTGTTAACGTTCAGAAAGTAGATGAGCTTGCAAACGCTATAATAGCCTCAACAGAAGAACTAAAAATGAGTGGCTCTGGAGTACTGGTAATCGACTCCCTAAACGACCTACTTTACTTCCACGACATCACCAGGGTAGTTATGTTTATAAAGTCCGTCAGGGCCTACGTATCTAAGTCTAAGAAGGTCGTAAGCCTAATGGTACTCCACACCGATACTGAGAATGCTGCTGAGCTAGCGAGGAGTGTTGAGCATCTATTTGACGGTGTTGTATACACTAGGATAAACGAGGACTTAAGGAAGCTGGGGATACCCCTTAAGGAGCTACTAGTGAAGAAGCTTAGAGGGTGCCCAACCAACCCGTTCTGGATACCCTACGCTATTACGGCTAAGGGTGTCATGCCAGTAGATACGGAGAAGCTCGCGAACCTAATAAAGGCTAAGCTAAGGGAGTATGAGAAGCTTAAGTAGGTTGAAGGTAGTTATAAAGGTAGGCCCTTCCTGTAATCTCTGCGGTATATGTGAGGAGTACTGCCCAGTAGGAGTGTTTGAAGTTAGTGACGAGGCTCTACACGTAAGGCAGGAGCTATGCATATACTGTAAAGGCTGCGAGATCCTATGCCCAGCTAAGGCTATAGAGGTAGTAGCTATCGCTGAGGGTCTTGAGATAAGTAAGGTTACTACACTTCGTTACAACTAAAAGCCCCACCCTTTAGGGCGGGAAGGAGGTCGGTAGCCATACAGGGAGGGTTCCTAAAGCCACGCTACTACCTCAGTCCATCCTTAAACTAGGGGAGCAGTAAGGTCAGTGAGATAATACCGTGTTTAGATGGGATACTTGGTGTGGAGTGTGGTAAGCTTAGACTGGAGGGATATAGCAGCCCTCGTGGAGGCCGTTAGGAGAGCTGAAGCTGTTAAACCATCCCAGCAGGCTAAGAGGGATGTATTTAGGGAGTACGGTATCCTAGGTAGTGAGAAGGACCCTCCTCTTACAGCTCTTTTCTACGGTATTATGCTGAGGTTAGGTGTTCTAGATAGAGCTATAGAGAGTCTTACAGGTGCTAAGAGCCCTCTTTTACTGGACTCAAGACTTAGAGCGGCTCTACGTGTATTCATATACCTAGAGCTATTCACTCGAGAAAAGGTTAAGCTGAGTAATAGAGCTGAGGTACTAAAGAGAGTTGCTGCGTGGTTATCTAGTAGAGGCCACCCCTACTTAGGTATGTGGTTCGTAGATACAGTTAGAAACCTCTCCAAGGAGATCGTAGCTCCTAGAACCGCAGATGAGGAGCTGATGCATAAGTACTTACTACCGCTTTGGTACATCAAAAGGGTTATGAATTTAGTTGGTGAAGAAGAGGCAGAGCCGTTGCTGAGGTCATTCTTAGTAAGACCTAAGATAAGCGTGAGGGTAAACATTCTTAAAGCCACCGTTAGCGAGGTTCTTAAGAAGCTTGAATCCGAGGGTAAGAAGCCCGAGGTCTCCAAGGTAGTGCCAACCGTTATAAAGTTTGATGGTCCCTACAACTTCGATAAATCCGAGCTCTTTAGGAGTGGGAAGATAGTCATCCAAGAGGAGCCGGCAGCTCTAGCATCGATAGTACTTAACCCTAAACCTAGTGAGGTGGTAGTAGATCTAGCAGCAGCTCCGGGGGGTAAGACCGAGCACATGGGTGAGCTCATGGAGAATAAAGGTATAATACACGCATTCGACATAGACCCCACTAGGATGAGGAGGTTGGAGGAGCTAGTTAGGAGAGCTGGTATAAGCATCGTTAAGACGTACCTAAGGGATGGGAGGGAGGCTCCTAGAGTACTCGGGGAGGAGGTAGCGGATAGGGTTCTCGTAGACGCTCCGTGCACGTCGGATGGAACCTTAGCGAAAAACCCAGACCTTAGGTGGAGGCTCTTCGAGGAGGAGGTACCTAAGCTCGCTCAGCTACAGTACGAGCTCATTAAGTCAGCTCTAAAGCTCGTTAAACCAGGGGGCTACGTACTATACACTACCTGTACCCTCCTACCTGAGGAGAACGAGGAGGTTGTTAGGAAAATCCTAAAGAAGGAGGAGGGGAGAGTAATCCTAGTACCTCTTAAGGGACCCTACGATGAGGGGTTCTTACCGGGAACCATGAGGGTGTGGCCCCATAAGCACAGTACCATAGGGTTCTTCTACGCATTATTCCAGAAGGTTGAGAGGAAGTGAGGCCTAAGCATAAGGTAGCTAGAGTTCCGGAGTTCAGGTACATAATGTACGATGAGAAGAGATGGCAACTTCTCCGGGAGCTTAGAGCTAAGGCTCTAGAGGTTATGAGGAGGCTGTCATCCTGCGGGTACTCCCCGATAGTACACGGCTCTGTAGCGCGTGGAGATGTAGATGAGGGTAGTGATGTAGATGTGGTCATACCCTATATCGAACCCCCATCTCTAGTAGAGCTATGTTTTGAGAGATTCGGTACTAAGGTCTTCAGCAAGGTGCTGATTAAGGCTACACCTAAGTCCGCCCTTAGAGTAATCTACGAGCTAGCACCTGACGGTAGGGTTTCGGTATCCCTACCTCTTGAGAGGTTAAGCCCCCAGGAGCTGGAGTTCTACAGGTTCGGAGGCGAGCTTACCCTCGATGAGCTCGAGAGGGACCTAAGGGTCCCCGGAGTCACTAAGTCGCTGGTACTTATAGTACCGGTAGCCGACGGACATATGGAGGCACCTGTAAGAGGTTACGAGCACTACGTTGCTAAGGTACTGGGTGTAAGCCTAAACACGGTACTTGAGAGGGTCAAACTGCTTACTAGAAGGGATGAGATAGGTAGGACGGGCCTCTTCTTTAAGATGATCTTAGACCAAGCAGTACCTATTGAGGAGGTTTTAAGAGAGCTCAGAAATCATCGAAAGTTAGAGTACTGATAAAAAGCTTCTGAGGGAAAACTCTCTTACACCTGTACCTTAAGTAGAGCTTCTAGTACTACCTTAGCCGCCCGCGCTGTGTACTCCCTAAGCTCCTCAGCGGAGGCGTACCCTAGGTGCTCTACTAGGGAATCGCTTACCATGAGTAGAGCCCCCGTTTTAACACCCTTCATTAATCCTAAGGTGAAGAGCCCTGCACACTCCATCTCCACAGCTATAACTCCTCGCGAAGACCACTTCTTAGCGAACTCGGGATCCTCAGCGTAAAACGCATCGCTACTAACTACCGGCCCTAGGTAGTAGCGTACTCCCATCCTCTCAGCCTCCTCAACTAAGGACTTGAGAACCTCGAAGTCAGGTACAGCTGGACAGCATATCCACTCACGTAGGTACTGGTAGTACGCTCCCCCAGGGTAGTACGCGGCTCCGGTAGCTATCACTACATCCCCGATGCGCATCCCAGGTACCATCGCACCGCAGGTACCGAACCTAACTATAGCCTTAGCTCCAACCATGGTTAGCTCCTCGAAGACTATAGCAGAGGATGGGAAGCCTACCCCATG
>CAYTXX010000028.1:0-13996 GCA_964442165.1 uncultured Desulfurococcaceae archaeon | reverse complement strand
CAACAGCTACAGCTACGTCAGCGCCTGAGTCCAGGATCCTCCTAAGAGCTGTAGATTCGTAGGCCCCTAAGCAAGTTACAGCTACCAGTAGCTCGTGGTCTACCGCGTAGATACCCAACCTCGAGAGGCCCTTTAAGCTAGCAACTCTCTCCGCATAGGGAGCTTCAGGCTGCGCCATGAGGGACTGCACTAACTCCACATCACCTCCGAGCTCGATTAGATCAGCTACAACCCTAAGGACCCTAGGGCTTAGGAAACGAAGGAACCTGGTATCGTGCATAACCCCAGCTAGTAGTAGCGTTGCATACTCCCTAGGGATCCACCACCCGGAGCTAACGAGGGCCTCAGCTACTAAAGCTGATGAGGCCTTAGCCTCCGGGTCGTAGAGTGAGGGAGAGCACCTACCTACGAGCTCACTAACAGCGTGGTGATCTACAACTGCACACTCATTAAACTCTACTGGACCTACCTGCGAGAGGGAGGAGACATCCACGAATAGTAGCCTATCCCCGGAGCACCTAACTGACTCCGGGATCCCGAACCTTAAACCCGCAAGGACCCTCTTAGCTACCGAGTCCACTCCCTCAGGTGTACATACGTCTACTGAGATGCTACCGTAGGTACTTACAACATAGCTTAAAGTAAGGGCTGCTGCAACAGCATCTATGTCAGCGTTCTTATGCGTTACTATCCTAACCCCACCTCTACACCAGGAGAGCAGCTCCGCAAAGCTCCTAAGTAGCTTCAAACTACGCACCACAGCACTGTATGCCTAGGTATAGCTACGGCTACACTAAGAAAAAGCTATGTAGAGAGCCTAAACCAGTTGGAAGGTGGTTACCTACCCTACTAAAGTCCTGGTTTAAAGCCCTTAGCGAAGTGTAAAAAAGCTGTAAGCGTTCCCCCATGGGTGCTACTACGCCCCGCCGTAGTGGGTGTAAGTTCGGTATCTACCTAGGTGAGGAGCTCTGCGTAGAGCTCGGTAGACTCATAAGGGAAACGGAGCCTAAGGCTAGGTCTAGGGTTATCCAGGAGGCTTTAAGGCTTTACATAGCTGAGAGCCTGTGGAAGGAGGTCAGCGGGCACGTAGTCGGCTCCCTCAGCGTTCTCTACGACCACGAGGTAGGGGGAGTGGATGCCCTCTTAACCGATGTCCAGCACGAGTACACGGACATAGTTATATCAGCTCTCCACGTTCACCTAGACCCTAGGACCTGCCTACTTGTCATAGCTATTCGAGGACCGTCCGATAGGGTCCGCCAGTTCGTTGAGAACCTGAAGAAGGTTGATGGAGTACTAATGGTACGCCCCGTAGTAGTCCTAGCTACACCTACAGAAACTAGCAAGGAGGTGGGGGAGGGCTAGGTTTTAGCTGTAGGGAGGTAGGGGAAGATAGGGAAAAAGGTTTAACATACTTACTTAAATTTACTTACCGGACTTAGCTTGCTTAGTACTAACGTAGTACACTGGGTAGAGCCATAGCACTGTCGTTACAAGGGTTACGATCAGTACTATCCACCACTCGAAGGGGAACGAGGGCACGCTCCTCACCTCTTCTCTACCTGCCTTATCCTCTTCTCGTTCTCAACAGCTCTGTACCAGGTGTAGAGGGCCGCTATAACGAAGAGCCAGGCTAATATGAAGAACGCTACCCACGCCATACCTCTCACCTACCCCTGGTCTGGGCCTCTATTGACTCGCTAACTAGGAAGTACATTATGATGCCGCCGATGATCAGTATTACCATACCTGGGAACGTGTAGTACGTGTGCAGACCGGCGCCCCAGCCCTGGATCCACTCACCGTAGACTATCCACCAGACGAAGAACAGTATCGGTATCACTATGTTTACCTTAACTAGGTAGTCCCACCACTTCCCAAGCCTTACGAAGGGCTTTATATCCATGTCCATGAGGCCCTGCCTAACCCTAGCCGCGTCGGTAAAGTAGGAGGTTATTAGGGCTATGAAGACCAGCCCTATGGAGAGCCCTACAACACCCCACACGGTGTCGTAGTAGTCCAGCCAAGCACCGCTGAGAGCTGTCGGTATACCGCAGACGAAGGCTAGGACTCCGGTGATTACGGCTGCGTAAGGCGTCTTCAAGCCAAGGTCCTTAAGGGGCCTCAGAGCTACCTCATGGATCGTTATCAGGCTTGTGAAGGCTGCGAACCAGAACGCTATGAAGAACAGGGCCGCGTAGACGTGCCCAGCAACACCCATCTTCCTAAAGAGCTGAGGTAGCACCACGAAGGCCAGCCCGGTACCAGCTTCCTTTATGTCCTCGTAGGGTGTTGCAGAGATAGCGAAGATTAGAGGTATTATCGCTGTACCGGCCATCCAGGCTACAGCTGTGTCGTTCACTACGTTACCGAAGGCTATCAGGGTTGGGTCGTCGTTACGCCTCATCCAGGCGCCAGCACATATTAGGAAGCCCCAGGCTATCCCTATACTCCATATTACCTGCGATAGGGACTGCATCCAGGTAGCTGGGTCTAGCAGAGCCTCAGCTCTCGGGATCATGTAGAACTCCAGCCCCTTCTCAGCTCCGGGTAGGGTTAATGTGAAGATAGCTAGGCCCACCGTGAATATGAAGAGTAGTGGGAACATGAACCTAGCTACCTGCCCTATGCCCTTTATCCCGAACGCTGTAACCAGTATGCTTAGGAACATCATTAGGGCTCCAACGCCCAGGGACGCTGGCGTGAAGCCAAAGGACTTCCAGAAGGCGCTCGCGTCGAAGTCCGGGGCGAAGAAGGTACCGGCTATCGCGTGGAGCATGTAGTAGAATATCCAGCCGGTAACCACCCAGTAGTAGCACATGATCATGAAGTCAGCCCAGGCCATCCACATACCTCCGAAAGCTGCTAACTTCTTACTCCTCTCAACTAGGTTGTACGGCCCGTGGAGGGGCCCTCCCTGCCCAAGCTTACCTATAGCGTACTCAGCTACCGCTAGTGGGAAGGCCGTTATTATCAGCCATATCAGGTATGTTAGTAGGAAGCTACCTCCACCGTAGTTAGCAGCTCTCCACGAAAACCTCCAGTAGTTACCAGCACCAACAGACCAGCCTACCGCAGCCATCAGCAGGGCGAAGCTGCTCCAGGTCTTCTCAATGGTTCTAGCAATTAGGGAGGATGGAGGCCTGGACGACATGCAGATACCTCATATATCTCTATAACAGAGGGGTTTATATTTTTTACCCTACGTTCCTTCCCACAGTTAAGACTGTCGGATGATGCTGGTAAGTGTTTATAGCCTACGGGACTTCCGCTGAAAATTTATAACCTAAGGCCGCTCCTACCTACTTGGTGGTTCGAATCGCCGGTAGATAGACGTATATGGGACCACCCTATACTTAGCTTCCAGCGCGGTAGGAGGGTTACGTTCTACTTCGAGGGGCAACCCGTTGAAGCCTACGAGGGCGAGAGCATTGCTGTAGCCCTCTACGCGGTTGGCTTCGACACTCTATCCTGGAGTCCCTCCCTTCTGAGACCTAGGGGGCCGTTCTGCATGATAGGTAAGTGCAGTAGCTGCTTCATGGTAGTTGACGGGGTCCCCAACGTTAAGACCTGTAGAGAGCCCGCTAGAGATGGAATAAATGTCGAGAGGCAAAGGGGGTGGGTCTCCCCACTGGTAGGTCAGCCTATCGAGTCCCTAGAGGTCCCTGAGGTGAAGCTAGATACCGATGTCCTAGTTGTTGGCGGTGGTCCGGCAGGCCTCTCAGCAGCTCTTACGCTAGCTGACTTCGGGCTTGAAGCGATCATAGTTGACGAGCACTTTAAGCTAGGTGGTCAGCTACTCAAGCAGACCCACAAGTTCTTCGGGAGCGTTGACCTCTTTGGCGGTATGAGGGGCTTCCAGATAGCTGAGGAGTACCTGAAGAGGATCTCAGGGAACCCAAGGATTAGGGTACTTAGGGAGTCTGTAGCCTACGGGGCGTTTAGGGGAGGCCTTGTCGGGGTAGCTAGTAGGGAGGCTCACTACGTAGTTAAGCCTAGAGCTCTAGTAGCCGCTACCGGTGCCCAGGAGAGGTACCTGGAGTTCCCCAACAACGACCTACCCGGGGTTATAGGGGCTGGCGGAGTACAGACAATAATGAACGAGTACGGGGTTAAACCAGGTGAGAGGGCCCTAGTAATAGGCTCAGGTAATGTCGGTATAATCGTAGCCTACCAGCTACTGCAGGCGGGGGTTAGGGTTGAGGCGGTAGTCGAGATACTCCCGGAGATAGGTGGGTGGTTCGTGCACGCAGCTAAGATCAGGAGGTACGGTATACCGATACTAACGAGGCACACAGTTAAATCAGTCTACGGTAACGGTAGGGTTGAGAAGGCCGTCGTAGTAGCTGTAGATGAGAAGTTCAACCCGGTACCGGGGACGGAGAGGGAGTTCAACGTAGACCTAGTACTACTAGCTATAGGGCTGGAGCCGGATACTAGGCTAGTCCTTCAGTGTGGGGCTATCGCTAGGTGGTCTCCTGAGCTAGGTGGGCTGGTCCCGCTGAGGACTCTAGACTTAGAGACTTCAGTACCGAACCTCTACGTAGCTGGGGACTCCTCCGGTATAGAGGAGGCTACTACAGCTATAATTGAGGGTAGGATAGCGGCACTCTCAATAGTTGAGAAGCTGGCAGACCCGTCGAAAGCTTCTAAAGCTCGGGAGGATGTGGAGAAGCTGATAAGGTTCCTCTGGGATGAGTACAGGAAATCACCGCTACTCGCTAGGGCTAGGAAGGGTAAGGAGTCTGTCACCGTCTCTAAGGAGGAGATGGAGAAGCTGAGGTCTGAGTTCCCACCACCGATTTTGTTCGGGTGATGGAGGTGTCCTACAGGTTCAGGGAAACTGGTGTAGTTGAGCTAGAGGAGCTCGGTAGGCTTGGGCTACTACCACCGGAGTGGAGACTTAGGAGGGGGTCGGTAGCGGTACTGGAGTGTCCGGAGAAGATACCGTGTAACATATGCGTCCCCTACTGCCCAACTAAGGCTATAGAGATGGAGAACCTCATAGAGCTACCTAAGTTAAACTGGGAGAAGTGTACAGGCTGTGGGATATGCGTAGCCGTATGCCCAGGTCTAGCAGCGTTCGTTGTAGATCTATCTAAGGAGGACGCGGATTACGTTACCTTACCGCACGAGTTCCTACCGGTACCTAGAGTAGGTGAAGAGGTAGTACTACTCAGTAGGCGTGGTGAGAGGGTTGGGAAGGGGGTTGTAACTAGGGTATGGGAGAGGAATAAAACTTATGTAGTAACCGTTAAGGTCCCGAAAGGTCTAGGTATGGAGGTGAGGGCGATATGGGTGGAGAGGTAGTGTCTAAGCCCAAGGAGGCTATTATAGTGTGCAGGTGCAACGACGTAACCCTAGACGACATACTGAAGGCTATCGAGACCGGTATAGACGACTTCGAGCTCCTCAGGAAGTACCTAAGACTAGGCTTCGGACCGTGTCAGGGGAGAAGCTGCATAGCTATAGCTGCTAGGGTATTCGCCAGAGCTACCGGTAGGAACTTAAACGAGATACTAGCTAACTACAGAATTAGACCGCCGATAGTCCCCGTATCCATGAAGGTAATGGTGGGGGGTGTTAAGAGATGAGGGTACTCGTCGTTGGAGCGGGTATAAGCGGTCTCTTCATAGCCTACGAGCTAGCTAAGAGAGGGATCAGGCAGGTAACGGTAGTCGATGCAAGCTACCCAGGTAGTGGCGCTACCCTAAGGAACCTCGGGTGCTTTAGGTCCTCCTTCACTTCACCAGAGCACGTAGTCCTCATGAAGGAGAGCATCTCGGAGTGGCTTAAGCTAAGGGATGAGCTAGGGATAAAGCTAGAGCAGAGAGGTTACCTATGGGTAGCCCGTAAGCCCGAGACCGTCGAGGTGTTCAAGAGGCTCGTAGGATTCCACCACGACTACGGGGTACCTACTAGGGTCATGGATATTGACGAGATTAGGGAGCTAGAGCCAGGTATAAACTACAGGATCGTTGCTGGAGCTATGTTCGACCCTACTGCTGGTAGGATGCCCATCCTTGAGAACTTCGTTAAGCTCTACCTAAAGGTTAAGAGCTTAGGGGTTAGGATATTACCCTACACTAGGGTACTAAAGCTAGGGGGAGACGGGGGTAGGGTTACTAAGGCAGTGACTAGTAGAGGTGAGCTAGAGGCAGATGTCTTCGTAGTAGCTGCTGGAGGGGATAGTAGGAAGATACTTAAGACCGTAGGGGTGGAGGTGCCTATAGTAGACGTACCGCGGCACCCTCTAGTTACTGAACCCTACCTCGAGGCCATTAAGTCGGCCCTCATAATAGACTGGGATACCCCTGGATCGCCCCACATAACCCAGAACGAGCACGGAAGCTTCATACTAGCTAGGGACCTCGAGGACACCCCCGAGGCTTCCATATACTCGCAGAGAGCTGATGCATTCTCGCACATAGCCAAACCCCTAGTAGAGCTACTGCCATTCCTAGCTAAGATCAACGTAGTAAGGTACTGGATGGGTTACTACGACATGACCCCAGACCACCACCCAATCTACGGACCTCTACCACCCTACGAAAACCTCTACATAGCAGCTGGATTTAGCGGGCACGGCATGATGATGGGGCCGGTAACCGGTAAGCTTATAGCTAGCTGGATACTGGACAGGAGACCCTACATCGAAATAGCTAACAACCTAACGGTCGAGAGGTTTAAGATCGGTAGGCTAGTGAAGGAGCTCGCCGTAATAGGCTGAGGAAAACTCTAAAAGCTACTACTCTACTTTAATCTCTCTTTCCTCTTTCTCCTCCTTCTTCCTCCTTAGCTCTACCTCTAGTACACCGTTCCTGTAGTTGGCCTTAGCTGATGAAGTGTCTACCTCAGCTGGTAGCTCAACCTCCTTGTAGTACTTCTTGTGGTTACTTGCCCTAATTATTAGCCTCCTCCCGGATGCCTTAAGGCTGATCTTATCCTTCTCTACTCCGGGGAGCTCCACTACTACCCTAATCTTATCACCCTCCTCGATTACGTCTACAAGAGGCTCTACCTCCTCCGTTATCTTAGGGGCTCTACCAACCCTCTTTATGTTGCCGAACTCCTTAATCTTAGGGACTCCATCAGGGCCTATGACTATCTCAAACCCCCATACGTAAGGCTTACCGACCATAGTCCTAAAGCCTCTCTCACCGAACTCGGGGACCCTCTCCATCTCCTTCATCAACCGCCTTATTTCCTCGTCAAACTCCTCAAAGATCTCCCTAAAGAGGCGGTTCATCCTCTCAAACGGGTCCTCTTCCTCTTCCTTCTTCCTCTTACTCATACTTCCACCGAGGTAGTAGTAGAATACGTAGATTATAAGTACTTCAACACCTCCACGTAAGTACCCGTCTAACTCAACCTTAGACTAGGTCTTGGAGCGGGTTCTATGGGGATTTAAAAGTATGCTGCGAACCTCGTAACCAAAGACCCCGTTCTTTAGAGTGGGGAGGGGTTAGCTACGGGCTAACCTAGGGAGGAGTACGAGAGTTACATACGTAAGTACGAGTACAGCAGCACCTACGGTAGCTGATATACCTGCTCTAGCTGTTGCCATGTAGTGTACTGCTAAGGCTGTGGATGACGGTAGTACTAGTAGGACTGCTACTAGAGCATCCGTTGAACCAGTTCTAGCGAAGCCCCTAAGCCTTACCCCAAGTACTTCCACACCCTTAACGGTTAGCCCATCCTCGAGGAGGTGGAGGTTGTAGGACGATAGTGCTGCGAGGAACACTGAGTAGGAGACGCCCGACCCCGGTCTCGGTATACCTAGGCTTCCTAACCAGAGGGCTACTAGGTAGGTAAGTACTGTAGTTAGGGAAGCTACGTAGAGAGATGCCCAGAAGCTGTGGTACCAGCCTCTATGCTTCCTTACGAAGGGCTTAACGAGGGTGTAGCACACCTTACCGAGGAAGCTCCTGCAGGACCCTAGATCACAGTCGGGGGCTCTAGCTACGTCTAGGAATACGAGTACCGGTAGTAGGGTCTCAGCTCTTAGAACTAGCTCCAGCGCGCTGAAAAGGTTAGAAGTACTGATAGCATCGCCGTACAGTATCATCAGGGCTAGGGCTAGGTAGTAGGTGTGAAGTACTAGGTGTAGGGAGCCCCTCATACGTACCTGCGCTAAAGCTAGGGTTGAATACGTTAAAAAGCCTGCACTGGGTTAGTACTATGGTGTGGTGAATGGCTATCAGGAAGTACGTGTACACCTTTAACGAAGGTGACTGGAGAGATAAGAAGCTACTCGGCGGTAAAGGCTCCTCACTTGCACAGATGACTCAGATAGGTCTACCAGTACCCCCTGGGTTTACTATAACTACAGAGGCCTGCCAGGAGTTCTACGCACCTAGGAAGGCTGAGATAGACTCCCTAGTTAAGGAGCTGGAGAAGAACCCGCCTCCAACTGTTAGGGATGAGATAATTAAGAGGACGTGGGCTATCATAGACTCCCTAGAGCTACCCGAGGGGCTTATGGAGCAGGTTAGGGAGTACATGAGGTGGCTTGAGGAGAGTTCAGGGAAGAAGTTCGGAGCTGCGGATGGAGTACCACTCCTAGTTTCAGTAAGGTCCGGTGCCGCAGTCTCCATGCCCGGTATGATGGACACCGTACTGAACCTAGGGCTTAACGATGAGGTGGTTAAGGCCCTAGCGAAGGCCTCTGGGAACGAGTGGTTCGCCTACGATGCGTACAGGAGGTTCCTACAGATGTTCGGTAGGATAGTCTTAGGTATAAGCGAGAAGCTGTTCGATGAGGCCTTCACTAAGGCTGACGAGGAGTTCAAGAAGGAGGCCCGCGAGAAGTTCTCAGAGGAGCTTGAGGCTATTAAGGAGGTTTACCCGAGGTACAGCTTAAGGCTGGATACGCAGCCCCCGAGGGATGTGGCTCCTAGACTCTGGGCTAGGTCTGTGGAGTATCTGAAGAACCTCGTTGAGGAGTATAAGAGCATTATTGAGAGGAACTGGGGCCCGTTCCCGCAGGATCCTATGGAGCAGCTAAGGCTAGCTATTAAGGCCGTGTTCAGGTCGTGGATGAACCCGAGGGCGATATTCTATAGGATAGCTAATAGGATAACCTCCGACGTAGCTGACTGCACAGCTGTAAACATAGTTACCATGGTCTACGGGAACATGGGCTGGGACTCCGGTACCGGTGTTTACTTCACCAGGGACGTAGCTACAGGTGAGAACAGGCCTTACGGGGAGTTCCTACCTAACGCTCAGGGAGAGGATGTCGTAGCTGGGATTAGAACACCTCTAGACCTAGAGGAGATGAGGAAGACCATGCCGGAGCTGTATGAGCAGCTAATAGAAGCTGGGAAGAAGCTGGAGAGGCTTAACAGGGACGTTATGGACATAGAGTTCACGGTAGAGCGAGGTAAGCTCTACTTCCTACAGAATAGAGTAGCTAAGATGACCCCTCTAGCTAGGGTAAGGACGGTCGTAGACATGGCTAAGGAGGGTATCATAGCTAAAGAGGAGGCAGTAATGAAGGTACCTCCAGAGACTGTGCTTAAGCTCCTCTACCCGATGATAGACCCCAAGGTTAGGGCGACTCCAGTAGCTAAGGGCCTAGCAGCATCCCCCGGCGCTGTCAGTGGCCAGGTAGTCTTCGACCCAGATACAGCTGTTGAGTGGGCTAGGAAGGGTAGAAGGGTTATACTGGTTAGAGTGGAGACTAAGCCTGACGACGTCCACGGCTTCTACGCTGCTGTAGGTATACTAACAGCTAGGGGAGGCATGACCTCCCACGCAGCTGTAGTCGCTAGAGGTATAGGGAAGCCAGCTGTAGTCGGCGCTGAGGCTCTGAAGATAGATTACGAGAGTAGGCTCTTCACTGTAAATAGTGTTATGGTGAAGGAGGGTGACTGGATTACGATCGACGGCAACACCGGGAGTATCTACCTAGGTGAGATCCCAACTGTAGCTCCCGAGGTTAAGGGAGAGCTTGAGGAGCTACTAAGCTGGGCTGATAGCTTTAGGAGGCTTGGGGTAAGGGCTAACGCTGATGTACCGGAGGACGCTATGATAGCTAGGAAGTTTGGAGCTGAGGGCATAGGGCTCCTCAGGATAGAGAGGATGTTCAGGAAGCCCGAGAGGTTAGAGCTTCTTAGGAGGGTGATACTAGCGGAGAGTAAGGAGGAGAGGGAGAAGCATCTGAAGCCCTTAGCGGCTATGATTAAGGAGGACTTCAAGGAGATGCTGAAGATTATGGACGGTCTACCGGTGGTCATTAGGTTGATAGACCCACCTCTACACGAGTTCCTACCCGCTCCGGAGGAGGTGATCAAGGAGCTCTACGAGACTAAGCTAGCAATAGCTGATGCTAAGTCGAGGGGAGAGTCGGAGAGTAGGATCGCTGAGCTTGAGAGTAGGGTTAGGTACCTAGAGTGGTTCTACAGGAGGGTCTCAGTACTGAAGGAGCATAACCCGATGCTAGGTCACAGAGGAGTGAGGGTCGGTATAACACACCCAGAGATATACTACTACCTAGCCAGAGCTATGATAGAGGCTGCGGCAGAACTTAAGCTCGCAGGGTACAACCCAGTACTTGAGATAATGATACCCCAGACAGCCCACGTCAACGAGATAAGGTTCGTTAAGCAGAAGTCCATAGTACCGGCCCTAGAGGACGTTAAGAAGGAGCTCGGTGTAGACCTAGAGGTTAAGATAGGGACTATGGTCGAGACTGTAAGGGCCTGCCTAACGGCAGCTGAGATAGCTAGGGAGACGGACTTCTTCAGCTTCGGCACCAACGACCTAACCCAAGCAACCTTTAGCTTCAGTAGAGACGATGCAGAGAACAAGTTCCTACCTCAGTACCTAGAGTACGAGATACTCAAGTCCAACCCGTTCGAGACCATTGATGTAGACGGAGTTGGGAGGTTAATAGAGGTAGCCGTTAGAGAGGGTAAGCAGGCTAACCCTAAGCTAGAGATAGGTATATGCGGTGAGCATGGAGGGGATCCGAGGTCCATAGAGTTCCTACACAGAGCCGGCCTAGACTATGTAAGCGCCTCACCGTTTAGAGTAGTTATAGCTAGGCTAGCAGCAGCTCAAGCGGCAATAAAAGAGAGGATACCTAGCGGAGGTATTGAGTAGCTCACGTCTTAGCCGTAGGATGCTAGAGAGTTTTCTATTTCAGCTATTAGGAGGTCTATACCTATAGCCTCCCTAGCTGAAACCGGTACAGGTGGTTTTATAGCTTGCCTCAGTACTTCGCAGAGTTGTAGGGATACTGAAAGGTCTATGAACACCTCCCTAGTAGCTACTGAAGCACATTCGTACTCCTCAGCTAGGAGCTTGTATATGGGTGCTACTTCATATACCCTCTCATAGAGCTTAGTCTCACTATACTTAGAGGGGTCCGCGATGGTGTCGATCTTGTTCAGAGCTATGACGGTCGGCACGTTGAGCCTATACATAGCTGAGAGAGCTAGGAGGAGTAAGGAGTAGGCTGAGTGGACCCGTGAGACAAGCCTAGCGTCGATTAGGAATACCATAGCTGCCCTATAGCCACTCGATAGCTCGTGGAGTAGCCTCGGGCCCAGCAATCTGAAGGCTACGATCTCAAGCTGCCCAGGTAGGTCGACTAGTACGTAGTCGGAAGCGCACTCTTCGATCTCGGTCCTTAGGTCTGGGGTGTAGTTTAGAAGCTCATCCATACTAGCTACTAGGGCCCCGTTAGGCCCCAGCCCCCTCTCAACCATGATCTCCCTAGCGTTTACGTACCTCCTAGCATCTACGTCGGGAACGTAGGGGAGGAGCTCTGCAGCTGGGTCTAGGTTTACCTTACACACGCTTCTCTCAAATCCTTCTAGCCACGTAGCGAGAGTTGAGGTAAGCGTAGACTTACCTGAACCCGCCGGCCCAGCTATGAAGACTACGTTCACTAGCGCGCCACCTACTAGCTAAGCTTACTAAAGCTTTAGCTTTGCCTACTACTGCTTCCTGAAGTAGGGTACCCTCATCGAAACCCCTAGGCGTATCAGCCTCTCGAGCTCGGCTCTATCCCTAGATACTATCGCAGGTCTTAGGTCTACGTAGACATCGTCCCTATAGAGACACAACTTCATCCTGCCATCGGGCCCTACACGGACTCTAGTACAACCAGCGCAGAGGAGGTAGTTACCGTAGCCCTTTATTACGTACACTCTGATACCTGTCTTAAGGGTGTAAACTACTCGGTTCTGAAATTCCTCCACACCCACACCTAGGGCCATGGACTTAACGCTACCCTCAATACTGTCTAGCTCTACGTGGAGAGCCTCGAAAACCCCTCTATCCATATCTAGAGGTATCAGCTCTATTAGGTTTACATCCACCCCCAGCTCCGACGCTAGGTTGAGTACATCCACTAGCTCATCTACATTGTGCTTAAGGATTAAGTAGTTTATCTTAAGCTTTACACCGTAGTCGAGGGCTTTACGCATCCCGGAGATAACACGGTCTAAGGCGTTTACCCCGGTTATCAGGGAGTAGACCTCAGGCTTAAGGGAGTGTAGGGATACGTTAACGTGGTCTACTCCGGACTCAGATAGTCTCCCAGCAAGCTCGCCCAGTAGGTAGCCGTTTGTAGTTATGGACGGGACCCCACCTCTCTCCCTTATGTACTTAATGACCTTATCTAACCCACTGTAAAGTAGAGGTTCCCCTCCGGTAAGCTTGTAGTACTTAAATCCGAGCCCCACAGCTACATCAGTAAAGAATGCCCAGTCCTCAGGTTCTAGCTCGCTACCTGCATAGCTAAAGCCCTCCCTATGGCAGAATACGCAGGAGTAGTTACAGCGGTTAGTTACGGAAATACGTACGTGAGTAGCAGGCCTACCGTAAGGATCCCTAAGCATACCTAAAGCCTAAGAAAATTAGGTAAGCTACGAATAAAAAGAGCTAAAAAGGTAGTTCTTTTACTTCAGTACGCGGCGCTTCTGCTTAGGGGTACTTTCAACTACCTCTCCCAGAGGCGGTAGCAGTTTTACAGAAAGGTATAGTAGGTATGCAACCCGCAGTTCCTCTCGGGACCACCCTTGAGGTGCCCAGTGTGCTGGTCTGTAGATACGGTAGTCTGGGATGAGAGTCGAGGGGTAGTAGTGTGTAGTGCTTGTGCTACTGTTTTAGACCAGGTGTACGTCAACGACGGAACCTACAGGGACTTAGAGGAGCTCCACGTAGGTACGAGAAGGGGTTTCAGGAGATTCGGTAGCATTACGTACAGGCTTAGCGAGGCATCAGCTAAGTACGTAGAACTCCTCAAGGAGGTAAGGCTTAAGCAAGAACTCTACATAGATGAGAGGTCGTTTATGATGTACCTAACCCTAGGGAAGAGGGTTAAGGTATTAAGGCGTAGGGTACCCCAGCCTAGGGATGCGGTAATCAAGGAGATCGTTAAGGTAATGTCTAAGTACCCGAAGCTCTGCTCCAGAACTGATAGAGCTAAGTACGCCTTAGCTGAGGTAGCTTATGCTATAGCTACTGGCAGTAGTATAGATACAGCTAAGCTGTCTAAGGAACTAGGCCTTAGCAGAACCCACGTGAAGAGGTTAGTAAGGGCAATCCACAGCTCCACCAGGTTCATTGACGAGGTGAGGAAGGTAGTTGATAGCCATATAGCAATAGCTTACGTAAGGTAAGTACAGCTACGACTACCTAGGTGCATAGTCCAACTGATTTTACTTCAAACCATACTTCCAAGAGTCCTCTTTAGTTTCTATAGGAGGTTCCCCTCCTTGCTCATAAAGTACCTAGACCCCCTGGAGACTCGCGCCTTGAATAAGTAGAGCTTTCAGGGTAAAACAGTTCCTCTGGATGCGGGTTAAGTCCTATAAACCTTAATGAAGCCTGAAGCGATAGGTACGCGGAAGCCATTGCTTCGCCAGCTCCGGTTAAGTACTACATAGCCTGCTAGGTGAGGGTTAAGTACGTTATCCTAGGAGAATGCTCTAACCTCTCTCCAACCTAAAGAGCGAGGCTCCTCAGTCTAGCTGAGTAC